>DATHUD010000947.1:0-3513 GCA_035462575.1 Thermoanaerobaculia bacterium | reverse complement strand
GCCGCTCCCAGCGCCTCTCCCGCTTCCACCAGCACGTCCGCCTCTCCTTCGGCCCCTCGCTGGAGGAGGGCCGCGGCGGCCTCGACCGGCTGGAGGAGATGATCCGGGCGGCGCGGGGGTAAAAACCCGGGACGCTCCCGTCCTCCCTCCAGGACGAACCGATCGCATTTTCTGTTTTCTCGATAAATCCGCTCAAATCGTTGAACACTTCCCGTTCATCCTGTTGAATCGGGTCCCTCGCCGCACGGTCGCGCTTTCGTCCAGAAACCAATATCCATAAGGATTTCACGCCTCCCGCAAAGTCTGGCACCGGCCTTGCCCCTCTATCAGGGCAATCGATCCGCCGCCCGTCTCCCCAAGAGGACGGCACTGGACTGGGAGGTTTCAAGATGCGATCGAACCGTTTTCTGACGGCAGCGCTCCTCGTGTACCTTCTGATAATCGGCTCCCTCGCCCGCGCGGAGGAGGGGCGGACTTTGGCACCTTCGGACCGCGGGCTGTTCTTCCGCGCGGGGGAGAGCGCGAACGTCCTCCCCGCTCCCGTTCTCGGCACAGCGATCGAGGTCAAGGTGACCGGGATCGTGGCCCGGGCGAAGGTGACGCAGATCTTCACCAACCCTGGGAAGGCCTGGTTGGAAGGGATTTACGTGTTCCCTCTTCCGGACGGCGCGGCGGTCGATACGTTGCGCATGGCCGTGGGCGAGCGCGTGCTCGAAGGGGTGATCCAGGAGAAGAACGCGGCGCGGCAGACCTATGAGGTTGCCAGGCAGCAGGGGGTGAAGGCCTCGCTCGTCGAGCAGCAACGGCCCGACGTCTTCACCACGTCCGTCGCCAACATCGGTCCGGGCGAAACGGTCGAGATCACGATCGAAATGCAGCAGGTCGTGCGCTGGGACCAGGGAAAGTTCCGGCTGCGGTTCCCCATGGTCGTAGCGCCCCGATACACACCGGAAGGCACGAAGGCAGAGGAATCGATCGTCGAGGCCCCGGTCCTCCCCGCGGGGGCATCCAATCCGTTCTCTTTCCACGTGGACCTCTCGCCCGGCTTCCCGCTCGCCAAGATCGAGAGCCCGTCGCACGGCATCGCGGTCGAAAAGGGTTCCAAAGAACGGTACGCGATCGATCTCGCGAAGGGCGTGGCGGCGGCCGATTCCGATTTCCTCCTCGAGTGGTCTCCAGCCGTGGGACGGGAGCCGCGGGCGGTGTTCTATTCGGAAGAGGTCGACGGCGAGCACTACGGTCTTCTCATGGTGATGCCGCCGGACGCTCCCGAGGCGATCGGCGCGCGCATTGCGCGAGAGGCGATTTTCGTGATCGACACTTCAGGATCGATGAACGGCGAGTCGATGGAACAGGCGCGCAAGGCCCTCCTCCTCGCGCTCGACCGGCTCCAGCCGGACGACTGGTTCAACGTCGTGGACTTCGATTCCGACGCGGAGGCGCTCTTCCCTTCGAGCGTTCCGGCGCAGCCGCGGTTCATCGAAAAAGCCCGGGGATATGTGCGCGGCCTCGTCGCGGATGGCGGAACGAACATCCTCGCGGGCATGGAGGTCGCCTTCGTCAAATCGCGCACGTACGACTGGCTCGTGCCGCAGACGATCTTCATCACCGACGGCCAGGTGGGCAACGAGGCCGAGATCTATCCGTTTATCGAAAAGAACCTGGGCCCGCGGCGGCTGTTCACGGTCGCGATCGGCTCCGCTCCGAACGTCTCGTTCCTGAGAAAGGCTGCCGAGCTCGGCCGCGGCACCTTCACCCACATCGCCACCATAGAGACCGTGGCCGAGCGGATGGGATCCCTCTTCGCCCAGCTCGAAGCGCCCATGCTCCGCGACCTCGCAGTCCGCTGGGACGACCCGGCGGCCGAGGCGTGGCCGGAGCGCATCCCCGACCTCTACCTGGGCGAGCCCCTGATCGTCACCGTGCGGCAGGGGACGGCCGGAGCGGTCACGGTCTCCGGATCGCGGGATGACGGGATGTGGGAAGACTCCTTCCCCGCGCCCGCCCGGGTCCGCGGGGCCGGCCTCGACAAGCTCTGGGCGCAGCGCAAGATCGAAGGGCTTCTGGACGGCCTCGACCTCGGCACGGCCCCCGATCGCGACGAGGCCCAGCGCGAGGTCACCGCGCTCGGCCTGCGGCACCACCTGGTCACCCGCTTCACCAGTCTCGTGGCGGTGGACGCGGAGAGGACCGCGCCGGCCGGCATCGAGCTCGTGAAGGGCGTGGTGCCCGTGAACCGTCCGCGGGGAGATGGACCGTACGGGGGTGGCGGCGGGAGCGACGGCGCAGTCAGCGAATGCATCGTCGTCACCGCCGAGAGCCCGTTGATCGACGAGCGCCGGATGGCCTCCGCCTCCACGGTCACCGCGTACGATCTCGGGAAGATCCCCACGGCCCGGGATCCCTGGGCGATCCTCCAGTCGGCCCCAGGCGTGCTCACCGACCGCGTCAACGTGGGAGGAAACGAGAGCGGGCAGGCGGCGGTGGCGCTGTCGCGGGGCGCGGCCCCGGACCAGGCGGTCTGGTCCCTGGACGGCACCGTGGCCTCCGAGGTCACCACGCCGGGCGCCTCCCCGTCCTATTACGACCTCAACGCCTTCGAGGAGATCCAGGTGACGACCGGCGGTGCGGACTCGAGCCTCGAAACCCCGGGCGCGCAGGTCAACCTGGTCACGAAACGGGGGACCAACGATTGGCGCGGCTCGGCCGTCGGGTTCGCGAGCACCGGCGACGGAGAGGCGGAACGCAATGGGCTCGACGAGCTCCGGCAGGGTGGGATCGAGGGCGGCGGACCTCTGGTCATCAACCGGCTCTGGGTGTGGGGATCGGTCTACGGAAGCGATTCCCAAAGCACCGCACTCGGCGGGCAGGACGAGGAGGTCCGGCTCGCGAGCGAGATCTTCAAGGCGAACGCGCAGCTCTCGGACAGCAATTCCGCCACGCTCTTCTGGAACCGGGGCGACTCCTCCGGTTCCGGCCTGGGAGCTTCCCCAACTCGCGCTCCCGAGACCACGTGGGACCGCGACGGCCGGGAGAAGAGCTGGCGGATCGAGGACACCCAGATTGTGGGCTTCAGTTTCTACGCGACCGCCACGCTCTCCCGAGGGGAGAGCTCCCTGCGGGACCTCCCTCCGGGCGGACCGGGCGGAGACCTCCGGATCGGTCCGGATGGAACCGCGAGCGGCACCTGGTTCGGCCTCGGGGAGGACGCCGAAACCCGCGCCGCGGATCTCCGCTCCAGCTACTTCTTCAGCACCGGCAATCTGCAGCACGAGCTGCGAGGCGGCCTCTCCTGGCGTGAGCGGGAGGACCGCCGCTCGCTCTTCGCCCCGAACCAGGTGGACGTGGCCGGGGAGATCTTCGGCCTCGGCGGCCTCGGGGTGGTGGAGTCCTGGCGGGGCGGAGAGGGGAGCGCCGAGACCGGAACGCGGAGCCTGTGGGCCGAGGACCTCCTCGAGAAGGACACGCTCAAGGTCGTCCTCGGCCTGCGCTACGACGAGGAGGACCTGGGGA
>DATHUD010000946.1:0-3628 GCA_035462575.1 Thermoanaerobaculia bacterium | reverse complement strand
CTGGTGGAGGGATAACAGACTGGGAGCGACATGCTGGGAGCGCCGGCATCCCTGCCGGCCAACTAACTAAAACGAAGTAAGAAGCCGGCAGGATGCCGGCGCTCCCAGCATGCGGTCAATCCTGGCGTGACAACGTACTCGCGAAGAGAAGACATGCTTGGATGTCCTCTAAGGTCAGCCCCTTGTACTCTTCGATGATTTCCTCGGCCGTCGATCCCTGTGCAAGCAGGTTCAGGATGAACTCCACGGTCAAACGAGTCCCCTTGATGACCGGTTTTCCGACCATGACTTGAGGATCGGCATCGATTCGCGACAAGAGCTGTTCGTGATCCACCGGTGAACTCCCCTCCTGGCTACAACACGTACGCCGCCACGAAGATCCCAACCATCGCGAAGGAGAGGGCGATCTTGGCGGCGGTGCCGAAGAGGAGGCCGAGCCAGGTGCCGAAGCCGACCTTCCCGGCTTGTCCCCAGTCTCTCAAGGCGATGTACTCGCCGAGGACGGCTCCGACGAAGGGGCCGAGGAGGAGGCCGGGGATGCCGAAGAAGAGGCCCACAATCGTTCCGATCCCGGCTCCCAGCATCGCCTTCCAGCTCGCCCCGACCCGTTTCGCTCCCATGCTCGTAGCCATGATCTCGATCGCGAAGGACAAGAGGGTAAGGAGGGCGAGGATCGTCAGGATGATCCAGCCCACCTTCTCGAAACCCTCGGCCCAGGCGGCGACGAGGAGCCCCACGAACACCAGCGGCGTGCCGGGGAGCGCGGGGAGGATCGTGCCCGCGAGCCCCACGAGGACGAGGAGGCCTCCGAGGAGCAGGAGGAGCGTCGTCATGTCCGTCATCTCTCGGCTCCCGTGAAGACCCCGACGGACCGGGACAGAACCTTGCGGCACAGCCCTTCGAAGCGCCGCTTGTGGAGCTCGCCGTCCGGGAAGTCGTAGTGGTTGGGGACGATCCGCCGCGGATCGAGCCTTCCGGCCTTCCGGAGGCTCCCCGGAATCAGCTCGGGATGGCTGTTCAGGATCGGCGCCGGCAGATGGGTGTTGAAGAAGTAGCTCGCGAAGAGGTCGCCCGAAAAGAGCAGGTCGTGCCTCTCGCTGTAGAACCCGCAGTGCCCCTCCGTGTGCCCCGGCAGGTGCACCACCCGGAGCCCGCCCCAGACAGGCAGCACGTCGCCGTCCTCGAAAGGCTCGTCGATCGCGGCGGGCCGGTACCGGAAAGCCGCGCGGCCTGTGGCCTCCAGCCGGCCGCACCAGCGCGCCTTCCCCTCGTAGGGGTAGCAGCCGTCCACATGCTTCTGCTCCAGCGGATGGCCGTAGACCCGGGCGCCCGTCCACTCCTTGAAGAAGGCGAGGTTGCCCGCGTGGTCGAGATGGCCGTGGGTGAGGACGATCCCGCGGATCGACTCCGGCCCCAGGCCCAGCCTCCGGAGCAGCCGGCGCACGAGGACCGGCTCCCCCACCATCCCCGTGTCGAGCAGCCAGGCGTCCGGGCCCTCCACGAGGAGGTGGCAGACGCTCATGACGCCCCGGATGGGGTGGATGCCCGGCGGGAGCCGATCGGTTCTCATGGCCTCCACAACGCGGCGGCGCGGCTCATTGTTTCAGGCCCAGCTTCCGGTCGAAGAAATCGGCCGTGGCGCGGTACGCCGCGAGCCAGCTCGAGTACCGGAGGAAGCTGTGAACCTCGTCCGGGAAGATGAGCTGCTCCACGGGGACGTTCCTCTCGCGCAGCGCCTCCACGAGGTCGACCGTCTCGCTGAAGGAGACATTCCGGTCGTCGTCGCCGTGGATCACGAGCACCGGCGAGCGCCAGCCGTCGAGCCAGGCCATGGGGGACGACTCGAAGGCGAGCCGCTCCTCGTCCGGCGTCGGATCGTAGTCCGGGAAAAACGTGCGGATGCCCACGTTCCAGTCGTGCACACCGTGGATGTCGACCCCCGCCGCAAACAGGTCCGAGGCGCGGGATAGCCCCAGGGCGGTCAGGAATCCGCCGTAGGAGCCGCCCCAGAGGCCGATGCGCTTCGGGTCCACGTCCGGCCGGCTGCGCAGGTAGAGCCCGGCGCCCAGCACGTCGTTGAATTCGCTCGCCCCCTGGACTCCCTGGCTCGGAGCCTCGCGGAACTCCATGCCATAGCCGGTCCCCGCGCGGAAGTTCACGGCGAGCACCACATAGCCGCGGCTTGCGAGGTACTGGTTCATGGCGTAGGCGTTGTTGTAGTAGCCCGAGTAGTGCCAGCCGAGGATCATCTGCCGGTGCGAGCCTCCATGGAGGAACAGGAGCCCCGGCCGCCGCTCCCCCTTCGGGATGTTCTTCGGGACGAAAAGCTGCCCGTGGATCTGCATCCCGTCGGACGCGCTGAAGATCACGGCCTCGGGCTCGACGAGCGCGCTCTCGGGGAAGTCCGCAGGAATCGTTCCCGGCGCAAGCTCCCCAGGCTCGCCCGAGCCGATCCGGACCGCCGCATGGGCCGGGCGCTTCGCCCCGGAGCGGAAGTACGCGATGGCCCGGCCGTCGCTCGTCATCACCGGCAGCCACTCGATCCCCGTGCCCTGGGTGATCGCGGCGGGGCGCCCGCCGGCTACGGCGACCCGCCAAAGGTGGCGCCGGTCGATGTCGTCCTGATTCGAGCTGAACACCACCTCCCGGCGGTCCGGCGTCAGGCTCACGAACTCGACCTCCAGGGCGCCGGGGGTGAGCAGCGTCGCGGCGCCTCCCGCGGCCGGCACGGAGTAAAGGTGGAGCCAGCCGTCCTTTTCCCAGGGGAAGACCAGCCGGTCGTCCGCCCCCCAGAGGATCTGGTTCGCCGCGACCATCCCGAAAAAGACGCTTCCCGTTCCGGGATCGGCCCGGAACACCGTCTTCGCCTGACCGGTTGCCACGTCGGCCACGAGGATGGACCAGGGCATTGCGGTCCGGTTCGAGCGGAAGATCTTGAGCTTCTTCGAGGCGGGGTTGCGCAGGAACGCCAGCCGGGTGCCGTCCGGCGACCAGGCCGGATCGCTGTCCAAATCCACGCTAGGGGTCATCCAGCGCAGCGTCTTGCCCGTCATGTCGTAGACGCCGACGAAGCTGTGATCCCCGCGCCCGCTCACGAACGCGAGCTTCGAGCCGTCGGGTGAGAAGCGGAGAGAATTGGCGCCGCCCCGGGACTGCACCCGTTGAGACGGCTCCTTGCTTCCGTCGAGCGGGGCCCAGAAGATCTGCCCCTTTCGGGTGAACGCCACGCCGTCGCCCTTGGGAGAGACCTGGGGATTGCCCCCCGGCCCGATCCGCACCGGCTCGCCGCCGTCCACGGCCACCCGCCAGATCACCTGCTCCGCCCCGGCGGGATCACTCGCCGGATTCGGGACCTCCCCCTGCCGGTTCGCCCCGCCGCCCCGCACGTAGACGAGGGTCTTGGCGTCCGGCGACCACGCGAGGCTTCCGAGCGCTTGCCCATCGTCCTCCGTATACCGGGTCACCGGCCGTCCCCGGTACTCCGGCGGCTCGGCCACCCAGAGGTTCCGAACCCCTTTGGCGTTCTGCACCCACGCGAGCTTCCCCCCAACCGGAGCGGCCAGAAGCTCGGACGGGAACGGGGCGCTGAGAATCCCCTCCAGCGTCACCGCCGGGGGCTGGGCGGCCA
>DATHUD010000945.1:0-9092 GCA_035462575.1 Thermoanaerobaculia bacterium | reverse complement strand
CGAGGGGGAGGGTGGAGAGGGTGAGGAGGGTGAGAAGCTTCAGGGCGTGATTGCGTTTCATGGGTTCTCCTTTCAACGGCGGGGGAGATCCAAGGAGCCCGTCACCCGCCCATTTGTCCGTTCAATCTCTTGAGACAGGCGGCCCGGGTGCAGGGAACAGTCAATTTCAGATTTCTTTTCGGGATCCTCTTCCTGGAGGCCACAATCCTCTCCGGGCAATCGCTAGACAGGGCGGTCGCGCTCCACGAGGAGGGGCGGCTGCGCGAGGCGCTCCGGGCCTACCGCGAGGTGGCCGCCGCCACCGCGAAGACCGACCCCGCGCTGGCCGCGGCCGCCTTGAACAACGCCTGCGTGGTTGAACAGGATCTGGGGGATTTCCGGGCGTCCCTCCCGGACTGCGAGGAGGCCCTCCGCCTGCGCCGGGGAGACGGCGACCCCGCCTCGATCGCCGAGACCCTGAACAACCTGGGGCTCACCCTGGAGGCCCTGGGCCGGGCCGGCGAGGCCGAGGCGGGCTACCGGGAGGCGCTCGCGATCAACCGGCAACTCGGGGATGCGGAAGCCGAGGCGATCAACCTCGGAAACCTCGCGGCCCTGGCCCTCCAGGCGGGCCGCTACTCCGGCGCCATGCGCCTCTACACCGAGGCCGGCGACCTGGCCGCGCGGCACCGGGACGAGCCGTGGGCGGCCGAGCAGCGGGAGATCGCCCGGATCAACCAGGGGGTGGTGCTCGAAAAGGTGGGGGCGTACCGGGAGGCCCTGGATCTTTACAAGGGGCTCCTCGCCGGGAGCGGCGCCCTGGATCCGCGGCGGCGCGCCGCCCTCCTCGTAAACGCCGGGGTGATGTACCGCAACCTGGGAGACCCCGTGAGCGCGGTCGAAGCGTTCCGGGAGGCCGTCGCGACCTACCGCCGACTGGGAGACGCCGCGGGCCTTTCGAACGCGTCGCTGAACCTGGGGCTCGCCCTTCACCTGAACCTCGCGCGGCCCGGCGAGGCCGAAGGCGCGTACCGGGAGGCGCTCCGCCTCGCCGAGGAGAGCGGCGACGTGACGGAAGAGATCCAGGACCTCTTCTATCTCGGACGCCTCCTCCTGGAACAGGGCCGGCTCGGCGAGGCCGAGGCGGTGTTCCGCCGGTGCCTCACGGCGTCGGCGGAGAGCGGATCGGCGGAGGGGCGGTGGTCCGCCCGGGAAGGACTGGGGCGGATCGCCACGGCCCGGGGCGACCTGGCCGGAGCTCTGAAGCATCTGGAGAACGCTCTCTCGGAAATCGAGAAGGTCCGTGAAGGGCTCTCCCGGGGCACCTGGCGGTCCGGGTATTTCGGAGACAAGCGCGCGGTCTACGCCGCTGCGGTCGACGTGCTCTGGCGGATGGAGCAGCGGCAGCAGGGCCGGGGGTTCGCCGGCCGGGCCCTCGGGATCGTCCAGCGCGCCAAGGCCCGCGATCTTCTCGACGCCCTGGGAACGGGACGGAGCCCGGCGGCCCCGCTCACCGCCGGCCAGATCACGGACCGCGCCGGAGACGACGTCCTCCTCGAGTACTTCCTCGGGGAGGACCGGCTGTACCGGTGGACGATCCGCCGCTCCGGCCTGCACATGACGGAGCTGGGACCCGCCGGGCCGATCGTGGAGGCCGTCGTCCGGGTCCACCGCGGCCTCGCCGGGGGCCGGGAGCCGGATCCCGCGGCGGTCGCCGGGCTCTCCCGGGCGCTCCTCGGGGACGCCGGCCCGCTGCCTTCGGACGGGGCGAGGCTCCGCATCGCGCCGGACGGCCTTCTCCACTATCTGCCCTTCGAGATCCTGGAGCACCGAGGGGTGCCTCTGGTCGAGCGGGCGGCCGTGTCCTACCTGCCGAGCTCGTCGATGATCGGCAGGAAGAGGGCGCGGCAGACTGCGCCCCTGCGACTGGCGGGGTTCGGCGCGCCCCGATCCCCCGGCTCCTCGAATCTCCCGGAGATCCCGCGGATCGACCCGGTGCCGCTGCCCGCGGCCCGGCGGGAGCTCGCGGCGATCGGCGATCTCCTCGGCGGGCGGAGCGAGGTGTTCCTGGGGGAGCGGGCCACGGAGGGCGCGTTCCGGGAGGCGTACGCCCGGGGGGCGCGGGTGGTGCACTTCGCCACTCACACGGTGGTGGACGAGGGGCCGGGCGGCGGGGCGGCCATCCTGCTCTCTCCCGAGGGAGGGGACGACGGCCTCCTCAGGCCGCGGGAGATCGCGGGGCTCGACGGCCGTTCCGAGCTCGCCGTGCTCGCGGCCTGCCGCACCGCCCTGGGCTCCGGAGGGGAGGACGGCCGGGCCCTGATTTCTCTGACCGGCTCCTTCCTCGCGGCCGGCTCGCCGGCCGTGATCGCGACGCTTTGGGACGTGGGGGACGCGGCCACCGCCGCGTTCATGGAGCAGCTCTACGCCCAGCTCGGCCGGGGGCTGCCGCCGGACGAGGCCCTGCGCCGGGCCAAGCTCCGGCTGCGGGCCGATCCGCGCTGGAACCGGCCCACGCTCTGGTCGGGCTACGTCCTGGTCGGGGAGGCGCCGCCGGTGGCGCCCTCGCGGACCCCCTGGATTCTGGGGGCGGCGGTCCTGCTGAGCCTCGGAGCCCTCGCCGCCCTCGGGGTCACTCGAAGTCGAGCCGCCCGGACTCGAGCTTCAGCTTGAGCTTGCGCCCCTTGACGCTCCTGAGCCAGGTCCCGGCCGGGTCCAGGGTGACGGCCGACCCCGTGCCGATCCCGGCGGACGCCCGGGTGGGCAGGTCCACGGCCACGATCGTCCCCGGCACGGTGTTGAGCGATTTGTCCGGCGACCGGAAGTCGACCACCAGGACGCCGGGCTTCGACCGGTCCACGGTGAAGGTCGCCTTGCCGTAGCGGGGGTCGATGCGCACGGCCGGCGGCCCGGAGGCGGCCGCGGGGTTGTAGCGCAGCGTGACCCGGCCGGAGGAGACCCGGAACGGCTCGAAGGTCTGAACGCCCAGCTCCGCCATCTCGCCCGGCTCGACCTCGTCCCCCTCGGCCTCGACATTCAGGGGGGCGGAGGGAGAGCGGACGGTGAGGACCGCGTTGACCGGCTCGAACACGATGGGCCTGCCGCCGCCGTCCACGAGCGAAGTGATCGAGGGATCGACCTCGATCGTGTACACCTGCCCCGGCTTCACCGAGGGGTGGAGCTGGAAGAAGAGGACGGCGAGCGGCCCGTCGGAGGCGTTGACGGTCGCCGAGGGGGAGGAGAACTGGATCTTCACGGCTTGGCTGTCCGCCGCGCCCGTGGGGGTCGCCTGGGTCGCCGAGTCGCTCTTGGTGCTGTAGACGACCGCGCGCTGGAACGTCAGGGGGCGCACGGGCTGGGTGAGGGCCTCGACGGTCAACTCCGAGAAGGACTTGGCCGGCCGGCCCCGCCGCACGCGGACCGAGATCTGCCCCTGCCGGATCGGCCGCGCCGCGTAGGTGCGCAGCACGATGGCCACCGTGCCGCCGGGCTTGCCCACGGCGTCGTTGACCCGGAGCTTCAGCGCCTTGTCGTTTCCGCCTCCCCCATTGTCGTCACCCCCTCGCCCACGGCGAGCGGAGGCCTCGGGAGCGGCCGAAAGCAGGAGCGCCGCGGCCAGCAGGGCGGCGAGAGCGGAGCGGGAACGGGGCGAGCGGGATGCGTGCGTCATGGTCAGACCTCCGTTGTCAGGCTACCCTCCCCTACCTTACGGGAGGATTACAGCCCTCAGGGCTTCGCCTTGAAAGAGACCGGTCCCGAGGAGGCCAGCCTCTCGCCGGCGGGCCCGAGCGCTTCGACGGTCCAGGTGTAGACGACCGCCCGGTGCAGGCCGCCGGCAACCTCCGCCGGCACTCGGAGAGGGGGAGCGAGCGCCGTGCCCTCCCAGAGGACCGCGCCGTCCACCGCCGTGAGCCGGACCCGGTAGGAAGCGGCCCCCTCTCTGGGAACCCAGCGGAGCTCCCCCGGGATTTCCGCCACCTCCCCCACCGGCGAGACGGCCTCCACCTCGCCCCCGCGCACCACCTCGCCCGCCTCGGGCGGAGGGAGCGCCGGCTCCGGGACCTGGAACGCCCGGTAGCCGAGCCCGGCGGCGAGCACCAGGACGGCGGCGGCGGCGAAACGGACCCAGGAGCGGGACCGGGCCGGGACCAGGGGCGCCGCCTCGCGCCGGGGACCGGGGAACGGCACCACCTTCGGCTGGGCCGGACGGACCGGCGAGGTCTCTTCGAGGCGGGCAACCACGAAATCCAGATCCTCCGGCCGCACGTCCGCTCCGTCGGGAGCGGCGTCGAAGAGCCGGGCGAGGTCCCGCTCGGCCGCGCAGGCCGGGCAGCGCGCGGCGTGCTCGTCGAGCGCCCGCCGCTCCTCGGGGGAGAGGCCGCCAGCCTCCGCCTCCAGGAACGCCTCGGGGGGCGGGCAGCCGGCCTCCTCGGAGGCATAGGCGGCGCGGAGCCACTGGTCCAGGGTCTTTCTCATCACAGGGCTCCTCCGGCGGACTGACGGTCGAGCCAGCGGCCGAACCGCCGTTCGAGCTTCCGCTTGCCGCTGACGATGTAGGCTTTGGCGCCCGACTTGTTGGTGAGCTTCAGGAGATCGGTCAGCGCCGCGAGCGGCACGCCGTCGACGTAGTGGAGATAGAGGACCTTCGCCTCCAGAGGCTCCAGATCCTTCCCCAGCGCCGTCCGGAAGGCCGCCAGGATCTCGCCCGTCTCCACCTCCTGCTCCGCCCCCGGCGACGGCTCGACCGGCTCGGGCACCCCCTCGCCGTCCAGGGCCTCGGTCTGCCGCCGCCTCTCGGCCATGCCGCGGTTGATGGCCACGCTCCGGGTCACCGTGTAGAGCCAGGTCGAGAAGCGGCTGTCCCCCCGGAAGGAGCCGAGCCTCTCGTGGACCCGGAGGAAGACCTCCTGGGCCACGTCCGCCGCCTCGTCCCGGTCGTTGCAGATCCGCAGGCACCACGCCGCCACCTTGGGCTGGTAGCGCCGGTAGAGCGCGGAGAGGCAGGCGTCGGCAGCGTCCGGCGTCCGGCGGGCCCGCTCGATCAGCTCCTCGTCGGTCAGGTGGTAGAGGTCCATGAAGGTTTCTGGCCATCACCCCTTGAGACAGCCGGGGGCGCTCCGCGGAACAACTTTTTTCAGGGCAGGCCCAGCACGAGGATCGTCTGGTCGTCCTCGCGGGGGGCGTGCGCGGTGAAGCGTGTCACGTCCGCGAGGATTCCGTCCCGCAGCCCCTCGACGCCCCGTGCGGCGTGCTTCGCGAGGCTCGCCTCCAGCCGCTCGAAGCCGAAGAGATCCTCGCTCCCCTCGGCCCGGGCCTCGACGATGCCGTCGCTGAAGAGGAAGAGGGTGTCCCCCGGCGCCAGGCGCACGGCACGCGGCTCCACGTTCAGCTCGCCCCGCACCCCGAGGGGATAGGCCACCGACTCCAGGGCCTCCACCCTCCCCCCGGCCGTGATGCGGTAGGGGAAGAGGTGGCCCGCGCTCGCGTAGAGGAGCTCCAGCCGCCGCGGGTCGAGCAGAGCGTAGCAGAGGGTCGCGAGCAGGCGCTTCCGGGCCGTCTGGTAGACGGTGCGGTTCAACGTGTTGAAAACCGCCGCCACGTCAGGATCGAAGGTCACCTGGACCGCGAGCGCCGATTTGGCCATGGACATGATGAGGCCGGAGGACACGCCGTGCCCCGCCACGTCCCCCACCGCGATCGCGAGCCGGCCGTCTTCGAGCGCCAGGACGTCGTAGAAATCCCCGCCCACCTCCGAGGCCGGCAGATAGGAGTGGGCGATGTCCACCCCGGCGAGGCGCGGGGGCAGGTCCGGGAGGATCGAGCTCTGGATGCGCCGCGCCGTCTCGAGCTCCACCCGCTGGCGCTCCCGGTCGGCGATGCGGCGCACGTGGGGCGGCACGTCCTCATAGCTGTAGACGAACTCCCTGCCGCTCCCCAGAGACTTGAGGCTCGCGACGAGCGGCACGGCCAGAACGCCCAGGGCGATCCAGCCGTGGACCTGCACCGTGGTGTCGTTCGCCAGGATCATCGGCAGGGCCGCGAAGAGGACCTGGGCCACGAAGCCCGCGGTGAGCACCGTCAGGAGGTCGAAGAGGAGGAAGAGGACGATGGGGACCGCCGCAAACGCCACGGCCACCAGGAAGGCCCAGCCCAGGGGGACGACCAGCGCCGGCGGCGGGATCACGCATCCGGCCACCAGCAAGGTGGCGAGGGCCCCCGGGACCGTCCCCAGGCGCCGCACGGCGAGGGGGAGCAGCCAGAGCACCATCGCGAGGTAGAACGGCAGGGAGAACGAGAGCGCCCCCCCGGCCAGCTCCAGCCCCGGCCACCGGCTGCTCGCGACGAGAGTCTGGGAGATGAGCGGCCAGACCTCCATCCGCTGCAAGGGAAGGAGGAGCGCCGCGACGGCACCGGCGGCCAGGAGGCCCGTCATCCAGCCGCGGAGAGACGACCGGGCGAGGGTCTCGTTGGCGAAGTCCCCCTTGAACAGGGCGTCGAAGGCCGCGAGCTTTTCCCCCCACCGCTCGCGGCAGACCGACTCGCCCACGGACCAGGCGAAAAAGGCGAGGAGCGCGGCCGGGATGGTGCCGAACACCAGCGAGAACAGGATGTAGAGCCAGGCCGTCTGCTCGCGCGAGGCGAAGCCGAAGTTGATCTGCTGGGAGTCCGGCCGGCCGGACAGGAGGAGAAGCAGGAGGCCGATTCCGGCCACCAGGAGGAAGATCTGGACGCCGCGGCGCACCCCGATCTCCCCCTCGTGGTAGCGCTTCAGGAACGGCACGGCGAGAAGGGCGGCCAGCAGGAAGATGGAGATCAGCCGGGCCGCGCCGAGGAACTGGAGGTTCTGGATGGTGCGCTGGAGGTCCCGCTCGTTGGGGTCGTTGAGCCATGGGGCGAAGCCCGTCAGGCGGTCGCCCGCGAAGAGCACCTGCAGGCCGTGGGAGCTCCCCGCCCCCGGGGTCTGCCGGCGGTCCTGGTAGCGGACGGCGAGATCCGTGCGGCTGGCGAGCTGCTGGCTCCGCAGCTCGGGCTCGCCGTAGCGGGAGAGGTCGATCCCCTGGGCGGCGAGAAAGGCGTCCGCCCGGTTGCGCGCCTCCTCCGGCGAGATCGGCGCCCCCTTGGCCTGGGGGTCGAGCCGCAGCCGGAGCGCGATCACGTCTCCCGAGAGCGCGATCTGGGCCAGGTAGGTCCAGTCCTGGGGCAGGGCGCCGCGCGGGTAGATGAACACCTGCCAGGCGAGCACGCGGTCCGGCAGCCCCGTGGCCCGCAGATCCTCGCGGCTCCTTCCGGCGAGCGCCTGCTCCAGGCGCCGCTCCAGGAACGGGTCCCCGTCGAGCCGGGCCACCACGTAGGCGTTCTCGACCGGCTCCCCCAGGTCCCGCAGGCGCTCCAGGGCGAGGTCCACCGCCTCGTCGCGCGACAGGTCCCAGCTCCGGGGGAGAAACGGGAACGCGCGAGGATACGCCCAGACCAGGAGCGCCAGACCGGCGGCCCCGGCCACGAGCCAGAGGAGGAGGGAGCGCGCGTTCCGCATCGTTGTGAGGTACGCAGGAGGGAGGGGGAGGGTTTCCGAGGGAGAACCCTCCCCGGCGGAGGATCAACCCTTGGGCAGAGCCTCCACGAGGCCGCGCACGGCCTGGGCCGACTTGTCGAGCATGCCCTTCTCCTCGACGGTCAGCTTGAGCTCGACCACCTTCTCCATGCCCCGGCTGCCGAGCACGCACGGAACGCCGATGAAGAGGTCATCGTACCCGTACTCGCCCTTGAGCAGCACGGCGCAGGGGAGGATCTTCTTCTTGTCCTGGAGGATCGCCGCCACCATCTCGTAGCTGGCCGCGCCCGGCGCGTAGTAGGCCGAGCCGGTCTTGTAGTAGTTGACGATCTCCGCGCCGCCGTTCCGGGTCCGGTCGTTGATCTGCTCGATCGTCTCGGAGTCCAGGAGCTGCGGCAGGGGGACGCCGTTGACCGTCGCGTAGCGCGGCAGGGGGACCATCGTGTCCCCGTGGCCGCCCAGCACGAAGGCATCCACGTCCTCGACCGAGACCTTGAGCTTCTCGGCGATGAACCAGCGCATGCGGGCGGCGTCCAACACCCCGGCCATGCCGAACACCCGCTCGCGCGGGAAGCCCGACACCCGGCGGGCCACCTCGCACATGGCGTCCAGAGGGTTGGTGACGATGATGAGGATCGTGTCCGGCGAATGCTTGACGAGCTGGCGGACGACCTCGGAGACGATCTCGGTGTTCTTGGCCAGAAGGTCGTCCCGGCTCATGCCGGGCTTCCGGGCGAGGCCGGCGGTGACGACGCAGACGTGGGAGCCCGCCGTGGGCTCGTAGCTGCCGCCCCCCGTGATCAGGGCGTTGAAGCCCAGGATGGGGGCCGATTCCATCATGTCCAGGGCCTTGCCCGTAGCGAGCTCGGCGGCGACGTCCACCAGGACCACGTCCGCGAGGCTGGCCTGGGCAATCAATTGAGCGGCGGTGGCACCCACGTTGCCGGCGCCCACCACGGTCACTTTATAGCGCATCGGAAATCTCCCGTCGTGATGTGGATGAGAGGTCGCGCCGGTCAGGTCTCCGGCGCGAGCGTAAAATATCACAGAGGCCGGCGTGCTACAGTCGCCCGTGATGGACTGGGAACGCCTGATCGCCGCCGCCCGGGCGGCCCGCGCCAACGCCTACGCGCCCTACAGCGGCTTCCCCGTGGGCGCGGCCGTGCTCATGGAAGACGGCTCCATCCACGCCGCCGCCAACATCGAAAACTGCATCCCCGCCCTCTCGATCTGCGCGGAGCGCAACGCCATCTCCGCCGCGGCTTCCGCCGGCCTGCGCAAACCCCAGGCGGTCGCCGTGGTCGCCGACATGAGCCCCCCGGCCCGCCCCTGCGGCCTCTGCCGCCAGACCTTCTCGGAGTTCGTGGACGACCTCCCCATCCTGGTGGTCAATGCCCAGGGGGAGCGGGAGGAGACCACGCTCGGCGAGCTGCTCCCGCAGCGGTTCAGGTTGCAGAAGTAGGGTTCGCCCCCACCCGGCCCTCACCTCCCCGGCCCTCCTCTCCCACCACGCCGCCCTCCCTCCCTGGGAGAGGAGGGAGCTGAAACAACTCGGTCTTTT
>DATHUD010000944.1:0-6488 GCA_035462575.1 Thermoanaerobaculia bacterium | reverse complement strand
ACCTCCCCCAGAACACGGCGACGCCAACGACGGCTCCGAGCCAGGGACGGCCGAGGAACCAATAGAACATGCGCTCACTGAACCGTTCTTTCTTGGCGTCCGGCTTAGGAGTCGCCCCACCGTATCGATCCTCCAAGCCCTGGGCGTGACGATCCAGAGCGGAGACGAAGGCGGCGGTCGCGCTCCCGATCACGCCCGTAAAGAGGGCCACCAGTAAAAGATCCGGCGGACTTTGACGCAGAAAATAGATGCTCAACATGAGGCTAGCGCCGATCAGCACAGCCAGATAGGCCAGTGCGATCCGGAAGAGTCTCTCCAGCTTCGGTCGCTCCTCCTCGTCAAACTTCTGCGGCACCGGAGAGGAAAGCGCTCTGTCAGGCCTGGGATCCTCCTGTGCAGTCTTGAGCGACTGGGCGAACGGCGAGCCGCGAGTGGAGGAAAGCAGACCCAGAACGGCGACCATGGATCCGACAGGACGACGCATTGGGGACCTCCTTCCCGATGTGGATGTTGGAGTTTTGCCGAGCCCTTGAAGCGCTCTGGTGCCAGAGCGGCGGCCTCACAGGCGTCGGGCGGTGAGGGAAGGAGGTTGCATAGCCGCCACTTCCCTTCCCGTTGAGGATAGGCGAATCCCTTGGCAGAAATGTTACTCCGTTGCCTGCCGGGGCGGCATCTCCTCCGAGAGCTTCGCTCTGAGCCGGACCCGGACGCGCTACGAATACATCAGCGACGTCTTGCCCGACTGGCCCGGATAGTACAGACGAAGTCAAGCGATGGCGGTGATGTGTGTGACTGATTCCTCTTCAGCTAAGCCTAACTGTACGCCCATTTCATCATCCGCGTCAATGTGAAGAAAGTTGCAAATAGGCTCCTAGGTCGAGAGGCAAAAATACGCTGGGGGCCTTTTCCTTTCAGAGGCTAGACTCCATCTACTCGAAAACGAAGTAAGAAGCCGGCAGGATGCCGGCGCTCCCAGCAGACTCTCCCAATCTGCCTTGACAGGCCATCAGTCAGGAAAACAGGGCGGAGGCTGGAGCTTTCCAACAACTCGTAGAACCTTGAAGCGCCTGGTCGAAGATCTCAACGCCTCACAGAGCTTCGGGGCGGCTCGTCGAAGATTCCCACGACTTGTGGAGTTTTCTAGCGCCTCGTCGAGGATTCCCGCGACTCGTCGAGCGTTCCCACCCGCGGCCGGAGACTCCCGCGGCCCGCGGAAACTTCCCGCGGGCCGTCGAGACTTGCGGCGAGCCTCAGGCGGCTTGCGTGGCGCTCGGCTGGGCTTGCTGCCGGGCCCGCTTTTTCTTCCGGTTCGCGGAGATCAGCCAGAACAGGCCGGCTCCGGCGAGGACGAGGAGCGTGATTCCCAGGATGGGACGGACCGCGATCCAGGCGATGGCGATGGTGATGAAGGTGAGGGCGAAGCTGGTCACGAAGGCGAACAGGCCTACGCCGATCCCCAGGAGGCTGCCGATGAAGGGGACCACGTCGCCCAGGACGGAGAGCGGGCGGAAGACCAGGAAGAGGCCCAGGAACATGGCGAAGAAGCCGCCCACCCGGAGGATCCACGTCAGCATCGTGTTCGCCGACTGGGCGGTCTGGAACATCTCGGCGCTGGTGTGGACGCCCTCCTCCACCAGGAGGATCGCGTCGCCCGCTTCGGCCTGGTAGGGCGCGAACGTGTCGCCGGTCTGGACGGCCACGACGCTCGCCTGCTCCGGGTTCACCACCTGGAAGGAGATGCGGACGTCCCCGATCGCGGGCGTGGCGGGATTGGCCCCCATGTAAAAGGCGCCCCGGTCCACCTGGGCGGAGAACCCGTCGGGAAGCGATTCGGCCGCGCCGGCGTCCACCGGGAGATCCGTGGCCTCGTCGAGCTGGTCCACCTGTTCGGCGGAGAGGGTGAAGGCGCCGAGGGTCACGGGATCGGCGACGAAGGTCGTCGAAGGCAGGGGGAAGTCGCCGGGGTTCTCGTGGCCGGCCGGTTCGTAGAACGCGGAGGAGTCCACCGGGTCCGAGGACCAGGCTTTCTTGTACTCGTAGGTGGTGACGGTCTCTTCCCCGCCGCCGAGCTTCTTTTGGGTCTCGGACTTCTCTTCTTCGATCCACTGGTACATTTCGACCTTGCGCAGCAGCTTGACGGCGTCGGCCTCGATCCCCAAGTCTTCGTCCACCACCGGGCCGGTCGTGGCGACCGGGCCGGTGACGTGGACTAGCGTTCCTTCATGGTCGGGCGAAACGGCGTCGGCGGCGACGGTGACGACGGCGCCGGCCCCCTCTTCCAGGCTGCGGGCGGTCGTGACCGCCCGGCTCTCGTTCCAGAACAGCAGGGGGAAGGAGACGACGAACAGGATCAGGCCGATCAGCACGCTCTTGATCGACTCGGCGAGGCGCGCGAACCACGACTTGCTGGTCGTCACGGTGTAGCGGTCGGACATGGATCTCTCCGTTTCGCGGCAACCAGGGCCGCGCGGGCTCCGTCCGGCGCGAAATGCACCGGGGCACGACGGATTCGGAACGGCTTCGGAACGTCAGGTGAGTCCCCGAATCCTAACACGGCCCCGGGGGGGATCGGGAAAAGGCCCGGGTCCTGATACTCTTGGCAGCCGGCGCGGGTGCTCTACAGGCTGTTCTTGGAGCGCAGGTGCCGGACGATTTTCCGTCTTTGGAGGTCTCGATGCCCGATTCCCATCCGAGCCCGTCGCATGTGCGGACGGCGCTCTTCGTCGATTTCGATAACATCTACCTGGGTCTTCAGAGAGAAGATCCCACCGCCGCCGAGCAGTTCGCCACGGATCCGACCCGGTGGCTGCTCTGGCTTCAGGACAATCTCCCCCACGAGCACGAGGAGGACGACCGGAAGAGGAAGGTGCTCTTCAGGCGCTGCTACCTGAACCCGTCCCAGTTCGGCCGCTTCCGCCCGTATTTCACCCGCTCGGCCTTCGAGGTGGTGGACTGCCCCCCGCTGACTTCCGGCGGCAAGACGAGCGCCGACATCCACATGGTGATGGACATCCTGGACGCGCTCTCCCACCCCACCCGGTTCGACGAGTTCATCATCCTCTCGGGGGACGCGGACTTCACGCCGGTCCTCCTGCGCCTCTCGAAGCACGACCGGCGCAGCGCCATCCTGGCGGTCGGCCCGGCTTCGGTGGCGTACAAGGCGGCGTGCGATCTCCTGATCGACCAGGACACGTTCCTCGAGGAGGCGATCGGCGCCACGCCGGCGCAGACCACCCGGGCGGCCTCGGGCCCGCACACGACGTCGGCCCTGGACGATCTCCTCCGCAACATCGCGGACAAGGTCTACGAGCGGGCGTCGGCGAGCGGCGAGCTGGTGGCGACGGAGCTGCCGCCTATTTTCCGGGAGTTCTCGGAGTTCACGTCCAGCACGAACTGGCTCGGGTTCAACAGCCTGCGGAACATGACGATGGCCGTGTGCCACTCCCGGCGCGATCTCTCGATGATCGACGGCGATCCCTGGCGCGTGGGGCTCATGGAAGCCTCGGAGGACGAGGCGGAGATCCAGGAGAGCTCCCGGACCGTCGCGGCCTTCCGCTCGGCGCCGGAGATGGACCGGACCGAGCTGATCGCCGAGATCCTCGGCTATGTGCGCACGGTGGTCGAGTCTTCGGATTCGGCGGTGCCCATGGCGCGGGCGGCGCAGATGGTGATCAGCCGCTTCGGCGACCAGGTGCTCGCCTCCCGCTGGGCCGGAGCGGGCACGTTCCGCGATCTGCTCGAAGGGCGGGAGAACCCCGGCTTCGCCATCTCGGCGTTGAAGCCCGGGTACATCTACGATCCCCAGCGGCACCAGCTCCCGATCGACGGCCGGCCCGAGGAGCTGGTGGGCGATCCCAAGCTCAACGCCCTGGCCTACCGGGTGCACCAGCTTACGGACACGCCCTATCTGACCAGCAGCGAGTACGCCCGGGTGTTCCGTCTGACCGCGGAGGAGGTGTCGGAGCACGGCTATTTCCTCACCCGGACGTCCAAGGCGGTCCGCGACCGCTGCATCGAGGAGGGGGCGCCGATCGCCCGGGCGAGCGTGAACTTCATCCTGCGCGGCATCACCTTCGGCGGCCACCGCTTCGGCCAGAACGCTTCGGAGGACCCGCTGGCGATCGGGGGCTGCTTCTTCAAGAACGTCCTCTCCCTCTGCGACAGCGCCGGCCTGCCGCTCAATGAAAACGAGCAGGACGTGCTCTCGGAGTGGATCCTGGGCGATCTCCGGCGGGAGCTCTCGGGAGAGGGAAGCCTGCCCGTCGACGAGGCGGAGCAGCTCGAGCCCGCGGCGGTCCCCGAAGAGGTGCCCGCGGCGCACGGGGGGAGCCGTGCTTAAGGGTCTGGGAACGGCGGTCCTGCTCGTCAGCCTGGCTTCGTCCTGCGTGCGGGAGTCGCCCGCGCCGCCTTCGGAGACGAAGCCCGCTCCCCTCCCCTCGGCCTCGTCCCAGCCTCCCCCGCTGCTGCCACAGAAGCTCCCTCCCACGGTGGCGGCCCCCGAGCTCGTCACCGCTCCCGAGCCGGGGACGGAGCAGGGCGCGCGCGCGTTTGTGACCTCGTTCCTGCAGGCGCGCATGGCCGGCGACGACCGGCTCGCCCGCACCCACCTCTCCGCCATCGCCCGCGATCAGTATGAGAAAGGCGAGGGGGGGCTCGCGCTGACCGCCCCGCCCGGCTCGCGCTTCGCCGGCTGGGACTTCGTGTCGGTGCAGTCGATCGATGCCAGCTCGTTCGAGGTGAAGCTCACGGTGCGGGGGCCGGGAAGGGCCGCGCACACGGAGACGCTCTTCGTGGGTCCGGGGCCGGACCTGGACGGCGCGCAGAAGCCGTGGATCATCCGCGGCGCCATGCAGGAGGTCTGAAGAGGTGACTTTGACCTGGGAGATCGGAGAGGACGAGGCCCGGCAGATCCTGGCGCTCCCCGCGGAGGGCCGGTATCGCTCCTTCCTCATGCTGTTCGCGGACTGGGAGGAAGCCTGGGGGCTCAAGGACGAGAACGGCTGGATCGTGCGGGGGGATCACGAGAAAGAGGCCTTCCCCCTCTGGCCTCACTCCACCTTTGCCGCGGCCTGTGCCCGGGGAGCGTGGGAAGGAGCGGTGCCGGGCATGATCTCTCTGGAGGATCTGCTGGAGTCCCTCCTTCCGCTGCTGACGGAGGACGGGATTCTGGTCGAGATCTTCCCGACGCCGGAGGAGGCGGGGCACGTGGTCTCCTCCGGGGCGTTCCGGGAGGATCTGGAGCGGGAGCTGGAGCTGGGGGGGTAGGGGATTTCCCAGGGCCGAGGCCGGCGCGACCGTTCCGTTCCGCCCAGGGTTTCCACCCTGGGCTAACCGAACGGCGCCCCAGGGGGCGCTGTAACGTCAGCCCAGGGTGGAAACCCTGGGCGAAAAATCATGGACAGGACGGCGGCGTGGTATCGTTTTCCCATGCGCACCGAGGCCGCACCCGTGCTGGCGATTCCGGAACGGTTGCCTTTCCTGGAGAGCATCTCCTGGTTCGACCGCAACTACCGGGACCTCTCGCCGTTGGACATGCTCCGGCGCTATGAGGCCGGCTGGCGCCACAAGGGGGTCCTGGGCGAACCGTCTCCCGAAGAGTGGGGCTTCATCCGAGAGCTGGTGAAGCGCTTCGGGAGCTTTCTCGATGTTCGGGCGTAGACAACACCAGAGCGTTCTCACCCTGCTCACCGCTTTTCAGGCCGACACGCTGGCCCGCTCCCGGTTTCTCTTCGGCGGCGGAACGCGGATCGTCCTGGAGCTCGACGAGTTTCGGGAGTCCTACGACGTCGACTTCCTCTGTTCGGATGCGGAAGGATACGCGGAGCTCCGTTTCGCGGCGGCCTCCCGTGGCTACGCCGGCCTCTTCACCCCATCCGGCCTGGCGCAGCTCGCCTTTCCCCGGGAGATGAAAATCGATCAGTACGGGATTCGATTCCCTGTGGAGGCGGGTGGCGATCTGCTCAAGGTCGAGCTGATCCGGGAGGCCCGTATCGATCTCGATCCCGGTGTCCGTCCGGAGTGGTGCCCCGTGGACTGCCTGTCCCTCTCGGACTGCTGCGCGGAGAAACTGCTGGCGAACTCGGACCGCTGGGCCGACCGCCAGGTTCTCTCGCGGGATCTGATCGATCTGAGCGTCCTGCGGATAAGGCAGGGAGCCCTCCCCGCCACGGCATGGGGCAAGGCGGAGGCCGCGTACCGATCCGCGGTCCGGACGGATCTCCGCAAGGCTCTGGAGGCGTTCCTGGGAGATCCCCGCCATCAGGAACATTGCTTCCAGGGCTTGCGGATCGACGATCCGGCGACCGTCCTCGCGGGCGCATCTCTCCTGCTCGAGGAGATGGGTTGACCGGGTTTTCCCGCCCAGGGCCGACAGGCGCGGCCGTTCCACCCAGGGCCGACGTTAAAGCGCCCCCGGGGCGCCGTTCGGTTAGCCCAGGGTGGAAACCCTGGGGGGGGAGGACGCTGACCTGTCCCGTGCGCCATCGCCA
>DATHUD010000943.1:0-3942 GCA_035462575.1 Thermoanaerobaculia bacterium | reverse complement strand
GCGGAAGGTGAAGGGGATGATCACGTCCGCCGTGCCGTCGCGCCGGGTGTCGCAACGGAAGCGGCCGTCGCGGTGGACGCAGGGGTCGGCGCGGAGGTCGTTGTTGACGTCTCCGAGGAGGAGGACGTCTCCCTCGGCTCCGAAGTCGACGGGGATCGAGAGGTGTTCGGCCCCGCCTTCGTGCTCTCGGTCGCAGAGGAGGAGGCCGTCGCGGGCCACGCAGGGGTCGTCGTCGCCGTCTCCGTCCACGTCGGCGAGGAAGGGGAGGTCTCCGGAGCGGCCGAAGGTGACGACGAGCTCGGCGGTGCCTCCGTTGTGGGCGCTGTCGCAGAGGAACTGGTTGCCGCGGTAGACGCAGGCGTCGTCGCGGCCTTCGCCGTCCAGGTCGCCCAGGAGGGGGCGGTCTCCGGTCTGGCCGAAGGCGAGGGTGAGCTCGGCGGCTCCGCCGTCGTGGGCGGTGTCGCAGAGGAAACGGCCGGGGCGGTAGCGGCAGGGATCGTCGTCGCCGTCGCCGTCCAGGTCTCCGAGGAGCGGGGTGTCGCTTCCCGGGCCTCGGAAGGGGATGAGGAGCTCTTCCTCGCCGCCGTCATGGGCGGTGTCGCAGACGAAGTTGCCGCGCCGCAGGAGGCAGGGATCGTCTCCGGGGCGGGCGAAGGCGAGGCGCCGGCCCAGAATGGTGGAGATCCCCGCGGGGGTGGCGGAGTCGAGAGGAGGGCCCTGCCAGACCACCAGGAACCGGTTTTTCGGCCCGGAGGCCGCGTCCTGCGCGAACGCGAAGCGGCCCGGCTTCCCGGAGCTGATCTGGAAGAAGCCGCCGGAGGGGGCTCCGGTGCGGTCGAGCCAGCGGCCGTAGAGGGTGGAGGTGCTCAGGTCGGAGCAGCAGGTCCAGGTCACCAGCACCTTGCCTTCCGCATCCATGGCCGCGGCGAGGCTCGTGAATTCTCCGACCGCGTTCGACACCAGGACCGGCTTTGTGCGCGGCTCTCCGGAGGGGGAGTAGAACCGCGCCCAGAGCGAGCTTCCGGCCCGCCAGGCCACGGCGAATTGTCCCTGCCGGTTGCCCGCGAGCGCGGGCGGGGAGGCGTTCGCGGTGACCTTGACGGCCCCGCCCCGGGGAGATCCGTGGGCCGAGAAGCGCCGGGCGAAGAGGCCCTGCTCGCCCTGCCAGGCCACGACGAAGTTGCCGGCCGCGTCGACGGTGACGTCCGGGGAGGAACCGCGGGAGACCTGGATCACGCCGCCGGCCTGCTGGCCCCGGGCGTTGCGCCGGGTCGCCACGACTCCGGCGGAGGTCACCGCGACGATCACCGAGTTGCCCTTCGGGTCCGAGGCCACGCGGGGAGCGAAGGTGCCCGCGGGAGAGAAGGGCTCGGGGAGGAGGGGGTGGTTTTCACGGTCGAACCGCTGGCCCTGGAGGTAGCCGCCGGAGTATTTGGGTAGGTTCCCCCAGACCACGAGGAAGCCGGAGCGGTCCAGGGCGGTGGCGGTGCCGCCGGAGTAGGTGGCCCCGATCTGACCGGCCTGGAATTCTCCGGCCAGGGGAGCCCCGGCGGGGTCGAAGCGGCGAGCCTGGACGTTGTAGCCACCGGACACCCAGGAGACGATGAAGCCGCCGTCGTCGTCCATGGCGGCGGAGGGCTCGGAGCCGCCGTCCGGCTGGCTCGGCACCTGGAATTCGCCTCCGGGGTCGCGCGCCAGGGCCGCCGCGGGCAGGAGGAGGGGGAGGAGGAGAGCCAGGCCGCAGGTCCACTTTCGTCTCATGATGGGTCGCCCTCTCTAGAAGCCGTCCAGGTTGCCGAGGACAGGGACCGTCCCCGCCGGGCCCGCGAAGGGGATTTCGATCTCGGCCGCGCCGCCGTCGTGGGCGGTGTCGCAGAGGAAGCGGTCGCCGGTAAAGACGCAGAAGTCGTCGTCGCCGTCGTTGTCCACGTCCCCCAGCAGGGGCACGTCGCCTTGGGTGCCGAAGGAGACGACGACCTCGGCCGTCCGGCCGTCGTGCACGGTGTCGCAGGAGAAGCGGCCGGCCCGGTAGAGGCACGGGTCGTCGTCGCCGTCGCCGTCCACGTCCCCGAGGAGAGGGATGTCCGCGGGGCGGCCGAAGAGGATCTGCACCTCGGCCGTGGCGCCGTTGTGGGCCGTGTCGCAGAGGAAGCGGCGCCGCCGGCGCAGACAGGCGTCGTCCCGGCCGTCGCCGTTGACGTCTCCCAGGAGGGGGACGTCGACCGCGGCGCCGCCGAAGGCGATCGTCACCTCAGGGCTTCCGCCGTCGTGGGCGGTGTCGCAGAGGAACAGGCCGTCGCGGTAGAGGCAGAGGTCGTCGCGGACGTCGCCGTCCAGGTTGCCGGCGAGCGGGAGGTCGCCGGGCTGGGCGGCGAGCTCGAGGTCGAGCTCGGAGTCTCCGCCGTCCCGCAGGGTGTCGCAGGAGAGGTGCCCGTCTGCGGCGACGCAGGCGTCGGCGCCGAAGGGAGGTAGGCGGAAGATCCGGGCGAGGATGGCGAAGCCGCTGCCGTCCGGTCCGTCGAGCTCGAAGTGGCGGCCGGAGGTCCAGACGGCCACGAAGTCGCCGTTGGCGTTCACCGTGGCGACCGCGCCGAGGTAGGCCGGCCACGAGCCCGTGTCGAGCCGGGTCTCGACCCCCTGGCGGGCGCCCGAGGCGTCGAAGCGCTGGATGAAGACACCGTTGTCGCCGACGTTGTCTTTCACCCAGAGGACGATGAAGCCGCCCGTGGGATCGACGGCGACCTGCTGGAACACGAGAGAGTCTCCGGCCGAGCTGGTGGAGACGGGGAAGGCGAGCCCCTGGGGGTTTCCGGCGGGGTCGAGGCGGCGGCCGAAGACGTCGAGGCCCGACTGCCAGACCGCCACGGAGCCGACCTCCGGCCGGCCCGCCGCCTCCGGGAACTGGGCCCCGAACCGCGCGGGCACCTCGAGCTGGACGGCGTCTCCCACGGGCTCGCCGCTCGCGTCGAAGCGCCGGGCGAGGAGGCCAGTGCTCTGGTAGATCACCAGGAAGCCTCCCTCGGCATCGAGGACCACCGACGGATAGCCCCCCGCTTCGTCGCCGTTCACCTGGAACGAAGGGCCGAGAGGGGCTCCGGAGGCGTCGAAACGGCGCGCGTGGACGCTGTCCGTGGGCGGGGCGCCGTTCTGGAGTCTCTGCCAGGCCACGACGAACCGTCCTTCGCCGTCCAGGGCGACCGCCGGGTAGTAGTCGCGGACCGGGAGGTCGGCGTCGCTGACCGCGAATTCATCTCCCAGAGGAGCGCCCGTGGGATCGAAGCGCCGGCCGAAGATCCGCGATCGGAAGGTGACCGGGGTTTCGTTGCGCCACACGACCACGAATCCGCCGTCCTCGTCCATGGCTACGGCCGGCCCTTCCTGCGCCCCGGCCGTCGTCTGGTTGATCCGGAATTCCGTTCCGATCCGCGCCCCGGAGGCGTCGAAGATCTGGGCGAAGAGCCCGAAGCTGTCGCCGTCCTGGGTCGGCCTGTCTTCATAGATCCAGGTGCTGTGCCACACCACGACGAAGCGGCCGCTGTCATTTGCGGCCACGACCGGGAAGATCTGATCGCCGTCCGTGTACGTGTTGACCTGGAACACCGGGGTGACCGCAACGGGCTGCGCCGCGGCAGGAGGGGGCGTAAGCGCCGCGAAGAGCGCGAGGCCGCTCAGGAGGACAC
Organism: Thermoanaerobaculia bacterium; assembly: GCA_035462575.1. Taxonomy (GTDB): domain Bacteria; phylum Acidobacteriota; class Thermoanaerobaculia; order Multivoradales; family UBA5704; genus DATARR01. The sequence continues at coordinate 262 of DATHUD010000943.1, read as the reverse complement.
GGAGGTGTGCTCGGAGGGAGTTCATGGGAATTTAGCATATCATGGGGCCATGCCGTTCCGATCCCTCCGGCTCGCCCTCCTTCTTCTCCTTCTCGCGGGCTGCGCGCGGGATCCATCCCCCTCCCCCGGCCGCGTCCTGGTCCTCGCTCTCGATGGGATCGATCCGGACGTGGTGGACCTCCTGGTTTCCGAGGGGAAGCTCCCCAACTTCGAGCGTCTGCGGCGGGCGGGGGCCTCGGGGCGGCTGGTGAGCGAAAAGCCT
>DATHUD010000942.1:0-15323 GCA_035462575.1 Thermoanaerobaculia bacterium | reverse complement strand
TGCACGACCTGCGGACCCGCCGGAGCGGCGGCCAGCGCTTCATCGAGCTTCACCTGGAGATCCCCCACGCCACCTCCTTCGAGGACGCCCACGCCCTGATGGTGCGGGTGCTCCGCGCCATCGAGGCGGAGCTCCCCCGGTCGAAGGTGTTTGTGCATGGGGATCCGGTGTGATCCCGGCATCGTCCGGGGTTCGTCGCCCAGGGTTTCAACCCTGGGCTATCCGTACGACGCCCTGAGGGGCGTGCGCCGGATTCATCCGGCGCTGTTCGGTTAGCCCAGGGTGGAAACCCTGGGCGGCGCACGGTCCGGTGTGGGCTCTTCCGGTCTGCCCCCGACCTACTGAATCCCCGGCAACCCCGGCATCGGCGGCAGGAGCGTGGGGCTCGCGAGCGTCTGGGAAAGGGTGGTCGCCTGAGCGAGGACCAGGCCGGCGAGGAGGATCGCGGCGGCGAGGGCCGGGCGGCGCAGGCGCTCGGGGAGCCAGCGGGCGGCGAGGAGCACCAGGGCGGAGGCCCCCAGGGTGATGAGCGCACCGCTCTTCAAGAGGGCGTCCGCCAGGGCGGCGGGGAGGAGGAGCCAGTAGAGCGGGAAGGCGAGGCCCGCCGCGACCGCGAAGAGCGGCCGGCCGGGTGCCGCGATCTCGCCGGCCGCGAGCCCCAGGAGCAGGCGGCAGAGCACGAGGAGCGCGAGCGGCAGGGGGCCGCTCTCCGGGCCTTCGCCCACGCGCACCAACTCCCCCGCCCAGGAGGCCGCGGCGAGGAAGGCGAGGCCGAAGCCGGCCGCGATCCTCCAGCCGGCGTCCTCCAGCTTCTTCCAGCCCACGGCCGCCACCAGGCCGGCCAGGAGGAGGGCGGGGAGGAGCACGAGGAGGAGCCGGCCCGGCCTGGTGGCTTTCACGGGATACAGGCCGGAGGCGATCGCCGCGTCGGGGTGGGACTGGACGTACCAGAGGGCGGCCACGACGCCGGTCACGAGGAGCGGGAGGGAGGCCGCGGCCCAGAAACGCCGGGCGCCGGGGCCCGCGCCGGGCAGGCGCCACGGCACGGCCGCCTGCGTCCCCCAGGCGAAGAGAACCCACGCCATGATCAGCCCGTCGGGCATCGCGTCATTATAGGGAGAGAGATTGAGAGAGAGCCCCGGTCCAGCCGATCCGCTCCAGCCCATCCTGGCCCGGGAGGCGGGCCAGGAGCTCGGCCACGGTCTTCCCTTCCGGGGGCACCGCCCAGTCCGGCGCGATCTCCGCGAGCGGCGCGAGGACGAACCGGCGCTCCGCGAGGCGCGGGTGGGGGAGCGTCAGCTCCGGCGCGGAGGACACCCGGGAGCCGTAGAGCAGCAGGTCGATGTCCAGCGGCCGGGGGCCGAAGCGCACCCCGCGCCGTCTTCCCGCCTCCCGCTCCAGGGCCTTGGCCAGGGCGAGCACCGCCTCGGGCGGAAGGCCGGTCGAGGCCAGGGCGGCGGTGTTCAGGAAATCGGGCTGGGAGACCGTAGAGAGGGGGGCGCTTCGATAAAGGGAGGCGACGCGCAGCGGGCCCAGGGAGTCTCGGAGCTGTCGGAGCGCCTGGCGCAGGGTCTCCTCGACCGGCCCCAGGTTCCCGCCGAGCGCGAGCGCGACGGGAACCGGTCCGCCCGGCTCACACGTCGTCGTCGTCGAGATCCTCCTCCTCCTCGACGTCGTCCCCCTCGAGGTCCGGCGCGACCATGTCGTCATCCGCGATATCCGGAGTTTCGATGGGCTCGTCCTCCTCGATGTCCAGAGCCTTGGCGACGTCCGCCTTCCGCTTGCGACGCGACGCCTGGCTGACGGCGGCCGAGTCGGAATGGACGGCATCCTTCTGATTGGCTCCGCATTTGGGGCACACGGCGTCGGACTTGCCGAGGTCGTAAAACTTCGTGCCGCAGTTATAGCACTCGAATTTGGTTCCCAGCTTGAGCTCAGGCATGAGGCTTCCCCCCGGTCGGGCCGGTTCAGAGGGCGGTGAAACTAGCATCCGCTGGAAGGAGTGTCAACAGACCCGGAAAGATGCCTGCCGCAGCCGGCGCTTGCACGCGGAAGAAACGGGGCTGTACCATGGTTCTTCTGTGCGTGCGGCAGGTCCGTTGCCCTTCCGTTCCCCTGTCACCCGGTTTCGTCTGAGCACAACTCTATGAAGATGAAGCATCTCGCCACCCCGCTGCTGGCTCTGCTCCTGTCGGTCCCCGCCTTCGCCGCCGGCAAGGCGGGCAAGGTCCCCGATCCCATGGCCCCCGGCCTCTCCGGCCCTCAAAAGCTCCAGGCGCTCGTCGACCGCGTCCGCTACGAGCAGAATCAGTTGAAGACCCTGGAGGCCCGGTTCGTCCAGCAGCAGGAGAGCTCGATGCTCGCGGCCCCCGAGGAGTCGTCCGGCGTCTTCTCCTATCAGGCGCCCGACCGGGTACGCTGGGAGTATCAGACGCCTACGCCCATCACTGTGGTGATCCGCGGCGAGCAGATGACCACCTGGTACCAGGACCTCAAGCGGGCGGAGACCCTGAAGATCGGCCGCTACTCGAACCAGGTCTTCAAGTACCTGGGGGCGAGCGGCAGCCTCGACACGCTTCTCCAGTACTTCGTGGTGCGCCTGGCGCCGCCCAAGGCCAAGGGCGAGCCCTTCCGGATGGAGCTCGACCCCAAGTACGCCCGGATCAAGAAGCGTCTCAAGGGGATGACGATCTGGATCGACTCGGAGCGCTACTTCCCCACGCGCTTGAAGTACGTCGAGGCGGACGGCGACGTGACCGAGTACGAGCTGACGGACCTCAAGATGAACCCCCAGATCCCCGAGGACCGCTTCGTCCTCACCCTGCCCAAGGGGACCGACACCAAAGTGATCGACCTCGGCCGCGAGCCGGGCGAGAAGTCCAAGCCCTAGGGGGCCCCATGCCTCTCTCCTTCGAAGTCCTCGAGACCGCCGGCCCGGCCCGCCGGGGCCGGCTGGTCACCCCGCACGGAGTGATCGAGACGCCGGCCTTCATGCCCGTGGGCACCCTGGGCGCGGTCAAGGGCGTGACGCCCCAGGAGCTCGCCGCGGCGGGCGCCTCGGTGATGCTCTCGAACCTCTATCACCTGGCCCTGCGGCCGGGGATCGACACGGTCGAGCGGCTGGGAGGGCTCCACCGCTTCACCGGGTGGACCGGGCCGATCCTCACCGACAGCGGCGGCTTCCAGGTGTGGAGCCTGGGCGGCCTGCGCACCGTGGACGAAGGCGGCGTGACCTTCCGCAGCCACCTGGACGGCTCGCCCCTGCGCTTCACTCCCGAGGGCGTGGTCGACTTCCAGGAGCGGATGGGGGTGGACATCGCCATGATGCTCGACGAGTGCCCGCCGTGGCCGGTCGAGAAGTCCGTGGCCGAGGCCTCCTGGGCGCGCACCCTGGCCTGGGCGCGCCGCGCCCGCGCCGCCTCGAAGGGCGGGCCGGGAGGGCTCTTCGGGATCGTCCAGGGGAGCGTCTTTCCGGATCTCCGGATGAAGGCCGCGGCGGAGATTTCGGAGCTCGGGTTCGACGGCTACGCGATCGGCGGCGTCTCGGTGGGCGAGCCCTCGCCCGAGCGGCGGCAAGTCGTCGAGTGGACCGCCCCGGCGCTCCCCGCGGACAAGCCCCGCTATCTCATGGGGGTGGGCTACCCCGCGGACATCTTCCACGCCGTGTCCCACGGGATCGACCTGTTCGACTGCGTGCTGCCGGCCCGGAACGCCCGCCACGGCGTGCTCTTCACCCGGGACGGCGTCGTCAAGATCAAGAACGCGAAGTACAAGGAAGACCCCCGGCCGCTCGATCCGGAGTGCGATTGCCCGGCGTGCAGCCGGACCTCCCGCGCCTTCCTCCACCACCTGACCCGGGCGGGAGAGCTGACCGCGGCGGTCCTGGGGACACTCCACAACGTCCGCTTTTACCTTGACTTCATGGCCGATCTCCGGCAGGCTATCGGACTCGGTGCGTTGACGGAAATGGGGGAGAAGCACGCCACCCGTTCCACTGGCGGAGACCCGCCGGAGGAACCCGACCCGGGGTCCCTTCGGGTCTCTTCCGATCCCCTCGAGCAAAGGAGCTCTTGAGGCAGGCCCTGCCTGCCGGGATTTGCACATGAACCCGATAAACTCGTCTTCCACAGTCCTCGCCTTCCAGACCGGCGGGGGCGAAAACCTCCTCGTGAGCCTGGCTCCCATGCTCATCATCTTCGGCATCTTCTATCTGCTGCTGATCCTGCCGATGCGCAAACGGCAGAAGGCCGTGCAGCAGATGATCCAGAACCTGAAAAAAGGGGACCGGGTCCTCACCAACGGGGGGCTCTACGGCGAGATCTCGGCCGTGGACGAGACCGGCGGCACGGTGATGCTCCGGATCGCCGACAACGTCAAGGTGAAGGTCGCCAAGTCGGCGATCGCGGGTCTCGAAGGACAAGAGACCGAGAAAGCGAAAGGGAGTCCCAACCCATGAAAAGCACCCTGCTCTGGCGCGGCCTCCTGATCCTGGCCGTGCTCGTGACCGCCCTCTACGTGGCCTACCCGCCGGAAGAGAAGATCAACCTCGGCCTCGACCTCAAGGGCGGCATGCGCCTGGTTCTCCAGGTGAAGACCGAGGACGCCCTGCGGGCGGAGACCGACTCGGACATGGACCGCCTCCTCCAACTGGCCAAGGATGAGGACGTGACCGGCGCGACCGGGCGGCGCACCGGCGACTCGACCTTCGAGATCGCGGGCCTGACCCCCGAGAGCGCCGACACCCTCTCCGGCCTCGTGAGCCGGTACGGCTACAACAACCGCTGGAGCGTGAGCCGCCAGGGCGGCCGCATGGTCTTCGACATGCAGGGGACCGAGGTCAACGCGGTTCGCGAGAGCGCGGTCAACCAGGCGCGGCAGACGATCGGCAACCGGATCGACGCCTACGGCGTGGCCGAGCCGGTGATCGTGCCCGCCTCCGACTACCGGATCGACGTCCAGCTCCCGGGCGTGGACGACCCCGAGCGCGTGCGGAACCTGATCAAGAGCACGGCGTTCCTGGAGTTCCGGCTCGTCCGCCTCCCGAAGGGCGGCGGCGGCGTCTCCTCCCGCGAGGAGATCCTCGCCAACTACGGCGGACAGCTCCCGGAGAACCTGGAGATCCTCGAAGGCGACATCCGCGACGACCAGGGCAACAAGGTCGGCGAGCAGTTCTACGCGGTCGAGAAGGTGCGCACCGTCACCGGCCGCGACCTGAAGACCGCCCGGCCGGGCCTCGGCCAGTTCCGCGACCCCATCGTCGAGTTCAGCCTGACCCCCACCGGCGCCGACGCCTTCGCCCGGCTGACCGGCGAGAACGTGGGCTCCGGCCTCGCCATCGTCCTCGACGGCCGGGTGGTCTCCGCCCCCGTCATCAACAGCCAGATCCGCGACAGCGGCCTGATCGAGGGGAGCTTCACCCAGCAGGAGGCGCAGGACCTCGCGACCGTGCTCAAGTCCGGCGCGCTGCCGGCCGAGATCACCACGCTCGAGGAGCGCACCGTGGGCCCGTCCCTCGGCCGCGACTCGATCGAGAGCGGCTTGAAGGCGGGCCTCATCGGCAGCGCCCTCGTGGTGATCTTCATGCTGATCATCTACAACCTCTCCGGCGTCAACGCGGTGATCGCTCTGGCGCTCAACGTGCTGCTGGTCTTCGGGGGCCTGGCCGGTTTCGGCGCGTCCCTGACCCTCCCCGGCATCGCCGGCATCATCCTGACCATCGGCATGGCGGTGGACGCCAACGTGCTGATTTTCGAGCGCATACGAGAAGAGCTGCGCGCCGGACGGACGGTCCGGTCCGCGATCGACCTCGGGTTCGAGAAAGCCCTCTCGGCCATCATCGACTCGAACGTGACGACGCTCATCGCCGCGCTCTTCCTGTTCCAGTTCGGCACCGGACCGATCCGCGGCTTCGCGGTGACGCTCACGATCGGCCTGCTGGCCTCCCTGTTCACCGCGGTCTTCGTGAGCCGCTGGCTGTTCGACCTGGTGCTCTCCCGGACCCGCGTCCAGAGGCTTTCGATCTAGGGCGCGCGGGCGCCCCGACAAGGAGTACGCGATGGAGCTGCTGCGCGACACCAACTTCGATTTCATGAAGTACCGGAAGTTCTGGATCATCGTTTCGCTGGCCCTGGTTGCGGCCGGTCTCTTCTCGGTCTTCGTTCACGGGAAGCTCAACGTCGGCATCGACTTCGCCGGCGGCACCCAGATCAACCTCCAGTTCCGCGAGACGCCGGACCTCGACCGCATCCGTCAGATCTTCGCCTCGCAGGGGCAGGGCGACGCCCAGATCCAGAGCTTCGGCGAGGAGGGCGACAATGAGGTGATGATCAAGACCCGGCTCGTCGAAGGGGCGCAGGAGGGGGGCCGCGATCAGGTCGTCCAGGCGCTCGATCAGGCGTTCAACCCGGGCCAGACCGGCAAGCCCGACCTGAACCGGGTGGGCGTCAACGCCATCACCCAGCTCCTTGTCCAGGCCGATCCGGCCCGGATGGGCGGCCAGGGGCCGGAGGCCGCCGCCGCTCACTATCAGGCAGCCGCGGAGGCCATTCTCGAGAAGCGCCGCGATCAGGGCCTGTTCACGTCGTGGGACGAGCTCGCGGGCGTAGAGGGCGTGGGCCAGCCGATCCTCAACGTCCTGCGCGAGCGTGCCACTCTGGGCACCTTCGCCGTGCGGGGCATCGAGACCGTCGGCCCGCAGATCGGCAGCGAGCTGCGCCGCCAGGGCTTCCTCGCCGTGATCATGTCGCTCATCGGCATGCTGATCTACATCTGGATCCGCTTCGAGCTGCGCTTCGGCATCGGCGCGATCATGGCCTGTATCCACGACGTCCTGGTCACGCTCTTCTTCTACACGGTCTTCGATTTCGAGTTCAACCTGACCACGATCGCCGCGTTCCTCACCCTGATCGGCTACTCGGTGAACGACACCGTGGTCATCCTGGACCGCATCCGCGAGAACATGAGGAAGTCGCGCCGCCAGCCGCTCATCGAGATCATGAACCGGAGCATCAACGAGACGCTGTCGCGCACGATCCTGACCGGCGGCGCGACGCTGCTCGCCCTTGCGGCGCTCCTCATCTGGGGCGGCGACGTGATCCGCGGCTTCGCCTTCGTGATGTTCGTCGGCATCCTCGTCGGCACCTATTCGTCGATCTACGTGGCGAGCCCGTTCGCTCTCCTCTGGGAGCGGCTCTTTGGAGCCGGCGGCCGCTTTGCCAAGGCGAAGGCCGCGCCGGCGGCCACCCCGGGCCGGCCCGGACCCCGCGTGGACACGGACGCCGAGGCCGGTGTCGAGACGCCCCAGCGCCCCCGCCCGGCGCGTCCCGCGCGGCGGGCGTAGGCCCTCACCACCCCGGCCCTCCTCTCCCGGCCTCCCGTCCACCGCCGGGAGAGGAGGGAGCTTCAAACATCCCTTGCAGTGCTCCCTCTCCCGGTCGGGGGGCGGGAGGCCGGGAGAGGGGTGGGGTGAGGGCCCGGGTGGCGGAGCCGCCCGGGATCCCCGTCCCGGGAATGCTTCTCCTGCCCTATACTGTTGCCCCGTACCGAGCGTCCCCGTCCTGACAGTCCGTTCCGCAGGCGCTTCGGGCGGGGCCGGTCAAGCCCATGCCGACAGCCAAGAACATTCCCGCTCCGGTGCCGTCCCGGATGGATGTCCGATTCGAGGACATCCTCGCCTGTCTGACCTCGCACAACCGCCACGCCGATCCCGACTTCCTCCGCGCGGTCTACGCATTCTCCGAGAGGATGCACGAGGGCCAGACCCGACGCTCGGGCGAGCCCTACATGATCCATCCGCTGAACGTGGCCTTCCTCCTGGCCGATCTGAAGTTCGACCAGACCTGCGTGGCCGTGGGCCTCCTGCACGACGTGCTCGAAGACACGCTCACCACGCGCGACGTGCTCCAATCGGAGTTCGGCTCCGAAATCACCGAGCTCGTCGACGGCGTCACCAAGATCGGCCGCCATTCCTACGTGCGGCGCGACGAGGCCCAGGCCGAGACCTTCCGCAAGATGATCCTCGCCTCGGCCAAGGACATCCGGGTCATCGTGGTCAAGCTCGCCGACCGCCTGCACAACATGCAGACGCTCGAGCACCTGCAGCCCGAATCGCGGCGCCGGATCTCGCGCGAAACGCTCGAGATCTACGCCCCCATCGCGCACCGGCTCGGCATGGCGCGGGTCAAGGGCGACCTCGAAGACCTCGCGTTCTACCACCTCTACCCGCACCAGTTCGCCGAGCTCCACTCCAAGGTCTCCGAAAAGATGCGGGGCGGCCACACCGCCATGGACCGGATCTCCGGGCGCCTCGCCAAGAGCCTCGAATCCGCCGGCATCGACGCCGAGATCAGCTACCGCGTCAAGCGCTACTACTCGATCTACGAGAAGCTCCGCCGCCAGGGGATCGACATCTCCCAGCTCTACGACTACCTGGCGTTCCGCATCGTCACGTCGAGCTTGAAAGACACCTACGCCGCCCTGGGCATCGTGCACCAGAGCTGGCGCCCCATCCCCGGTCGCTTCAAGGACTACATCGCAATGCCCAAGCCCAACCTCTACCAGTCGCTGCACTCGACGGTGGTGGGGGAGCAGGGGCAGCCCTTCGAGGTGCAGATCCGCACCCGCGAGATGGACCTCGTCGCCGAAGAGGGGATCGCCGCCCACTGGCACTACAAGGAGGGGCGGGTCACCACGCCCCAGGAGCACGATCCCAACATCCTGTGGCTCCGCCAGCTCCTGGAGTGGCAGAAGGAGGTGCAGGATCCCCGCACCTTCCTGACCACGCTCAAGGTCGACCTCTATCCGGACGAGGTCTACGTCTTCACCCCCAAGGGGGAGGTCTTCTCCTTCCCCCGCGGCGCCACGCCGCTCGACTTCGCCTACCGGGTGCACACCGACCTCGGGCACCACTGCGCGGGCGCCCGCGTCAACGGCAAGCTCGTGCCGCTGCGCTCCTCGCTCCAGAACGGCGACATGGTCGAGGTGATCACCAACCCGGCGAGGAACCCCAGCCGCGACTGGCTCACCTTCGTCGTCACCTCGCGGGCCAAGAGCAAGATCCGCCAGTGGATCAACACGCAGCAGAAGCAGCGCGCCATGGAGATCGGCCGCCGGCTCTTCGACAAGGAGCTCCGGAAATACGACGTGTCGCTGCGCAAATTCCTGGACGATCCCGCCTTCCCCGCCTATCTCCAGAGCGAGGGGCTGTCCAAGATCGACGACGTCTACTCCCGCATCGGCTTCGGCAAGACCGAGCCGCGGACGGTCCTCGGCAGAGTCCTGGGGGAGGAGCGGCTCTCCGATCCGGTCAAGGAGCCGAGCCGCATCCGCCAGGCGGTCTCCCGCATCCTCCCCTTCGGAGCCGCGGGCCCGATCACCGTCAAGGGGCAGGGGGACCTCCTCGCCTACCTCGCCAAGTGCTGCAACCCGCTGCCGGGCGAGGAAATCGTGGGCTACGTGACGCGCGGCCGGGGCATCTCCGTCCACTCCCTGGACTGCCCGAACGTGAAGAACCTCCTCTACAACCCGGAGCGCGAGATCGAGGTCAAGTGGGACCAGCAGAAGAACGACGTCTATCAGGTCTCGCTGGTCATCGAGACCGAAGACAAGCAGGGCATGCTCGCCCGCCTGACCGAGGCGATCACCCGCGCCGGGAGCAACATCACCCAGATCGAAGCCGAGACCTACGAGACCGGCCGCGCCTCGATCGGCGTCGTCTGCCAGCTCCGCGACAGGAAGCACCTGGACAAGCTCCTGCGCGAAGTGCGGGGAGTCGCCGGCGTGCTCCGCGTCGCCCGCCGCATGAGCAGCGGCAACAAGACTACGCTCGAAGCCTTGAATTGAGGCCGGATACACGTCCACCCTCGACCCGCGAGGGGCCGGTCGGACGGATCTGGAGAGGGGGGAATCCGGAGGAGGGGGGGAGGGGCGAAAGGCGGGCTTAGCCCTTCGCCGCCCCTTCCTCGGGTTTCCACGTGCGCACGGGCGGCTTGACCACCTTGCCGCTCCTCAGGCAGCGCGTGCAGACCCGCACGTGCCGCACCGTCCCGTCGATCAGCGCGCGCACGCTCTGGAGGTTCGGCTGCCAGGTGCGCGACGTCACATTGTGGGCGTGGCTGACGTTATTGCCGAAAACGGTCTTCTTACCGCAGAATTCACACTGCTTGGCCATGAGCTGTCTCCTTACGACACACTTCGTCCCCGAAGGGCACCGAAAGATAGCAAACTCCGGGCCGGAGCGCAAGGTTCCCCCCTGCGCGTCTCCGTGTCCCGCCCGGGAGAGCGGCCCGAGCGGAGGGCGTGGAGGCACAGGCTGCCGTGAGCAGGAGGAGGAAGGGGGGCAAGGGGCCGCAAGGTGGCTCCCGACCTTTTTCTCCGAGTAGCTGGTCGGTTATACTCAAGGTATGAAAACGGCGGTCTCTATTCCTGATGATGTGTTCGAGGAGGCGGAGCGCCTCGTGGTCGAGTTGCAGACGTCCCGCAGCCAACTCTATAGCCGTGCGCTGCAGGAGTTTGTCGCCAGACACGCGCCCGACCGCCTCACGGAAGCCATGAACCGTGTGGTCGACGAGGTTGGCAGCGAGGTCGACGAGTTCACCCAGAGAGCCTCTCGCCGAGTGTTGGAGCAAGTCGAGTGGTGATCAGCCAGGGCGAGGTCTGGTGGGCTGACCTGGGAGAGCCCATCGGATCAGGCCCTGGATATCGGCGGCCCGTCGTTGTCGTGCAGTGCGATGCGTTAAATCAAAGCCGAGTCAGCACAGTTGTCTGTGTACCCCTCACGAGCAACTTGAAGTGGACGGGTGCACCCGGTAATGTGCAACTGACTGCAAAGGCAACAGGGCTTTCAAAAGATTCGGTTGCAAATGCTTCGCTGATTGTCGCGATCGATCGGCACCAACTAACCGAAAGCGTCGGCAAGCTACCGCGTCGCCAGTTAGAGCTGGTGCTCGCAGGCATCGACACAGTGCTCGGGCGGTAAGTGTTTGGTGCCTGTCAGTATTCTGGCCCTGCCTGCGGCTGCCGACAACTCTCCCTCTCCCGGAAAACCTGGACGGGCTGTAGAAAAGGGACGGGGCCTGCAGAGCTCTCGGGTAGCCCGCAGAGCTTCGGAACGCCTCCTCGAATTTGGGAACGCCTGGCAGAGCGTCCAGGCGCTTTCCAGAGCTTTCGAGCGGCTGACAGATTCCTGGGACGCTCCGTGGAATCCAGGGACGCTTCGTAGAGGTCCCCGGAGGCTTATAGAGCTTCTGAAGGGCTCATCGAATTCTCCGGCGCGCCCTGGGACCTTGAGGCGGCGCACAGAACCTCAGGCCGCCTCACAGAATTTTCAGGCGGCTCGTGGAATTTTGAAATGCGCCGCAGAATCTTCCAAGGCCGCGCAGAGTCTTTGAGCGCCTCTCCGAATCTTCCGGTGCTTCACAGAGCCTTCCGGCGATCGCAGAGCTTTCTGCGTCCCGACGAAAGGGTCGAGGAAGCGCGCCAGAGCTCTGAGGCGCGGTAAAGCTCCGTGGCGCATTCCAAGATTCTGTGGCGTGCAGAAGACTCTGTGGCTCTCCGGAAGGCTCTGCGAGCGGGCCGAGGATTCCATGGACCGTTGCAAGACTCTGCGGCGCTCTTCTAAGCTCTGCCGGGCTCGGGAAGATTCTGAGAGCGGCTCAAAAGCTCTGCACGGCGTTGGAAGATTCTGAGAGCGGCCCAAAAGCTCTGCACGGTGTTGGAAGATTCTGTGGTGCGCTCCAAAGCTCTGCGAGCCGTTAAAACGCTCTGACAGGTGCCACAACGGTATACCGGACGGCAGAAAATCAGGGGGAAGAGGATGTTCACGGCACAGATCACGTTCCCTTACGGCGGCGCGGACCGGGAGGATCTCGTAGAGGCCGCTTCCTGGCTTCTGTCGATCTGGTACAAGAATGGACAGATCGTCGTCTCGACATGGCCCATGGTCGAGGAGCCCTCGGAGGTCCACGCCTACGCCTTGATCCCGGACAGGGACGCTCTGGAGGCGAGGTTTGCGAACCGGTATGGACGGGAAAAGCTCGAGGAGATTACGACACAAGCGGGTGTCCCGCCGCGCATCGCCGTCCTGGGTCGGGACCCGGAAAGCCTGGACACCTGTTCGTGCCCGGAGAGACCGTCCTACGTCCTGTTCACGACCTACGGCAATCTGGAGAGCCCGGTGCGTTGCGGGGCCTGTTTTCTCCCGGTTCCCTTGTACCTCTTGCCGTACATTCGAGGTGAAGAACACTTCGACATCGTTTCCTGGGTGTCCAACTATCGGGCCTGCGATTCTCTGCAGATGGGCTGCACGGTCGGGGAGCGCTTCGGGGAACAGCAGTTGTTTCGCCTCGGGAGCGCGCTTTCCCAGGAGGGCCTCGAAATCTGCCGTGCCCTGGAAGAAAAGACGGGCCGGAAGGTCTACTACTACCTGCACAAGTCGCGCGGACGGACTCCGGGCACGGAACGGCGCCGGCGGTGTCCGAGTTGCGGGGGTGATTGGCTTCTCGAAGAACCCTGGCACGGGCTTTTCGAGTTTCGATGTGACGCCTGCGCGCTGCTGTCGAATATTGCGTGCAGTCTTGCAGGCTAGGCTCGCCGCACCAGATCCCGGGTGATGTCCGCGAGAGTCGGCGTGCCCGCCAGGGCCATCGCCAGGTCGAGCTCGTCCCGAAGATGGCGCAGGGCCCACGCCGCGCCGGCCTCTCCGTTCGCGGCCAGGCCCCAGAGGATGGGGCGGCCGACGAGGACGGCGCGGGCTCCGAGGGCGAGGGCTTTCAGGATGTCCGTTCCCCGGCGGATGCCGCCGTCCATGAGCACTTCGATCTTGTGGCCGTGGGCGGCCAGGGCGTCGGCGATCTCGGGGAGGACGTCGAGGGTGGCGGGGGAGGTGTCGAGCTGGCGTCCGCCGTGGTTCGAGACGACGAGGCCGGCGGCTCCGGCTTCGGCCGCGCGCAGGGCGTCGTCGGGGCGGACGATCCCTTTGACCAGGACGGGCAGGTTGGTGATCGAGCGGAGCCAGGAGACGTCCCGCCAGGAGAGCGAGGGGTCGAGGAGGGCGGAGACGTAGGCGGCGAGGCCTGAGTCGGCGGCGGCCGGCGGCAGGTCGCCGTAGCCCTCGGGCAGCATGTTGGCCACGGCGAGGCCCGGCGGCAGGTGGAAGCGGTTGCGGACGTCCCGCTCCCGGCGGCCGATCAAAGGCGCGTCGACGGTGAGCACGAGCGCCCGGCAGCCGGCGGCCTCGGCCCGCCGCACCAGCCCCTCGGTGGCTTTGCGGTCGCGGTAGACGTAGAGCTGGAACCACACGGGCCCGGAGGCGGCGGCCACGACGTCCTCGACGCGGGTGTTCGAGAGGGTGGAGAGGATCATCACCGTGCCCGCCGCTCCGGCGGCCCGGGCCGTGGCGATTTCGCCTTCGGGGACGGCGAGGCGGTGGAACGCGGTCGGGGCGACGAGGACGGGCATCGCGACCGGCTGGCCGAGGACCGTGGCCGACAGGTCGCGGCGGGAGACGTCCACGAGGACCCGGTAGGCGAGAGTGAGACGCTCGTAGGCGGCGCGGTTTTCGCGCAGGGTGACCTCGTCCTCTGCGCCGCTCGCGTAGTAGTCGTAGGCCTCGCGGGGGAGCTTCTCGCGGGCGAGGGCTTCGAGCTCGAAGAGGTTGATGGGCTCCATGGCGACGGAGATTCTAAAGGAGAGCGCGCCGGGAGGAGCTTGAATCCTGTGGTGTATAGGAGCTGACGGCTCCTCGTTCGCTCCTCCGCCCGCTCGCCTGGATGATCGCCGTTCTGGTGTCTCTGCTGCGGCCAGGGCCGGACGATCCTGGCCGGCGCGGTCCGGATGGATCGTGATGTCGTGATGATCGGCGGGCTTCTGACGTCGACGCTGCTTACTCTGCTGGCTGCCGACTTTCTATGAGCTGGTGCACCAGTGGCAGGAGAGGCTGGCCGGTCGAAGATCTGTGTGACGGAGGAGGTCTTCACGCCAGAGCGCCCGCCAAAGGGTGGGGACGAACCCCACCCCTACAGAGTCAGGCAGCCGTGCCTCGACACGCTAGCAGAGATTGAAGGGGTGCAACGAGCCATAGCAGGCGCTGTTCGTCCAGCCGTAGCACCAGGAGTACCCGTATTCATAATTTATGACTTGCTGGCTCGTACTGCAGTTGCCGTACGTAGTTTTCTTGATGTAGTCCCGCCGGTAGGTGGTCTCAACCCGGACGTGCCAGCGGCTGTCGTAAACGGAGGAGATATGGTCGTGGAAGCAGATTTGGTCCCACCAGAGGGGGGTCCGGCTTACGACGTAGAATCCTGTCCAGTAGTACACTTCCTTGTACTGGCAGGTCGGTGGAGGTGGCGGCGGCTGGCAGGCATCGATACACTGTTGGTACTCCCACTCGCAGTCTTCGCAAAAGTCGAGCTCCGAGCAGTTCGAGGCGTAACACTGGTCGCGGTTCAAGATGCAGCCGCCTTCGCAAGTCGCGGGCTCGACGGGGAATCCGGAGAGCTTCTGAAGCTGTTCACGCTTCCCCTTTCCCGACACTTGCGACCGAACCATCTCCGGACGGAAGGGGGTCTCCGTGAGAGCTTCACTCTCCTGCTGGAGCTGAGCGAAATGGATACTGCGCAGGAGCGTTCCCTCTTGCCAGATCTCGACGTTCACCCGATCGGGCTCCGTGTGGCTGATCGTGGCCAGGAGCTTGCGCTCCGCGGGGCGCATGGCAAGAAGCTCTACGACGGTTCCGGGCGGCACACCGTCGCCCGGCTCGGCGGCGGGCTTGAGCGATTTGAGCGGCAAGCTCTCGGACAGGTGGAGCTGCCCGTCGAGGAAGAAGCGCAGCTCAAGATCCACCTTGCTGGCGAGATCATCGGCATTGAAGAAAAGGTGCTCCCCGGCTGACTGTGGGAGTTGTCCGGCAGGGGCGAGCTCATGGGACGTTGCACTCCGGGAGGAACACTGAAGGGACGGGGCTTCGGCCAGGGCGGCCGAGGGAACGAGCAACACGAGACAAAGGGCCAGTATGAGTCGCTTCACGGGCGAGTCCTCCTTGTTTCCCAGATCGATTTGAGGCAAGGCGTCGTGCAAACCACCCCGATGCCTTCGGGCGGAGGGCGGCTCCGCTCCGCGAGGCAGGAGCGCCTGTCAGCAAGGCACAGGTCAAGATTCAGAGTATGCATCACTTATAAAGGTGCATTCCGAGTTGGGGAGCGCGCCTGTTCTCGGGGAGGCGTTGGATTTCTGGGGCTGCAGGGGCAGTATTCGGGAGGATGGGAGACATCACGATCCAGCTCGACCCGGAGGAGTGCGATCCGCACGAGTTGCCGGTCTGAGCCGGC
>DATHUD010000941.1:0-2789 GCA_035462575.1 Thermoanaerobaculia bacterium | reverse complement strand
GATGAGGAGGAAGAGCAGCCAGGCGATGGTCGCGGCCTTGCCGAAGTTCTGCCGCTGGAAGGCCATCTCCCAGAGGTAGAGGACCGTGGTCTGGAACTGGCGCTGCGTGCCGCCCGCGGCCACGGGGTCGAAGAGCCTCGGCTCCGTGAAGATCTGGAGGCCGCCGATGGTGGTCGTGATGATCACGAACACCATCGTGGGGCGGATGCTCGGCAGGGTGATGCTGAAGAACCGGCGGAGAGGGCCCGCGCCGTCGATCGCGCCGGCGTCGTACAGGTCCCGGGGCACCGCCTGCATCGCCGCGAGCAGGATCAGCGCGTTGTAGCCGGTCCAGCGCCAGTTGACCATGGCGGCGATGGCGATGTGGCTGGGCAGCGTCTCGTTCTTCCACAGGATCGGGTCGACCCCGAAGCTGCCGAGGATGTTGTTGATGAGCCCGTACTGCTCGCCGAACATGTTCGTGAAGATCATGGCCACGGCCACCGGGGTGACCACGTAGGGCAGCAGCACGCTCATCTGCCACAGCGTCCTGGCGCGCAGGTTCTGGTCCAGGACCGCCGCGATCAGCACCGCGGCCGCCAGCTGCGGGATGCTCGAGAGCAGGAAGATGCTCACCGTGTTGAACAGCGAGTTCCAGAAGAACCGGTCCCGCAGCACCTCGGTGAAGTTGCCCGTCCCCACGAACTCGCCCCGGCCGGTGAGCAGGTGCCAGTCGAAGAGCGAGACGAAGAACGTGTACCCGAGCGGGAAGAGCCCCACCACTCCGAAGAGGACGAAGAAGGGCGCGATGTACAGGTAGGGGGAGGCTTTCAGGTCCAGGACGATGAGCCGCTGTCTGCGGGTCGGCCTGGGCGGACTCGGCGCCGGCGCGGCGGGCGCCGCGGCGGCGGGACGGTGGGCTGTCGTGGTCATGAGGGTCTCGCGCTTCCGTGAGGGGGCCTCCGGCGGATTCCGGAGGCCCCGTGGCCGGGTCCTGCTAGTTGTTGACGACCAGGTCGTCGAGAAGCGCGAGGGCCTCGTCCCAGGCCTCGTCGGCCGTGGCGGTCCCGGCGTCGAGGCGCTTCAGCGGCGGCAGGAAGACGTTCTCCTGGATCACGGAGTCGTGCGGGCCCTTGAACTGGGCGACGACCCCCTCGGCGCGGGACGCGAGGATCACCCCGGTGGGTGCGTCGTTGAACACGGGGTTCGGTTCGGCGTCCTCGACCAGCTTCTCCTGGGCCTCGATGGTGCTGGGGAAGTTGTTCGCCTTGGCCGACTGCTTGACCTGCTGCTCGGGTGCGGTGAGCCACGCGGCGAGCTTCGCCGCCTCCTCAGGGTGCTCGGAGGTCTCCGGGACGGAGAGGAACGCGCCGCCCCAGTTGGAGGCGCCGCCCGGGAAGACGTCGGCGAAGTCCCACCCGCTGCCCTCGCCGCCGCCGGCGGACTCGAGCTGGCCCTCGATGGTGCCGAGCATCCAGCCGGGGCAGACGAAGGTCGCGAAGGAGCCGTCCACGAAGGCCTGGCCGTTGCCCCAGTCGAACTGCGTCTGGTTGGCCGAGAGGCCGTCCAGCGTGCCCGCGGCGAGCAGGTCGAAGCGCTCGCGCAGCTGCTCGTTGCCCTCCACGTTCAGCTCGCCGTCGGCGGTGTAGTAGCCCTCCTCGAGCTGGTTGACCATGGAGTTCCACACGAAGCCGGACTGGTCGTACCAGGCCTTGCCCGTGGTCTCCTGGTACTCGCGGCCGAGCTCGAAGTAGGTCTCCCAGGTGGCGTCGTCGCCGCCGAAGAGCTCCGCGACCTCCTCGCGGTCGCTGGGCAGACCGGCCTCCTCGAAGAGCTTTCCGTTGTAGCAGAGGCCCTGGGGGCCGATGTCGGTGCCGTACCCGATGACGCGGCCCTCGGGGTCGGTCCCCTGCTCGAACTTCCACGGCACCCAGTTGTCCTCGATGTCGGCGGCGCCGTGCTCGTTGAGGT
This sequence comes from Thermoanaerobaculia bacterium, assembly GCA_035462575.1. GTDB lineage: Bacteria > Acidobacteriota > Thermoanaerobaculia > Multivoradales > UBA5704 > DATARR01. The sequence goes on along the minus strand of DATHUD010000941.1, from coordinate 839 downwards.
CGACGAACTGGTCGGAGACCTCCATGATCGAGCCGAGCCAGCCCTCCTCGATGGCGGTGACGTCGCTGAGCCCGGACCCGGCGGCGATCTTGGTGAAGGCGTCCGTGCGCGCGTTCGAGCCGCGGTCGATGTTCGTGGCCTTGATGGTCACGCCCGGGTTCAGCTCCTCGTACTCTCCGTAGAGGTCGTCGTAGCCGAAGGTCCCGAAGGTGGTGACGGTGAGCTCGACGGGGTTGTCGGCGCTGGCCGGCTCGCCCCCGCCCCCGCCGCACCCCGTGGCGACGGCTGCCAGTGCCGCCGCACCCGCCAGGGCTGTCGTTCGCTTGAGTCGCGTGTGTCCCACGGTCACTCCTTGGTGTGAAGGGCTGGAGAGGAGCTGCTCTTGAGAGAGCGCTCTCTCTGCTGTGCCTCGACTGTATGTGCCGTGGCTCACACCGTCAAGAGAGCGCTCTCTCAGAGTCCGGGAAAGTCGCTCCGCGTCGTGCTGGGAGGACGGGACGGGCCCGTCCGCGGCGCGTCAGCGGGCGTAGCGGTCCACGAAGGCGGCGAGGATCTTCTCGGGCTCGGTCACGGGCGGCCCCGTGCGGATCCGGTCCTTGACGTCCTCGGCCTCGGCCGGCGGGAAGTACCCGTGCTCCTTGTACGCCTCGATCCGGCGGAGCAGGGCGGGGGCGTCGAGCTCGGGGTGGAACTGGGTCGCGTAGAGGTTCTGCTTGATCCGGAACATCTGGACGGGGCAGTCCGCGCCGGTCGCGAGCAGGACGGCGGCGGGCGCCAGGGTGCGCGTGCCCTCCTTGTGCCCCACGAACCCGTGGAACGCCGGCGGGAACTCCCGGAGC
>DATHUD010000940.1:0-43395 GCA_035462575.1 Thermoanaerobaculia bacterium | reverse complement strand
CCGAAGGTCGTCCAAATTTTGCTTCAGGCTTCCAATCTTCTCGGCAATCGCCCAGACGATGAACTGATCCAGCGACACGCCATGTCGGCTGGCCCACTGCTCGGCCTCTTCCTGAAGGAGTGGGGGCAGGTGGAAGGGAGGTTTTGGCATGTCGTCCTCTTGGATCTGGCGTGTAGTCAGGGTACAGGAGGCTCTGGTACGGGTCAATCCGACCTGTCTCCAGGCGTGCTAGCCTCCCCGCCCATGCGCTACCGCTACCTGACCGCCGACGTCTTCACCGACCGCCCCTTCGGAGGCAATCCGCTCGCCGTCTTCCCCGACGCCCGGGGGCTCTCTCCGCAGCGGATGCAGCAGGTCGCCCGGGAGCTCAATCTCTCGGAGACGGTGTTCGTTCTCCCTCCGGAGGACCCGGGGCACACCCGGCGGCTCCGGATCTTCACGCCGGGGGTGGAGCTGCCCTTCGCGGGGCATCCCACGGTGGGAACGGCCCTGATCCTCGCCTGGCTCGGGGAGATTCCTCTCACCGGGGAGGAGACGCGGATTGTTTTCGAGGAGGGGGTCGGGCCCGTGCCGGTCGCGATCCGTGCGGCGGAGGGGAAGGCGGTGTTCGCCCAGCTCTCCGCCGCGCAGCTCCCGGAATTCGGGCCGTCGCCTGCCGTCCCGGAACTGGCGGAGATGCTGTCCCTCGATCCGGAGGACATTCTGACCGGCGACGAGGCGCCCCAGGCCGTCTCCTGCGGCGTGGCCTTCCTCTATATCCCCTTGCGGGACCGCGACGCCCTGCGGCGGGCGCGCCTGCGGCTCGACCGCTGGGAGAGCCTGCTCGCCTCCTCGTGGGCGCCGCACATCTACGTCTTCACCCGCGACCACGAGCTTCCCGAGACGGACCTCCGTGTCCGCATGTTCGCCCCCGCGATGGGCGTCCCCGAAGATCCGGCGACCGGGGCCGCGGCCGCCGCGTTCGGGGGCTATCTCGGGAGCCGCTCGTCCGGGGACGGCACCTTGCGCTGGAAGCTCGAGCAGGGCTTCGAGATGGGGCGCCCGAGCCTCCTCCACCTGGAGGTGGACAAGGCGGGCGGCGCCATCACCGCGGTCCGCGTCGGCGGCGGGGCCGTGCTGGTGTCCGAGGGGTCTATGGAGATCCCGGGCTAACGCCAAACTCCCCCACCCTCCGGCAGGATCCCCCGTCCCGGAACGGCAATCCCGGTCCGTAGAGACGCGCCAGTCGATGTGCGTTGACGCTTCGGCTTCCACCCACGGCGGCGCGTCTCCCTATGCAGGCCGCTGCCGTTCTGTTTGCTGCGCGGTACCGGCCTGCGGGCGGGAGGAGACGTTCCGCCGTGGCGCGGATCGGCGTGATGCGATCATCGACCGGAGGAGACGTTCCGCCGTGGGTGGACGGCGAGGCGTTGGTGATGATCGACTGGAACGTCTCTACGGACCGGGATTGCCGTTCCGGGACGGGGAACCCTGCCGTAGGTGATCGGCGCCCCGCCGTTCCGGGACGGGGAACCCTGCCGTAGGTGATCGGCGCCCTGCCGTTCCGGGATGGGGAACCCTGCCGTAGGTGATTGGCGCCCTGCCGGTCGATTCAATCCGCCGGGCGGTTTTTTTCGCGTTGGTCCCACCGCCGGTGCATCCACAGCCACTGCTCGGGGTGGGCGCGGATGTCCTCCTCGGCGGCTTCGAGATACCGGCGCGTCAGAGCGGCCACGGTCTCGTCGGTGTCCCCGGCTCCCTCGGGGGGGAGGATGGCGGGGCGGACGACCAGGCGGTAGCGGCCTTTGGGGAGGGGGTAGGCCGCGATGGGGACGACGGCGGCCCCGGTGCGGAGAGACAGGCGGGCGAGCACGGGGCTCGTCAGGGCGGGGTGGCCGAAGAAGGGGACGGTGATCCCCTCTTTCTCCTGCACCCGCTGGTCGATGAGGATGCCGACCCGGCCTCCGGATCGGAGGACCTCGATCATCCGGCGCGCGGCGCCCCGCTTGGGGATGACGGCGTTGCCGAAGCGCTCGCGAAGGGCCCGGAGCTCGCGGTCGAGCCAGGGGTTGTCCGCCGGGCGGAAGACCGTGTCCATCCTCCCGCGGGTCAGGCCGATCATCGGGGGGACGGCCTCCCAGAGCCCTAAGTGGGCGGAGAGAATGAAGATCCCTTTTCCGCGCCGCTCGGCTGCGTCCAGGTTCTCCCAGCCCTCCAGGGTGAAGAGGTGGCAGAAGTCCGTGGCCCCAAAGCGGGTCGAGGAGATCGTGTCGCAGAGGGCCGCGCCGAAGTGGCGGAAGCAGTCCTTGACGAGGCGGGCCCGCTCCTCGGGGCCGGCCTCGGGGAGGGCGAGGGCCATGTTGCGCAGGGCGACCTCTCGGTGGCGCCGGTCGAGGGCGTGGGCGAGCGCGCCCACGCTTCGGCCGAATTTTCGTGCGGCCGAGTGGGGAAGGGCGCGGAGGAATCCCTTGAGGCCCAGGTAGAGGCCGTATTCGATGCGGTGGCGGACGGGACGGTTCTTCACGGGACTTGGGCTTCCTCCCGCCAGCGGACCCAGGCGAGGGCGAGGCGCCAGAGCAGAAGCGCGAGGACGATGTCCGTTGAGAGCCCGGCCGTCAAGAGGTGCCGCGCAATCTCGACGAATCCGTCTCCCAGGACGGTGACGGCCAGCTCTCCCAGGGCGCAGAGGCTCGCGAAGAGGAGGGCCAGGCTGACGCCGAAGACCCGGCGGTCGGCGCTCTTGAGGCCGAGGAACCCGAGGACGGTCCCGGCGGCGAGGAGGGCGAGCACGGGGCCGCCGCCGGGGAGGAGGCGCGCCCGCAGGTGCGTCCACCCGGCGAGGCGCGGGCGCTTCCTCTCGCAGGCCAGGTCGCTCACGGCCCAGAAGGAGCCGGCGGTGCCCGTCACCTCCGCGGCCCCCCGCCAGAGCAGGCGCGGCACGATCGCCGGCTCGCGCAGCAGGATCCTGACCGTGTTGCGATGGCTCATGAGGGACGGGTGCTCGCGGATGAGCTCCTGGCTCTCCCGGGTGAAGGCGACCTCGCCGATCTGCGTCCGCGCCTCCTTGGGGAAGCCCAGGGAGGCCAGGTGCTCCAGGGGGCGGCCGCTCACCAGGAGCGCGCCCATGAAGAGCGAGTCGAAGGCCGCGTTCCGGCGCAGTTGCGGGGCGGTCTGCCGCTCGCTCTGGGCTCCGGCAGCCACCAGGGCGGCCATGGCGAGGGCGATCCCGAGCCATCCGGGGGCACGCCGGCCTTCCCAACGCAGGAAGGCGACCGGCAGCGCGGCGGCCACCAGGAAGGCGGTGAAGAAGTGCGTGGTGGCGCTGCCGGCGAAGAGCATCCCCCCCAGGGTGGCGAGGGCGGCCGGCCCCCAGAAACGGCGCCCGGGCAGGGCCGCGAGCCCGAGCACGGTGAGGAGCGCGAAGACGATCGTGCCGCTCTCGCGGTAGAGAGAATGGAAGAAGGTCGTGGTCCGCGGGTCGGCGGCGATCACGGCGAGCGGCAGGGTCACCAGGAAGGGGAGCGCCGGGAAGCGGGCGCCGAAATGGCGGACGGCGAGCCCGTAGAAGCCGAGGAGCAGGAGCAGGCCGGCGAGGCGGAAGGGCACGCCCACCCAGGCGAGGTCCAGCGCGGGGCGGGTCGAGAAGGCGCGGCTCAGCGCGAAGCCCGGGACCCAGAGGAAACGGGTGGTGCCGAGGTCGGGAACCGGCTCCGGGGCCGACGCGGCGGGCTGGAGCTCCCAGTAGCGGTGCCAGCAGTTGAAGAACCGCCGCTTCCAGGCCGGGTCGGCCGGGTCGGGCCAGGCTACGGCAAAGCCCACGGGCTTGGTGACCCAGGGCCCGGCCAGGCGGGGGAAGTCGCCGTTGTCGGCGCGGCCGAAGCGGGCGTTGGCGAGGTTCAGCGCCACGAACCAGGCGGCGATCAGGAGCCCGCCCAGAAGGAGGAGGAGCCGCCGGCGGCTCACGCGGTCGTCTCCCGGAGCCGGCCCACTTCGCCGTCCAGCCACGCCCAGAAGGCGGGCTCGGGCTCGGCCTGGATGGGCAGCTCGGCGAGCGGGAGCTCGAGCCGGCCGAGGAGCTTCACCCGGTCTTTGGACGTGGTGAGGACGGCGGCGGCGCCGCTCGCCTTCCAGGCCTCCGCGATCTTTTCGAGGCTCGCGGGCGGATAGCCGTGATGGTCGGGGAAGCGGAGCTCGCCCCGGATCTCGAAGCCGAGGCCGCGGACGGTCGCGGTGAACCCCTCGGGCCGGGCGATGGCGGTGACCAGGAAGACCGGGCTCCCCGGCGGGAGGGAGCGGCCGTCCGCGAGGCGCGGCAGGCCGGGGCGGGTGGCGCTCGCGAAGCCGGGGCCGGTGAAACCGTGGGGGCGCAGGGCCCGGGCGAGGGCGGCGCCTTCGCCCGGAGCGCCGGACGCGTTGGTCAGGATCGCGGCGTGGGCGCGGGCGAGGGAGGCGCGCGGCTCGCGCAGGCGCCCGGAGGGGGGGAGCCGGCCGCCGCCGAACGGGTCGGCGGCGGGGAAGGCGACGAGGTCCAGGTCCCGGTGGAGGGCGAGGTGGGAGAAGCCGTCGTCCAGGAGGAAGAGATCGGGCGGAGCGGGGAGGCGGCGCAGGGCCTGGAGGCCGGCCTGGTACCGCTCGGGGCCGACCACGACGGAGACCCCCGGCAGCGCGCCGGCCAGGAGGACGGGCTCGTCCCCGGCTACGAGCGGCCCGAGGAGCGGGCCCTCGCCCGTGCTCACCACCCGCACGCCCTCGCCCTGCCCCTTGTAGCCGCGGGAGAGGATGCAGACGGCGGCACCCCGGTCCCGCAGGTGGGCGGCGATCGCGGCGACGAGAGGGGTCTTCCCCGATCCTCCCCAATGGAGGTTCCCCACGCTCAGCACGGGCCGGGGAAGGCGGTGGGCGCGCGTGCCGTACCACCGCTGCCGCAGCCGGTGGGCTCCCCCGTAGAAGAGCTGCCAGGGGGAGGAGGGGGCGGAAGGGGATTTCACGCCCGGGTCCCCACCTTCTCGAGGAGGGGCGCCAGCATCTCGACCGTCTTCGCGAGAGCCCCCCGGTTCGCGTCGATCAGGGCGGCGGCGCGCGCCCCCTGCTCCCGGGCGGCGGCGGGGTCGTCGAGCCAGCCTCGCCAGGCGTCCGCGAGCTCGCGGGCATCTTTCACCCGGCGCCAGGCGGAGGCGCGGTCGAAGGCTTCGGCCATTTCGCGGAAGTTGTGCATGGAGGGGCCGGCGGCGACGGGGACGCCGTAGCGGGCCGCCTCCAGGGGGTTGTGGCCGCCGGTGGGCACGAGGGTGCCGCCGATGAAGCAGCCGGCGGCCAGGCGGTAGAGGCCGGCGAGCTCGCCCAGGCTGTCCAGGAGCACGGCCTCCGGCCGCCTCTTGGCGGGCAGCCCGCTCCGGCGCAGGAGGTCCACGCCCCGGGAGCGGAGGAATGCATCGACCTCTCCCCAGCGTTCCGGATGTCGGGGGGCGAGCACCAGCAGGGCCCGCTCTCCGCCGCCGATCTCCCGGAAAGCTTCGAGCACCTGGGCCTCCTCCCCCGCCATGGTGGACCCGGCGAGGAGGAGGGGCCGGGGGCCCGCCAGCTCCTTGAGGGCGGCTTCGAGCTCGGTCTTGAGCGCGGGCTCCGGGGTCTCGTACTTGAGGTTGCCGGTGACGGTGATCCGCCCGGGGTCGACCCCCAGCCGGACGAGGCGGTCCCGGTCCTCCGCGCTCTGCACGCCGAAGCGGTCGACGCCGGAAAAGAGGGGGGAGAGGAGCGGGCGCAGGCGGAGCATCCTCCGGAAGCTCCGGTCGCCCACCCGGCCGTTGACCACGGCCACGGGGAGCCCCCGGCGGCGCGCGTGGCGCAGGAGGAGGGGCCAGTAGTCCCCCTCGATCAGCACCAGGGCGGCCGGGGCGAAGCGGCGAAAGAAGCGGGAGACGGCGAACCCCAAGTCGAAGGGGAGGTAGGATACGTCGGCCCGGTCCGCGAAGGCCGCCTCCGCCCGGGCCTGGCCCGTGGGGGTGACGGTGGTGATGAGGAGCGGGAGGTCCGCCGGGAGGCCCCGGGCGAGGGTGGCGGCGACGCCGGCCTCCCCCACGGAGACGGCGTGGAGCCAGAGCGCTCCGGTCCGGCCGCTCTCCCCTTTCCCCCGGCCGAGCCGGCCGGAGAGGGTCGGCAGGTAGTGGCTCCCCCGGCGGACGAGCAGGAACGGTCCCGCCACGAGGAGGGCCGCCCCGAGGGCGAGCTGGTAGAGACCCCAGAGGACGGAGCGCATCTCGGGCGGCAGTATAATGGCCGGACAGTGAGATGGCCGGCCGGACGATGAGAACGGAGAGGAAACCCGAAACCTAGACGACGGAGCACGCTCCCCCGTATACCCAGATGATCATGCTCAAGCTCGTCCACTCCCGCCGTCCGTCCAGCCCCCAGAGCCTGCCCTGGGCCGAGGCGTCCGACCGCGACCTCCTGATGGCGTTGCGGGACGGGAACGAATCGGCGCTGGACGAGCTCATCGGCCGCAAGACCAAGCCGCTCCTCCAGCTCTGCCAGCGCATTCTGGGAGATGTCGAGGAGGCGCGGGACGTCGTGCAGGTCACGTTCTTCAAGGTGTGGGAGAACCGCCGGAAGTTCGACGAGCGGTGGAGCCCCAACACCTGGATCTACCGGATCGCGAGCAACCTGGCGATCGACCACCTGCGGTCCCGCAAGAGCCGCGAGAAGAGCAACGAGCCGGTGCGCCAGCACCTGCGGCAGGTCCTGGGCCCCTGGGCCGAGAGCGACCTGTCGAGCCTGCACCAGGGAGAGATCGCCAACATCTTCCGCGAGCTGTCCGCCGGCCTCTCCGAAAAGCAGCGGATGACCTTCCTGCTGCGCGAGGTCGAGGGGCTCTCCTCCCACGAGGTCGCAGAAGTCCTCGCCTGCCGCGAGTCGACCGTGAGAAACCACCTGTTCAACGCGAGGAAGTACCTGCGCCGCGAGCTCGTCAAGCGCTACCCCGAGTACGCCGCGGGCTTCGAGGCCGGAGCGGAGGAGGCGCTGTGAGCTGCCCCAACTGGAGCGCTCTTGCGGCGCATCGCAACGACAGGAGGGCGACGGAGCCGGAAGGCTGGACCGAGGCCCTCGCGCACTTCGACTCCTGCTCCGTCTGCCGCCGGCAGGCCCTGGCCGCCGATCCGACCCTCGTCTTCCGCCGGATGCCGGTCGTGGAGCCGACCCCCGCCCAGGAGCTGGACGAGGTGGCGGCCGTGCGCCAGGCCGTGGCGGCCATGCGCACCGCGAGCCGCCTGGACGCCCTGGATGCCCGGCCCCGTCCGGTCTCGATTCTCTTCGGATCCAAGCGGGGCTGGAAGCGGTGGGCGGCGGCGGCGGTGCTGGCGCTGGCTTCCCTGTCGCTGGGCCGGGACCCGGTGGCGATCCCCGAGCCCCCCGAGCTGTCCGGCGCGGATCAGCCGTTGATCGAAGGGCTGAACCTCCCCGACGCCCGGGTGTACCAGTACGGCGGAGAGGACGTCGCCGTCGCGCTGGTCTTCTCCGAGAGCCTGGATGTCTGAGCGGAGCTCCGATGTCCGGACGGATCGATTCTCCCGGGCCCCGCGACGGGGCGAGCAGCCGAGATCTCACTCGCGGTAGACTTCTGAGCTTTCCCATGTTGCCGGTAGAACGCACGGCCTTGTGCTTCCTTTGGATCCTCGTCCTGACGTCGACGCTCGTCGCCGCCCAGCCGGCCCAGCGCGGCGCGGACGAGGTGGTCCTGCGCGCCTACACGTTCAAGCACCAGCGGGCGAGCGAGGCCGTGCCGCTCGTGTATCCGCTGCTGTCGCCCCGGGGCACGGTCGAGGTGCAGCCGGCCACGAACACGCTGGTGCTCCGCGACACCCTGGCGGCGCTCTCCCGGATCGTTCCAAAGCTCCACAGCTTCGACCATCCGGCCCGGCCTGTGCGGCTGGAGGTGATGATCGTCAAGGCGAGCCGCAACCAGGTATCGCCCTCGGTCAAGAGGTCGGACCTGCCGGAGCAGCTCACGAAGCGCCTGCGCCAGCTTCTCCCGTACGACATCTACGAGACGCAGGCCCAGGCCCAGTTGAACGCTCTCGAAGGGCAGTCGGTGATCTACGAGCTGGGCAGCGAATACGAGGTAAGCTTCCGCCTGGGCACGCTGCTCGACGAGCAGCGGATCAAGCTGTCGGGCTTCCGCATCACGCGGCAGAGCCGGCCGGGAACGAACCTCATCCACACGAACCTGAACTTGAGGGTCGACCAGATCATGAGCCTGGGGCTCGCCAAGAGCGAGGCGAGCCGCGACGCCCTGATGGTCGTGCTGACGCTGCGGAGCGCCGAAATCCCGCGCCGCCCGCTGCCATGAAGGAGCTTTAGAGATGCATTTCGTCTGCCGGGTGGGAACGCCGGACGGCCGCGTGCTGGAGGAGGTCTTCACCGCCAGCGACGAGACGTCCCTGCGCCAGGACCTGGGCAAGCGGGGATACCACCTCTTCGAGGTCCGGCGCCGGGGCATGTCGCGCGGCTTGACGCAGGCCTCCAACCGGCGGCGGCGGCGCATCCCGGTGATGGAGTTCCTGGCCTTCAACCAGGAGCTCGCGGCCCTGCTCAAGGCGGGCCTCCCCCTGCTCCAGGCCCTGGACCTGATGCTCGAACGGATGAAGAACCAGCACTTCCGGGCGGTGCTGACCGACGTGCGCGACCGGGTCAAGAGCGGCGAGGACCTCTCGGAGGCCTTCGCCGCCCACGGCGACCTGTTCCCGCGCCTCTACCCGTCGTCCTTGAAGGCCGGCGAGAGGAGCGGCGAGCTCGAGACGGTCGTCCGCCGCTTCATCCGCTACATGAAGCTCGTGCTCGACGCGCGGCGGCGGGTGATCTCGGCCCTGATCTACCCGGCCGTGCTGGTCGGGCTGTCGGTCGCCATGATCACCGTGATGGCGATCTACGTGGTCCCCAAGTTCATGAGCTTCTTTTCAGAGCTCGATTCGGAGCTGCCGCTGATCACGCAGATCGTCCTCGCCATCTCCTCCTTCGCCAACCGGAACTGGCCCATCATCCTGGTGGTGGTCGTGGGGGCGGTGCTGGCGGTACGCTCGTGGAACCGGACGGACGCGGGGCGGCTGGCGCTCGACCGGCTGAAGCTGCGGCTGCCGTTCCTGGGGCCGGTGCTCCACCGCTTCGCGCTGTCGGAATTCTCCCGGTCGCTGTCGACGTTGCTCTCCGGTGGCATTCCGCTGGTCCCGGCCTTCGAGATCGGCGTCGCGTCGGTCGGCAACTCCTACGTCCGCAGCCGGCTGGAGCCGACGATCCAGATGGTGCGGGAGGGCAAGCCCTTCCACGCGGCCCTGGAGAAGAGCGACGTCTTCGTCGACATGTCGATCGACATGGTCAAGGTGGGCGAGGCGACGGGCTCGCTCGACGAGATGCTGACCAGCGTCGCCGACTTCCTGGACGAGCAGGTCGAGACCCGGATGCAGCGGTTGCTGTCGCTGGTCGAGCCGATGATGCTGGTGTTCATGGGCACCATCATCGCGATCCTCCTGATCTCGATCTACCTGCCGATGTTCAGCATGCTCGGTTCGAACAAGTTCTAGCACTGTTCTGGTATAGCCTGGAGGATTCGAGGAGCTCTTGAGATGGCAGTCATCAACGGAAAAATAGCGGTCCAGGAGAGCGTTCCCGCGGCCGAAACGGTCGAGCAGGCCCGCCTACGCCTGGCTCAGGAGAGGGCGAACGCCGAGGCGTTCGCCGGCCGCTACGGGCTCGAGTTCGTCGATCTGACCCATTTCCGGATCGACAACGACCTGTTCCGCCGCGTGCCTTTCGACCTCATGCTGCGCTACGGCTTCATCCCGGAAGAGCAGCTCGACGGCCGGCTTTCGGTCGTCATGGCCGACCCGTCGGACGTGGTGAAGATCGACGAGCTCGAGCTGCTGCTCGGCCAGCCGGTCGAGGTCAAGGTCGGGGTCCGCTCCGCGATCGACGAGATCCTGCAGAAGTCGGAGAGCGCCCAGCGGGTGCTCGACGAGGCGTCCGAGGACTTCCGCATCCAGCTCGTCCAGGAGGACGAGGAGGGCGAGGAGATCCTCTCGATCGACAGGATCACGGCCGACACCTCCCCGATCATCAAGCTGGTCGACTCGACGATGTTCAACGCCATCCAGCGGCGGGCCTCGGACATCCACATCGAGACGCGGGAGAGCGAGGTCATCATCAAGTACCGGATCGATGGCGTGCTCTACCAGGCGATGGAACCGATCGACAAGCGCCATCACCAGACGATCATCAGCCGTATAAAAGTCATGTCGGAGCTGGACATCGCCGAGAAGCGCATCCCGCAGGACGGCCGCTTCAAGCTGCGCCTCAAAGGCCGCACGATCGACTTCCGCGTCTCGATCATGCCGTCGGTCCACGGCGAGGACTGCGTCATCCGAATCCTCGACAAGGAGTCGATGAACAAGGAGTTCAAGAACCTGCGCCTGGACATCTTGGGCTTCGACGAGGAGACCATGCGCAAGCTCCGCAAGTTCATCCGCGAGCCTTACGGCATGGTGCTGGTGACCGGCCCCACGGGTTCGGGCAAGACGACGACCCTCTATGCCTGCCTGTCGGAGATCCAGACGTCGGAAGACAAGATCATCACGATCGAGGACCCGGTCGAGTACCAGCTCCGGGGGATCACCCAGATCCCGGTCAACGAGAAGAAGGGGCTGACCTTCGCCCGCGGCCTGCGCTCGATCCTGCGCCACGACCCGGACAAGATCATGGTCGGCGAGATCCGCGACCAGGACACGGCCCAGATCGCCATTCAGTCGGCGCTGACCGGCCACCTGGTGTTCACGACCGTCCACGCGAACAACGTGGTCGACGTGCTGGGGCGGTTCCTCAACATGAACGTGGACCTCTACAACTTCGTCTCGGCGTTGAACTGCGTGCTGGCGCAGCGCCTCGTGCGCAAGATCTGCCCGCACTGCAGGAAACCGGTCCAGAGCGTTCCGCAGCTCCTCGAGGAGAGCGGCCTGGACCCGGCGATCTACTCCGACTTCACGTTCTACGAGGGCCGGGGCTGCATCGAGTGCAACGGCACGGGGTTCCACGGCCGCGTCGCGGTTTCAGAGCTTCTGGACCTGTCGGACCACATTCGCGAGCTGATCCTGGACCGCCGGCCGGCGTCCGAGATCAAGCGCGCCGCCAAGGAAGAAGGGATGACCTTTCTGCGCGAGTCGGCGCTCGAGATGGTCCTCCGGGGAGTGACGACTCTGCGTGAGATCAACAAAGTGACCTTCGTGGATTGAGCGGCTGGCGGGCCTCGACCCGATCCCGGTGCCGCCGAACGTCTTCCTGCTGGATGGCGGGAAGCTCCGCTACGCCCAGTTCCCCAGAGACCGCCACGGCTACCGCTTTCGCGGCTACCGCGAGGCGGGGCTGGGGCGCGACCCGTTCCACCACGGCCCCCTCGGGGGGCCGCTGCGCGATCCGGCGGCGTTCGCCGGGATCGTCTCGGGGCTGGTCAAGGGGATCGGCGGCGGGGTGAAGGACGCCTCCCTCGTGGTGCCCGACGCCTGGCTGCGGGTGACCTTCACCGAGAGCGGCGACCTGCCCAAGGCCGCCGACGCCAAGGACGAGGTGCTGCGCTGGAAGCTCCGGCGCCTGGTGCCGTTCCGGGTGGACGAGCTGCGGATCGGGGCGGCCGAGGTGTCGCCGCTCGCCGTCCAGGAAGAGCCGCGCCGGCTGCTCCTGGGCTTCGCCGTCGAGCAGCTCCTCGCCCAGGTGGAGGAGGCCTTCGCCGCCGCCGGGGTCCGCCTCGGCAACATCTCGAACTCGAGCCTCTCGCTCCTCCAGGCGATCGAAGGCCTCTCCGCGGACCGCTTCGCGGCCCTCCTGATCGTCGAGGAGGAGGGCTACACGCTGATCTTCGCCCGCGGCGGCGAGCCCGTCCTCCACCGCTACAAGGCGTTCACCGGCTCGCTGCCGGAGGTCTCGCGCTCGGGGCTCGTGACCCGCGACCTGAAGCTCACCCGGAACTTCCTGGACGAGCAATTCCCCGGCTCCCCTCTGGGAGCGGTGCTGCTCGTGGCTCCGCCGGAGCTCGAATCGCTGTGGCTCGACCGCCTGGAGGAGGGGCTGGGCACCCCGGCCGCTCCCCTGGACGGCCGCCATCTGCCGCCGCTGCGCGCCGAGGACGGGACGATCCCCGCCTGGCGCAACCTGGCCCCCATGCTGGGCGCGGCCCGCCGGGAGGTGGCATGAGCTCCCTGACCTCGGACCCGGCGACGTCCTCCCCGCCCGCCCCACCGGCCGGCGCGGCGCCCCGCCCGGTGGGGCCGGTCCGGTCGTCGTCGCTGAACCTCGCCCGGCGGCCGTTCGTCAACAGCCGGCCCGTGGTCCGGACGGCCCTGGCGCTCTGGCTGCTCGGCCTCCTGCTGCTCCTGGGCAACGCCTACCTGTTCTGGAACTACAGGACCGGGTCGGCGGACAAGCGCGGCGAGATCGAGCAGCGGGAGGCCGAGATCGCGAAGGAGCAGAAGACCGTCCGCGAGCTCGAAGCCCAGTTCGCCGGCATGGAGCTCGACCAGCAGAACGCGCTGATCGACTTCCTGAACCGGAAGATCGACGAGCGCACCTTCTCCTGGAGCCTCCTGTTCGACCGGCTGGCCGCGGTGATGCCGAACGACGTGCGTCTGAAGCGTCTGACGCCGATCACCAGCGCCCAGCAGCAGGAGCGGCTGCGCGCCCAGGGGGCCAGCGCCCAGCGCAGTGTCGCGGAGGGGCAGGCCCTCCTTTCGATCACGGCCCAGTCGAAGAGCGACGAAGCGATCTCCCAATTCGTAGACAATCTGTTCGTGGGTCCATTCCGGAAACCGAACATCTCCCGGGAGGTCCGGGATGAGGACGCCAACCTCGTGGAATTCGAATTGACTGTCGTCTACCTTCCCCAGAGCGCCCCCAGCCCGACGGCCGGGGAGACGCCCGTCGTGGTGGAAGAGGAGGCTCCGGCTGCCGCCGTGCCGCCCGGAGGGACGCCGCAATGACGAATCCCGGTGACATCTGGCGCCAGCGCGCCGGGGTCTGGCTCCCCGCTCTGCTTTTCTTCCTGGCGAACGCCGTAGCCTTCGCCATCTACTTGGGCTATGCCGGGCGGGTGGAGAGGCTCAACAGTCAGCTTGCGGACCAGGACAAGCAGGTTGCGCAGCTCACCGCCAAGCGCAAGGGGCTGGAGACGCTGGTCAACCGCGTGCGGACCAACGGCGAGCAGGTCGAGAGGCTCTACTCCGAGCGCTTCGCGCCCCGGAGCCAGCGCCTGACCCGGTTGAACGACGAGGTCAAGTCCCTGGCCCGCAAGGCGGGTCTCGAGCCGCAGACCCTCTCCTACCCCGAGGAGGAGATCGACGAGTACGGGCTGATCAAGCGGTCGTTCGTCTTCACCGTCGAGGGCACTTACGCGGAGCTGCGCAAGTTCATCAATCTGCTGGAGCTTTCGAGCTACTTCCTGACTCTCGAAGGGGTGACGCTCTCGGGCGGCGACGACCAGGGACCGGAGCTGCGCATGGACCTGAGCCTCTCGACGCTGTTCTCCCGGGAGCCCGGCGACGAGCCGTTGCCGTCTCCTGCGGCCGTAGCGACCGGCGCTTCAGGGAGGACCCCCTCGTGAACGAGAAGTCGCGGCAGAAGCTCCTCCTGGGGATCCTGGGCTTCCTTCTCCTGATCGTGGCCTGGCGCTACATCGGGCCGTCCGGTGACGGAGGGGGGGAGGAGGACGTGCTGGGTCCCTCCGCTACGTTTGATCCCGAGGCGGCGGACGGCGCCGCCCCGCGCACGCTCCCCGGCGCGCGCCGGGGCACCAAGACCAAGACCGGCACCCCGGGGCGGGTGGCGGAGCTGCGCCTCGCAGACCTGGATCGCGTGCCCCCGAGCTATGCTGCCGGGCGCGACCCCTGGCGGTTCGTCGATCCTCCTCCTCCGCCTCCCGAGCCGCCGCCCCCGCCGCCTCCGCCCCCCTCGGCCGCGGAGCTCGCGGCCCAGGAAGAGGCGCGGCGGCGGGCCGCCGAGGAGGCGGCGCGCCTCGCGGCCGAGGCGGCCAGACCCAAGCCGCCGGAGTTCACCTGGGAGTACCTGGGCAACTTCGGTCCGGCCAACAAGAAGATCGCCGTCTTCTCGGACGGCAAGCGCGAATACAACGCCCAGGAGGGCGAGGTGCTCGCCGGGAAATTCATCGTGGCCCGCATTGGCTACGAGTCGGTCGATATCAAGTTCGTGGGCTTCCCGAACGAGCCCGCGAAGCGGCTGGGCGTTCGTCCCCGCCGCTAGAACGGAGGAATTTTTGAAGATGCGCGATACGCTCGTCCGGATCTTGATCCTGCTGCTTGTCCTCGGTCCCCTGGCCGGCTGTGCGAGTCATCGCAGCTACCGCCAGGCCGAGATCGCGGCCCAGCTCGGAAAGTGGGACGAAGCCGTTCTCGAGTACATCAAGGCGCTCGAGGAGGACCCGGGCAACATCTCCTACCGGGCCGCCCTGATGCGGGCCAAGATCCGGGCCTCCCAGGATCATTTCGAAAAGGGCAAGGAGTTCGAGAAGGCCGGAGCCGTCGAGCGCGCCATGGTGGAGTACCAGCAGGCCGTCCAGCTCGATCCGACGAACCAGTACGCCGCAGCCCAGCTCGAAAACGTCCGCCGCGCCTACGTCGAGAACAGGAACCGCGGCTACGAGACGATCGACCAGTTGAAGGAGAGGACCCGGGGCTCCCGGCCGCAGCCGCCGGTCTTGAACCCGCGGTCGAACAATCCGATCTCGCTCGAGTTCCCCCAGAACGTTTCGATCTTCTCGATCTACCGCGCCCTGGGCTCGGCCTTCGGCATCAACATCCTGTTCGATCCGAACTTGAAAGACACCGAGATCTCCATCGAATTGAAGGACGTGACCGCGCAGGCGGCGCTCGAAACCCTGATGCGCGCCGGCGGCCACTTCTACAAGGTGATGGACGAGCACACGATCATCGTCGCCCAGGACAATCCGCAGAACCGGCGCATCTACGAGGATCTGGTCATCCAGACCTTCTTCCTCTCGAACGCCGAAGTGAAGGACATGATGACCATCCTGCGGAGCCTGGTCGACGCCAAGAAGGTCGCGACCAACGAGCAGTTGAACGCCATCATCCTGCGCGACACGGCCGACCGGGTGAAGATCGCCGAGAAGCTCATCGAGACCAACGACAAGTCCAAGGCCGAGGTGGTGGTCGACGTCGAGCTCCTGCAGATCAACAGCAACCGCCTGCGCGACCTGGGCGTGAGCCTGTCCTCCTACGCCGTGGGCCAGTCGCTCGACCTCGGGAACACGGGGGGAACCGGCGGCACTACCGGCGGCACGAGCTCGGGCGGCGTCCGCCTCTCGGACCTCGAGTTCATCAACCAGAGCAACTGGATCCTCACTCTCCCGAGCTTTCTCTACGAGTTCGTCAAGAGCAACACCGAGGCGCAGCTCCTGGCCAAGCCCCAGCTCCGCATCACCGAGGGCGAGAAGGCGAACCTGGTCATCGGCGACCGCGTGCCGATCCCGCTCACCACCTTCAACACCCAGAACGTGGGCGGCCAGGGCGGCATCATCCCGATCACGTCCTTCCAGTACCAGGACGTGGGCATCCGCATCGACATCGAGCCGCGGGTCCACCACAACCGGGAGGTGACCCTGAAGCTCAAGGTCGAGGTCTCGAACCTCGCCGGGTCGGTCGGCGGCTCGGGCGGGCAGTCGCAGCCCATCATCGGCACGCGCACCATCGAATCCGTGATCCGCCTGCGCGACGGCGAGACCAACTTCCTGGCCGGCCTGATCCGGGACGACGAGCAGAACACCGACACCGGCGTGCCGGGGCTCTCCGACATCCCCATCCTGGGCCGCCTGTTCTCGAACAAGCGGACCGAGGCGACGCGGACGGACGTCATCCTGACGCTCACGCCCCACATCATCCGGAACGCCGAGATCACCGCGACCGACTTGGAGCCCATCTGGGTCGGCACCGAGCAGAACCTCTCCTTCCGGGGCGGCAGCCCGCGGGTGGAGTCGGACGTCGAAGGACCCTTCGACACCAACGAGGGGACGCCCGAGGAGATCCAGGACGCCATCAGGCGGCGTCTCGAGCGCCTGCCCCGGGGCCTGAGGCCCGGGGAGAGCGGCGACGAGGTGATGCAGGAGGCGATGCCGGGAGGCGAGGAGGCGCCGCCCCAGCCCCCCGCCGGGGTCGACCTGGTGCCGGTGGCTCCGCCGTCCGACCCGTTCCGGCCGCCGCAGCCGCCCTCCGACGAGCCGCCGCCCGAGGACGATGAGCCGCCGGTGGGCCTCGTCTCGCAAAGGAACGCCTCTCCCACGGCGATGCTCGCTCCCGCGGCCTTTCACGGGGACGCCTCCACGGTCGATTTCGCGGCGTCGTCCCCGGTGCGGCTGTGGCTCGCGCCGGCCCGGCTCTCCGTCTCCCCCGGCGACCGTTTCGAGATCCGGGTGCAGGCGGCGGCCGGCCAGCCGGTCTCCCACCTGCCGCTCTCGCTCCGGTTCAATCCGGCGGTGCTCGCCGTCGAGACGGTCGAGGCGGGGGATTTCCTGGGCAAGGCGGGGGAGGCCCAGGTGCTCTCCGACAACAGCCGGCCCGGCACTCTCGTGCTGGGGGCCTCCCGCCTGGGCCAGGTCCCGGGTATCCGGGGCCAGGGCACGGTCGTCCGCATCGTGTTCCGGGCCGTGGCCGCGGGCCAGACCCGCCTGGGTTTCGAGGGCAAGGCGTTGGACGCCGGGCTGCACCCGGTGCGGGTGAATGCCCGCCCGGCGGTCGTGCGGGTGGCGGGCGAGCCTAAACGGGGAAGCGATCCCGCCCGTACAACGTTATAGGTTCTGATGGAACGAGGAACGACCGTGCACCGCAACCGACAAGAGAGACGAAGCCGCCAGGCCGGCTACACCCTGGCCGAGCTGGTCATGGTCGCCGCCGTCATGGTGGCTCTCGCGGCGGTCACCCTGCCGGTCGCCAAGTTCACGGCCAAGCGCAGCAAGGAGGCCGACCTCCGGGCGGCCCTCCGCGAGATGCGCTCGGGCATCGACGAGTACAAGCGCTACAGCGACCTGGGGTTCATCCCCATCGACCTGGGCACCGACGGCTACCCGAAGGACCTCGAGGTTCTGGTCGAAGGCGTCGAGATCGTCGGCCAGGTGGACAAGAAAGTGAAATTCATGCGCCGGATCCCCGTCGATCCCATGACCGGCAAGGCCGAGTGGGGGCTGCGCAGCTATCAGGACAAGTTCGACGAGACCTCCTGGGGAGGCGAGAACGTCTACGACGTCTACTCGCAATCCCGGGGCGTGGGCCTGAACGGCGTCCCCTACCAGAAGTGGTGAGGAGAGAAGGAAGCATGCGCCAGCGCGAGCACGGATTCACCCTCCTGGAGCTGATCGTCGTCATCGCGATCATCGGCATCCTGGCCACCATCGCGATGCCGGCCATGAGGGATGTGCCGCGGCGCGCCAACGAGGCGGTCCTGAAGACCAACCTCCGCACGATGCGCGACGTCATCGACCAGCACTACGGTGACAAGGGCAAGTACCCCACGAGCCTCCAGTCCCTGGTCGACACCGGCTACCTGAGGAAGATCCCGATCGATCCCATCACCAAGAGCAGCGAAACCTGGGTGCCGCTCTACGAAGAGATCGACCCCAACAACCCGCCGGCCGAGACCGAGTCGGAAGAGGGTCAGCCCGGCATCATCGACGTCCACTCGGGCTCGCCCGCCATCTCCCTGGACGGCACCCCCTACAGCGAGTGGTGATGAAGACCTCACCCCCTGAGAAGGAACGCAGCCGCGAAGCCGGGTACAACCTGGTGATGCTGATGGTGGCGATCACCCTCCTGAACATCGCCGTCGCCATCTCGCTCCCTGCCTGGAGCCAGGCCATCCGCCGGGAGAAGGAAGAGGAGCTGATCTTCCGGGGCTTCCAGTACGCGGAGGCCATCCGCGTCTTCCAGATGCGCTATCAGCGCTTCCCCTCCCGCCTGGAAGAGCTCATCGAGGTCAAGCCGCGCTGCATCCGCCAGCTCTGGAAGGACCCGATGACCGAAGGTGGCAAGTGGGGGCTGATCTTCCAGGGGCAGCAGACCCCCTTGACCCCCCAGACGCCGGGGAATGACGACGGGCGCCAGGATCCGGATGGCCGGCGGGGCGGACGCCCGGGCAAGCCGGCGGATCCGGACGACGGCGGCGATGACGACGGCTCCGCCTTCGGCGGTCCCAGGAAAGGCGACCAGGTGGCGGTCGGCCCGATCATCGGCGTCTACAGCAAGAGCGGCAAGGCCTCGATCATGACTTTCTTCGGCCGGGAGCGGTACGACGAGTGGCGCTTCACCGTGGACCTCTTCCACCAGGCGGGAGGCCCGCCTCCGAACCAGCAGGGTGTGGCCCCGCGCGGCCAGGGGCTCCAGCTCTCCACGCGCTGGCTGGGGCGCCCCCTGCCGGCCTTCCTCTCCGCGCCGGGAATGGACCCCCGGGGCCCTCAGGGGGGCACGATGCCCGACGGGAGCTCAGGCGGGCTGGACGGCCGCAAGCCCCAGACCGGCAAGCCCCAGACCGGCAACCAGAAACCGCGATGAGGGTGCGGATCAAGCGGCTCCCCGAAGCCCGCGACCTCCCTCTCCCTTCCCCCGCCTCTCCCGGCAGCGCCGGGTTCGACCTCCGCGCCGCCACCCCCGAAGAGCTGGTGCTCCGCCCCGGCGAGCGCCTCCTCGTGCCCACCGGGATCGTGCTGGAGATCCCCCCGGGCTGGGAAGGGCAGGTGCGCCCCCGGAGCGGCCTCGCTCTGAAGCACGGAATCGGGATCTTGAACGCGCCCGGCACGATCGACAGCGACTACCGGGGCGAGGTCGGGGTGATCCTGGTGAACCTGGGCGAGGCCCCCTTCCCCCTGAAGCGCGGCGACCGGATCGCCCAGCTCGTCTTCTCCCGCGTGGAGCCGGTCGAGTGGGAAGAGGTCGAAGCGCTCGGGGAGAGCACCCGGGGCGGCGGCGGGTTCGGCTCGACGGGCGTCGGATAGAATTGCGTCTATGAGACGTCTTCTTCGATCCTGCCCCTCCGCCCTCGTCCTCTTCCTTTTCGTCTTCGGCTGCCGGAGCGCCCCAGCGCCGGCTCCGGAGTCGCCGCCGCAACCCCCCGCGGGGCCCTCGCGCGTCGTCCTCCTGAGCCTGGACGGCGCGGGAGCGGACGAGCTCCACCAGCTCTTCCAGGAGGGGCTGCTGCAGCCCGGCGGTTTCGCGGCCTTCTTCGAGCAGGGGCAGGTCGCGGAGCGGCTGATCCCGGTCAACCCCACGCTTACCGCCACCAACCACATCAGTCTGGCGACCGGCTACGCCGCCGGCCAGACGGGGATCGTGAGCAACAACTTTCACCCGGCGGGGGAGGCCCCGCTGAAGACGGTGAGCGGTTTTGCGGCGCCGATCGACACCGAGACGCTCTGGGAGGCGGTCCGCCGGCAGGGGAAACGGGTGGGGGTGACCACCTGGCCGGGAGCGGACGACACGAGCCCGCGCCGCCGGGCCGACTGGGGGATGGTCTACGTCAACGACGCGGACCGGCGCTCGGACCTCGTGCAGCTTTCCCGGGAAGACTGGCGCCCCTGGGAGGGGAGCATCCAGGTCGAGAGCAGCTCGCCCGTGCTCGCCGCCCGGATCGAGGTGGGGGGAGCGCAGGGGACTGCCGGCCAGGGTTTCGATCTCCTGGCAGTGGACCGGAAGGCCAATGTGCCGGGCTACGACGGCGTCGTGGTGATCCCGCGGCCGCAGGCGGAACCCGGACGGCTCCCGGTGGTGCTGGACCCGGGGGAGTGGGGGACCCTGCGGTGCTCGTGGGGGAAGCCCGGAGCGGAGCCCCGGCAAACCCGCTGTCCCGTGAAGGTCCTGGCGCTCGCTTCCGACCTCGCTTCCACCCAGATCTACTTCTCCGCCCTCTATCCGCTCCAGGCCTACCCGGCCGACTTCGCCGCGGGTCTCGAGACGCGGGGGCTCTCCTGGCCCGGCCCGCCGGACGACCGGCGGCTCGACGACCACTTGAAGGGGAAGCCGGGCCTCGACCTCGACACCTGGACCGAGCAGGCCGTGCGCTTCGCGGTCTTCTTCGGGGAGAGCCTGCGGGTCGCCGCCGAGCGGACGGACTGGGACCTCCTCATGGGCTACATTCCGGTGATCGACGAAGCCGGGCACCAGCTCCTCCTCGCGGATCCTCGCCAGCCCGGCTACACCCCCGAGCGGCGGGATGAATTCGCCCGGGCGCGCCTCCGCGTCTGGCAAGCCGTGGACCGCCAGCTCGCACGCCTCCTGGACACCCTGGACCTCAGGCACACAGCCCTCATCGTGGTGAGCGACCACGGCATGTCGCCCGTCCACACGGCCTTGAACCCCAACGTCCTGCTCCGCGAGAGGGGGCTCCTCGCGACGGATGCCGACGGGAAGATCGTCCAGGAGGGGACCGCCGCCTACGCCGTGAGCTCCGGGGCGGTGTCCCACGTCTATGTGATGCCGGGGCGGGAGGACATCCTCCCCGCGCTCCACGACCTCTTCGAGAACTGGATCCTTTCGGGCGAGAGGCCGATCGAGCGCGTCTTCACCCGGAAGGAGGCCGCGGAGGCCGGTCTCGACCACCCGAACACCGGGGACTTCGTGCTCTTTCCCGTCGAGGGCTACATGTTCGGCGGCGGCGGTCTCAAAGAGGGGCGCGCCGCCCTGCCCGCGCCGGCCCTGGGGATGCACGGCGGGCTCAACACCCACGAATCCCTGCACGGCATCTATATGGCGATCGGAGCGGGGATCGAGCCGGGCAACGCCGGGACGGTCCGGACGGTCGACGTGGCAGGGCGGGTGGCAGAGCGGATGGGGATCGAAAAGCCCCGCCCCCGGCCTTGAACGCCGGATCACCGCCCGCCGCGCCCGCCCTGTCCCGCCTCGAACTCTGGTTCGCGGCGAAAGGGTGGGCTCCGTTCGCCTTCCAGCGGGAGGTCTGGGAGGCCTATCGTGCCGGGGAGAGCGGGCTGATCCACGCCGCGACCGGCACGGGCAAGACCTACGCGGTGTGGCTCGCCCCCCTTCTCGAATGGATGGAGAGCCACCCGGAGGAGGCCGTCCGGCCCCGGAGAAGGGCGGCCTCGCCGCCGCTCCGCGTCCTCTGGATCACGCCGCTGCGGGCGCTCGCGGCGGACACCGAGGCGTCGCTCCGGGCTCCCCTCGTGGACCTGGGGCTCCCCTGGTCCCTGGAGCGGCGGACGGGGGACACTTCGGCGTCCGTGCGCGACCGGCAGCGCTCCCGCCTCCCCACGGCCCTGGTGACGACGCCCGAGAGCGTCTCGCTCCTCCTCTCCCGCCCCGACGCCGAGGATCTCTTCTCGGACCTCCGCCTCGTGGTGGTCGACGAGTGGCACGAGCTTCTGGGCGGCAAGCGGGGCGCGCAGACGGAGCTCGCCCTGGCGCGCCTGCGCCGTTTTCGCCCGGAGCTCCGCCTCTGGGGGCTCTCGGCCACGCTCGGGAATCCGGACGTGGCCCTCGCCGCCCTTCTCGGCCCGGGGCAGAGCGGCCGGCTCGTCCGCGGCGAGGCGCCCAAGGAGATCCGCATCGACTCGCTCCTCCCCGGCACGATCGAGCGCTTCCCCTGGGCCGGGCACTTAGGTCTCAAGCTCCTGCCTCAGGTCGTCGCCGCGATCGAGGAGGGGAAGACGGCCCTCGTCTTCACCAACACCCGCTCGCAGACGGAGATCTGGTACCAGGAGCTTCTGGAGGCCCGGCCGGACTGGGCCGGGGAGATCGCCCTCCACCACGGGTCCCTCGACCGGAAGGTGCGCGACTGGGTGGAGGACGGCCTGCGGGAGGGGCGCCTGCGCTGCGTGGTCTGCACGTCGAGCCTCGACCTGGGGGTCGACTTCGCTCCGGTCGACCGCGTGCTCCAGGTGGGAAGCCCCAAGGGGATCGCCCGGCTCGTGCAGCGGGCCGGGCGGAGCGGCCACCGGCCCGGGCTGCCGAGCCGGGTGACCTGTGTTCCCACCAACGCCTTCGAGCTGGTGGAGGTGGCCGCCGCCCGCCGGGCACTCGCCTCCGGCCGCATCGAGCCGCGGACGCCGCGCGAAAAGCCGCTCGACGTGCTCGCCCAGCATCTGGTCACCGTGGCCGTGGGGGGCGGTTTCCGCTCCGAGGAGCTCTACGGCGAGGTCCGGACCGCCTGGACCTATCGGGATCTCTCCCCCGCGGAGTGGGACTGGACGCTCGACTTCGTCACCCGCGGCGGGCCGGCGCTCGCAGCCTACCCCGAATACCGGCGGGTCGCGGAAGTCGACGGCCGCTACGTCGTGCCGGACCGGCAGGTGGCGCGCCGGCACCGCCTCTCGATCGGCACCATCACGAGCGACGCGGCGCTGACCGTCCAGTCCGTGGGCGGGGCCAGGCTGGGAACCGTCGAGGAGTCGTTCATCGCCCGCCTGCGCCCCGGCGACCGCTTCGTCTTCGCCGGCAAAACCCTGGAGCTCGAATCGGTGCGGGACATGACGGCGTACGTGCGGAAGTCGAAAGGCAGCGGCCTCATCCCCCGCTGGATGGGGGGCCGCATGCCCCTTTCGACCGAACTGGCCGCCTCGGTGCGCGCCTTGCTGGAAGAGGCCCGAAGCGGGATCTTCGCGGGGCCGGAGATGGAGGCCGTCCGCCCCATCCTGGAGCTCCAGGCCCGCTGGTCGATCATTCCTGCCGCGGACGAGCTGCTGGTCGAGCGGATCAAATCCCGCGAGGGCCACCACCTCTTCTTCTACCCCTTCGAGGGGCGGCTCGTTCACGAGGGGCTGGCGGCCCTCCTCGCGTGGCGGATCTCGCGCCTCCGGCCGATCACCTTCACCCTGGCCGTGGACGACTATGGGATCGAGCTTCTCTCGCCGGACCGCGCGCCGCTCGACGAGGCGCTGGCCGCGGGGCTCCTCTCCCCGGGAAACCTCGCCGAGGACATCCCCGCGAGCCTGAACGCGGCGGAGATGGCCCGGCGCCAGTTCCGCGAGATCGCCCGCGTGGCCGGCCTCCTCTTCCAGGGCTTTCCGGGGCAGAGGAAGCCCGCCCGCCACCTCCAGGCGTCGAGCGGCCTCTTCTACGAGGTCTTCACGAAGTACGACCCGGGAAACCTCCTCCTCCACCAGGCGCACCGCGAGGTTCTGGAGCAGCAGCTCGAGAGGAGCCGCCTGGGGAGGACCTTGGCGCGTCTCGCGGAGTCCAGCGTGACCGTCCTGGAGCTCAAGCGCTCGAGCCCGCTCGCCTTCCCCCTTATGGTCGCCCACATGCGCGAGAAGCTCAGCTCCGAAAAGCTCGCGGACCGCGTGCGCCGCATGCAGGTCCGGCTGGAGAAGGCGGCGGGATGACCCGGATCGAGGTGGCGGGCGAGCCGCTGCTCCTCCTCCCCGAGAGGGCCGCCTTTCAGGAGCGGACGGGCACGCTCCTCGTCGCCGATGCCCATCTCGGCAAGGCCGCGGCCTTCCGCTCCGCCGCGGTCCCCCTCCCCGGTGGGACGACGACTGAGGCGCTCCTCCGCCTCTCCGCGGCCCTCGAACGCACCGGGGCTCGCCGGCTCCTCCTCCTGGGCGACTTCTTCCACGCGAAGTCGGGGCGGGCGAGCCGTACCCTCGCCGCCATCGCGGATTGGCGGGGCCGTCACGCGGAGCTGGACGTCGTCCTCGTGCGCGGCAATCACGACCGGGGCGCCGGCGATCCTCCCGCCGAGTGGCGCTTCACCTGTTGCGACGAGCCCCTGGTCGAGCCCCCCTGGGCCTTCCGCCACCACCCGGCGGAGGAGCCAGGGAGCTACGTCCTCGCCGGGCACATCCACCCGGCCGTCTCCCTGGTAGGGACCGGAGGGCAGCACGAGAAGCTCCCCTGCTTTCTGTTTGGAGACCGGGTGGCGCTCCTCCCGGCCTTCGGCGGCTTCACGGGAGGCGCCTCGGTGCGACCCCGGCGGGGAGACCGGGTGTATGTGATTGCGGAGGACGAAGTTGTTCCCATCCTGACCGATTGAGCTCCTTAGTTCCTTGTTGGCACACATATTGCCCTTTATGAGCAGTGCAAAGGAGGAGCTGAACCATGGCCCAAACCACCAAAGATAGGGTTGTGTATCACGTGGTCCCGAACTCGTCAGCCGAAAAGTGGCTGGTGAGCCAGGAGAACGCCGAGTTCCGCAAGGAGTTCGACACCAAGGAAGAGGCCGTCGAGTTCGCCAAGGAGCGTGCCCGTGGCGCGGAGCTCGGGCAGGTGAAGGTTCACAAGAAGGACGGCAACATGGAATACGAGTCGACCTACGGGGAAGACCCCCGGCGGTCGCCGAGCTAGACACCGACACACCCGTCCGGGGGCGCCTCCGGGTGCCTCCGGATCGGAATCCCCCCTGCGCTACAGCACCTTGACGAACACCGCCTTGCCATCGCCCGGCGCGTAGAAGTCCGGGAGCTCGGCGGCCAGGGTGTAGCCGCAGACGGCGTAGAAGGCGCGGGTGGGCAGGTACTGGGGGCGGGTCGAGGTCTCGACGTAGACGCGGCTGCGCCCCTCGCTTTGAATCTGTTCTTCGGCGGCTTTGAGCAGCGCGGAGCCGGCCTTCTTTCCCTGGAACGCGGGGTGGACCACGATCCAGTAGAGGTCGACTGACGCCAGGGTCCCGGCGATCGGCCCCCAGCAGGCGTAGCCGGCGACCTGGCCGTCCACCTCTCCCACGAGGAAGCGGTAGTGGCTCGCCTCGCCGTTCGCCAGACGGTCGTCCACCAGCTCCAGCGCCACGTCGATCTCCTCGGGATTGAAGAACTCGGTGGCCCGGATCACCTCCTCGAGAGGCGCGCGGTCCGCGGCTTCGAGAGACCGCCGGATGCGGAGGCCGGACTCAGGGTTCCCTGAACCGGCGATGTCCGCGAGAATCCTCCCGGCCACGTCTTTCGCCGTGAGCCCCGCCCGGGCCGCCGCGGCCATGAAACCGGCGCCCGCGGCGAGGCAGGGATTCGCGTTCGCCTCCAGAATGTGCGGATTGCCGTCCTCGTCCAGGCGGAGGTCGACCCGGGCGTAGCCGCGGAAGCCGCTGACCTTCCAGGCCGCCTCCGAGATCTCCCGGACCCGCTCGAGCAGGGCGGCGTCCGCGGGGTCCTCGGGAAAGTGGCGGACGGTGTGGATGCAGTCGAAGGAGTCGTCCACCCACTTCGCCTCGTAGTTGACGACGCGGGACATCCCCTCGGGGAAATCCTCGAAGACGATCTCGGCGACGGGGAGGACCTGAACGCCGCCGTCTCTGGCGAGGAGCGAGGCGTTGAGCTCCCGCCCCGGGAGATAGCGCTCGACGAGCACCGCCTGGTCCGGGAAGCGCCGGGCGAGGAGCCGGCCGCGGTCGAGCGCCTCCTCCCGCGTCCGGCAGACCGGGTCTCCTTCGAGGCCGACCGAGGCGTCCTCGCAGGAGGGTTTCAGAATCCAGGGAGCGGGGACGCGGTCCAGCACCTCCGGGTTTTCGAGGTCGAGCCTCCCGCCGGGAGCGACTGGAAGCCCCTCCGCCGCGAAGAGCGCCCGCATCGCCAGCTTGTCGGTCGTGATCCAGAGGACCGGAGGCGGCGAGCCGGTGTAGGGGAGGCCCAGGAGGTCGAGCGCCGCGGCGGAGGCGGGTTGGACGTGGGGCCTCCCCGGAGGGGCTTCGACGAGGTTGAAGACCACGGTCCCCGGACTCGCGCGGAGCTGGAGCCAGGGCTTCCACTCCGCCACGGCCACCCGTTCGTGGGGGATGCCCAGAGCGTCCAGCCCCGCCTCGACCAGCTCGACCTGGGCGAGGACGTCCGCCGTCGAAGGATCGTCCTCCGCGCCAACCGGGTTGTGGGCGACGACGACCCGCCGGACCGCGCTCAGGTCCACAAGCCCCACCGCCGCGCGGACGCCTCGACGATCTGGCCGAGCAGCTCAGGGTACGAGATCCCGGCCAGGTTCGACAGGATTGGCAGGTCCGAGTAGGCCGGGTGGAGGCCGGGCAGCGGGTTCACCTCCAGGAAGCACGGCTCGCCCGAGGCGTCGCAGCGCAGGTCCACCCGGGCCACGTCACGGCAGGAGAGGGCGTGGTAGGCGCCCAGGGCCACCTCCCGCGCCCGCTGCGCGACCGGCTCGCCGTCCAGGAGCCGGTAGCGCATCCGCGTTTCCCACTCTTTTTTGTGGAGCGCCGTGTAGTCGCCGTTGCCGCCGACATGGAGGACCTCCATCACTCCCACCACCCGCGCGTCTTCCCCGTTTCCCACGATGCCCACCGTCATCTCCCGTCCCGGCAGGTAGCGCTCGACGAGCACCGGCTGGCGGAACGTCCGAAGGAGCTCGGCGCACGCTTCCCCGAGCTTCTCGCGGGACTCGACCCGGGAGCGCTCGGTGACTCCTTTGGAGCTCCCCTCGGCCGCGGGCTTCACGAAGAGAGGAGGCTCCAGGGAGACATCCCCGGCCTCCTCGGGCCGCTCCACCACGGCGAAGGACGGCGTGGGCAGGCCGCTGTCCCGCACCAGGCGCTTGGCGAGCGGCTTGTCCAGCGTGATGGCGCAGGTCAGCGGATCCGAGAAGGTGTAGGGCTGATCGAACAGCTCGCAGACGGCCGGCACCTGCGCCTCCCGCGAGCGCCCGCGCACCCCCTCGGCGAAGTTGAACACGAGGTCCCACCGGCGGCCGGCGGCGAGGAGCTTCGTGAGCTCGACGCCCCGGCCTACCCGCTCGATCGTGTGGCCGTGCCCGCGGAGGGCCGAAGCCAGCGCGGCGATGGTCTCTTCCTCGTCGAACTCCAGGACCTCCTCGGGGGAGAACCCCGCGGCCCGATAGTCCGACTTCAGGTCGTAGCAGAGCGCGATGTGGAGAGGCCGCATCGTCACCGCTCGGCCGGGTCCACGTACGTGTACGTCTTCCCCTCCCAGTTGCGCAGGCTCCAGACGCCGTCCGCGCTCCCGAGGAGCGCCTCTTTCTGGACCGGCACCTTGCCGCCGCCGCCGGGCGCATCGATCACGTAAGTCGGCACCGCGTAGCCGGTGGTGTGGCCCCGGAGCTGGGCCATCAGCTCCAGACCCGTTTCGACCGACGTGCGCAGGTGCCCGGTGCCGAGCACCGGATCGCACTGGTAGAGGTAGTACGGCCGGATGCGGAGCTTCAGGAGCCCGTGGAACAGGTCGCGCAGCACCTCGACCGAATCGTTCACCCCGCGCAGCAGCACCGTCTGGCAGCCGAGCGGGACGCCGCCGTCGGCCAGGAGGTCGCACGCCTCGGCCACCTCGGGGGTGAGCTCCTTGGCGTGACAGAAGTGGACCGAGAGCCACACCCGGTGCTTCCGGAGCACCGCCACCAGCTCCGGCGTGATGCGCTGCGGGAGGAACCCCGGGATGCGCGTGCCGATGCGCAGGAACTCGATGTGCGGGATCGCCCGCAGGCGCCCGAGCAGTTGATCGAGCGTCGCGTCCGACATCAGGAGCGGATCGCCGCCCGAAAGCAGCACGTCGCGCACTTCGGTGTGCTTTTCGAGGTAACCGATCGCCGCCTCGATCCGGCGGCCGAGCGGCTCGAGCTCGCCTTGCGAGACGAGACGGCTCCGCGTGCAATAGCGGCAGTAGGCCGCGCACGTGTCGAGCACGAGGAAGAGCACGCGGTCCGGATAGCGGTGGACGAGCCCCTCGACCACGCTCGCGTGGTCCTCGCCGCAGGGATCGGTCATGTCGCCCCGGCTCACCACGAGCTCGCTCTCCTGCGGCACGACCTGCAGACGGATCGGGCAGCCGGGATCGTGCGGATCGATCAATGCAGCGAACTGCGGCGTCACGGCCACGGAAAACTTCTCGTGCGCGAGCAGGAATCCCCGCCGCTCCCCCTCGGTCAGATCGATCAGCTTCTCGAACTGATCGAGGCGGGTGAGACGGTGGCGCATCTGCCAACGCCAGTCGTTCCAGCGCGCGGGATCGTACGGCTCGCCCAGGAGCTCGCAGATCGCCTCGCGGCGGTGGAGCACGGGCTCGATCGAGGCAAAAGCCCCCTGCTTCATGGTTCGATCTCCTCAGTTGCTATGGGGTTGAAGCGTTGGAGAAGAAGAGGATCGATCGCCGGCCGCCGGCTTTCATAGCCGACAACCCACCCGGATCGATCGCCGAGTGGACAGGCCCCGGGGGGCTCCTTGAGCATGGCTTGCTAGCTCGTCAACCCGAATGGGGTGACACCGCAGCCGGAAGTGGCGGCGGGAGCCGGA
Organism: Thermoanaerobaculia bacterium; assembly: GCA_035462575.1. GTDB lineage: Bacteria > Acidobacteriota > Thermoanaerobaculia > Multivoradales > UBA5704 > DATARR01. Next base: position 15,189 of record DATHUD010000940.1, on the reverse strand, counting down.
GCGAAAGGCGGGATCTCGGGGGCGCGAAAAACGACAGCAAAGCCTGACCGTGAGTGCCAGACCTCAGCGGGAACCGCGATGTCGGGAGTACTCGGAGGTTGGTCGGGGGCGGCGTTCGCGTCCACGGTATTTACGATAGCGGAGTTGTTCCCCATGTCAAGAGGAAATCCGCTCTTCGTTCCTGTCGCGGGCACGTCGAGGGGAACCGTCCTGCCGGTCAGCCGGCGGGCACGCCTCCACCCGGCGCCCAGAGCGGCGGTCCGAGGTGTGAAACGGGAGTACGGCGACGAACGCGCAAAACCTCTCATCACGACGCAATCAACTGCAATTCCGAAGCCAGCATTCCCGCCCGGCTCCGGCGAAGCGGAGGAGGTTTTCCGGCGGTCCAAAGCCGGAGCCGGCAACCAGCGGCCGGAGAAAGAAACGTTTCGATCCCTTAAGGGTCGGGGAGAGGATAGAATCGCCGACATGAGCGACCATCAGCCCACCATCTTCGACAAGATCCTTTCGGGAGAGATCCCCAGCTACAAGGTGTACGAGGACGAGCACGTCCTCGCCTTCCTGGACATCGGCCCGCTTTCCGAGGGGCACACGCTGGTCATCCCCAAGGAGCGCAAGGTCCAGCTCCATCAGCTTTCGGACGAGTCCGCCGCCGCCATCGGCCGCGTGCTGCCCCGCCTGTGCCGGGCGGTGATGCGGGCGACCGGCGCCACCGCCTACAACATCCTCCAGAACAACGGCTCGGAGGCCCACCAGGTGGTGATGCACGTCCACTTCCACATCATCCCCAAGTTCGGGCGCGAGGGGCTGGGCATCGGCTGGCCCGCCGGCAAGCTCGCGGACTCGACCGCCCGCGAGCTGGTCGAAAAGATGAAGAAGGCCCTGGAGGGCTGACTCTTGAGAGCGATCGAGATCCGCGGCGGCTTCGGCCTCGACAACCTGGCCCTCGTCGAGAGGCCCGACCCGGCCCCCGGGCCCGGCCAGGTCGTGGTGCGGATGCGCGCCGCCTCTTTGAATTACCGCGACCTCCTCACGGTCCAGGGTAAGTACAACCCCAAGCAGACGCTGCCGCTCGTCCCCTGCTCGGACGGCGCGGGCGAGGTTGTCGCGGTGGGGGAGGGGGTGACCCGCGTGAAGCCGGGCGACCGCGTCGCGAGCCTTTTCGCCCAGAAATGGATCGCGGGAGAGCCCACCCGGGAGAAGGCGCGCTCGACCCTCGGCGGCCCGATCGACGGGACGCTCGCCGAGCTGGTCGTTCTGGACGGCGAGGGCGTCGTCAAGATCCCCGGCCACTTGACGGACGAGGAGGCGGCGGCCCTCCCCTGCGCCGCCGTCACCGCCTGGAGCGCCCTGGTGACGGACGGCGGGGTGACCGCCGGGGACACGGTCCTCGTCCAGGGCACCGGCGGCGTCTCCCTCTTCGCTCTCCAATTCGCTCGCCTTCTGGGAGCCCGGGTGATCGCCACCTCCAGCTCGGACGAGAAGCTCGCCCGCGTCCGCGAGATGGGCGCCTCGGACCTACTCAACTACCGGGAGGTGCCGGAATGGGGGACGAAGGCCAAGGAGCTGACGGGCGGGGTGGGCGTCGACAACGTCGTCGAGGTCGGCGGCGCGGGCACGCTCCAGCAATCCCTTCGCGCCGTCCGCTTCGGCGGCACGATCAGCCTGATCGGAAACCTCTCGGGGACCGCGACCGAGATCCTCCTGACCCACATCTTCATGCAGAGGGTCCGGGTCAACGGCATCTTCGTCGGCCACCGCGAAAGCTTCGAGGCCATGAACCGGGCCATCGCCCAGCACCGCCTCCGTCCGGTGATCGATCACGTTTTCCCCCTCGAAGAGGCCCGCGCCGCCTTCGAGCGCATGGCGGCGGGGGGCCACTTCGGGAAGATCGTGATCCGGATCTGAAAACGACTCCTATCTCACCTCGATCGGCTGCTGGCTGGCCAGCAGCCCGATACCGGCGTCCGCCACCTGCTTCTGGAAGGCGGCCACGTCTTCGGCAAAAAGCTTGTTGAAGTCGGCCAGGGCTTCCCGCACGGCCGTCTCGGCCTGGGCCATGTAGGCTTCCGCGTTGGCGGTCGGTTTCGAGAAGGCGCCCAGGGCGCGGCTCGCGTACTGGATCTTGCGCTGGGCGGTCTGGTCTTCGACGATGCCCTTGGTGTCGGGCGGCACGTAGAGACGGCGCTCCACCAGGCCGAGCTTCTTCTGGAGCTGCCGGGCGGCCTGGGTGAGAGCCTTGTCGGGGTCCTCGCCGCCGGTCGACTCGGCGCTGCGCTCCCGCTCCTTCTTCCGGGCGTCGAGCTTGGCGAGGACGGTCTTCACGTCGTCCCGCGTGGCGATGATCCGGTGGACGGCGTCGGCCACCGCGTTCTGGAGGTTGCCCGCGCGGTTGACGGCGGCTTCCCGCGCCTGCCAGTCGGCGTCCGTGAGACCCAGAGCTGGATCGGCCTCGACCTTGATCGTGCCCTTGGCCTCCTCCTTCCCATATTTCACGGTGACGTTGTACGTGCCGGGCGGCACGGCGGGGCCGCTGTCCTGCTGCGGGCCCCCCCGGTTGCCGGCGGGCGGCCGCCGGTAGGGATCGCGGCCGAAGTCCCACACGGCGCGGTTGATCCCCCGCTTCGCGGGTCCTTCCATTTTGCGGAGGAGCTTGCCCGAGGCGTCGGTGATGCGGATCTCCACTTTCGGCTCCGCGTCCGGCTTCTTTTCGGCGGTGTCCGCCGGGGCTAGAGCGGCCGTGGCGGCCTCTGTCTTCCCCGTGGACTCGTCGGGCCGGCTCTGGACCTGGGCCGCCGCGGCCCGTTCGGCCTCCTTGCGCTCCCGCTCCTTTTCGTCGTCCGGCAGAGGCAGGCCCGGCCCGTTCAACGAGTACGTGATGAACGTTCCGTAGGGACGATTTTCTCCTTGAAACTCGCCGGCACCGCCACCGCGCACCCCGCCGCCCTGCCGCCGCTGGTAGAGCGTCGACGGCCCGGAGGCGTAGAGGTGGATCGGCTTCGAAAGGGTTTCGGCCGACATCCCGCGCAGCGGGGAGATGTCGTCCACGACGTAGATCGCGCGGCCGTGGGTGGCGATCACGAGGTCGTGCTCGCGAGGGTGGACGACCAGGTCCATCACGGACGTGGTGGGCACGCCGTGGTTCCACCGGTGCCACTTCGCTCCGCCGTCGAAAGACGCCCAGAGGCCGAATTCGGTCCCCAGGAACAGGAGGTCCTTGTCCACCGGGTCCTGCTCGACTTTGTACGCGTAGCCCCGGAGGTCCTTGGTCGCCAGGCTCTTCCAGGTCCGGCCCCAGTCGTCCGTCCTGTAGACGTAAGGGGCGAAATCCGACCGCCGGTGGTTGTCGAACACCACGAAGGCGGAGGCGGCGTCGTGCTTCGAGGGGGTGACGTGGGGGATCCACGTGTTCGCCGGCACGCCGGGGACGTTCTTCTCGACGCTCGTCCACGTCTTGCCGCCGTCCCGGGTTACGTGGAGGCGGCCGTCATCGGTGCCCACCCAGAGGACTCCGCGCTCGCGGGGCGAGGGCGCGACCGTCACGATCGTCGTGTGGTTCTCGGCGGCCGTCACGTCCAGCGTCAGGCCGCCGCTCTCTGCGCCCTTCTGCTTTTCCGGATCGTCCGTGGTCAGGTCCGGGCTGATGATCGTCCAGTTGTCTCCCCGGTCGGTCGACTTGTGGAGGTACTGGCTGCCGTAATAGATCGTGCCCGGTTCGAAGGGGTCCTGGGCGAGGCCGGCGTTCCAGTTGAAACGGAGCTTCTCGCGGCCGTCCCCGGGCAACGGGTCCGGCGGCCGGATCATCTGGAAGCTCCGGCGGCGGAGGTCCCAACGGATGAGCTCGCCGCCCTGGGACATCGAATACCCCTTCGTCGAATCTTCAGGGTCCGGGCTCGTGTCGAAACCGTCGCCGCCGCCCACCACCTCCCACTGCGAGTTGCGGATGCCCCCCGCATCCCACGTGGCGCTCGGGCCGCGCCACGAGCCGTTGTCCTGAAGGCCGCCGTAGACGTTGTAGGGCCGGTCCATGTCCACGTTCACGTGGTAGAACTGCGCGAGCGGGAGATTGCCCACGAACATCCAGGTCTCGCCGCGGTCGCGGGAGATCCCCAGGCCGCCGTCGTTGGCGTCGATCATGTGCTCGGGGTCGTGGGGGTTGATCCACAGGTCGTGATGGTCGCCGTGGATCTCCCGCGAGCGGCCGAGGACGTTCCAGGTCTTGCCGCTGTCTTCCGAGACCTGGAGGCGGGCCGTCAGGTTGTAGAGCCGGTTCGGCCACACGGGGTCGACCTTGATGTCGGCGTAGTAGAAGGGCCGCTCGGCGACTCTCTGATCCTCGGTGACCGTCTTCCAGGTCTTGCCGTTGTCGTCCGAGCGCAGGAGGGCGCTCTTCTCGGCCTCGACGAGGGCGTAGACGATGTTCGGGTTCGAGCGCGAGATCGCGAGGCCGGTCCGCCCCAGGTTCCCCTTGGGGAGGCCGTCCTCCTCCGTCATTTTTTTCCAGGTCTCGCCGCCGTCCCAGGTCTGGTAGAGGCCCGAGCCGGGGCCGCCGGAGCGGAAGATCCAGGGCCAGCGGCGGTAGTCCCACATCGCCGCGAACAGGTGGTTGGGGTTCGACGGGTCGCTGATCAGGTCCGCCGCGCCGGTCCGCTCATCCACATAGAGGATCTTCTTCCAGGTTTTGCCGCCGTCGGTCGTCCGGAAGACGCCGCGCTCCGGGTTCTCGCCCCAGTGCTGCCCCAGGGCGGCCACCCAGGCCACGTTGGGATCCGTGGGATGGAGGACCACGCGGTGGATCCGCTCGGTCTTCTCGAGGCCCAGGTGCTGCCACGTGCGCCCGCCGTCCAGCGTGCGGTAGACGCCGTTGCCGACCGAGACGCTGTTGCGGACGTTGCCCTCTCCCGAGCCGACCCAGACCACGTCCGGGTTGGGCTGGAAGATCCGGACGTCGCCGATCGAGGCCACCGGCTGGTCGTCGAACACCGGGGTCCAGGTGAGGCCGCCGTTGACCGACTTCCAGACGCCGCCGGCCGCGGTGCCCACGTAGACCACGTCGGGATTGGAGTCGGCCACGTCGACCGCGGCCACGCGGCCGCTCATGGTGGCGGGTCCGATGGACCGCGCCTTCAAACCCGCGAGCAGAGACGGGTCCATCTGCGAGGCGGCGGACGCCGCCCGAGGCGCCAGCGCGAGGGACGCGACGGCGCAGAGAGCCAGAAATCGTTTCATGCTGTTCTCCCCAAAGTGAAGGAAGGAGGGACGAGACACACCGGCTGCTTCATAGCGTAGCCTCGATGGGCGCGTCAACTTGAAGCGACGGTGCTCAAGCCCGGGCGCCTTGTCAGGACGACTCGCCTGCGATTTCCAGGGTGCGCTGGACGAGGGCGGGGGAGAGAAACAGGCCGGCCTCGCGAAGCCGCGCGATCCCGTCGGCCACCGAATCGAGCAGTCCCGATTCCTTGGCCAGGAGAAGGAGCCCCAGAGTTCCGGTCAGGGGGAGGCCGAGGCGCTCCGCATATCGCCGCGCCTTGCGCTCGTCGATGACGACGAGGCGCGCCTCCATCTCGTCCGCCAGCGCGAGGACCTCGGACTCGCCGTAGTCCAGTCCGATGTAGACGAGAGCCCGTCGAGGGTGGGCGAGGGCGATTTTCCTCACCCAGGGCGCGTTTCGGAGCGCCTCCCGGCGCGCGGGGTCCCCCGCCAGGAATTCGGCTTCCACGGCCTCGGGAATCAGAACCTCTCCGAAGAGGTCTCGGAGGAGGTCGAGCCGGCCGAGGGCCCAGAGCGCGACGAGGGGGGTGTTATTGAGGACGACGGGCCTGTCGGGCATTCGCCAAGTCCCGCTCGATGTCGTCGGGCTCTTCGCCGAAGGGAGACAGGCCATGCTGGCCCAGGAGGAAGAGGAAGGTCACCCGCGGCACTCCCGCGAGCCTGGCCGCGAGGCCGCTGCTCAACTTGCCGGTTTCGTACAGCTTGAGCGCCAGGAGCAGGCGTGCCTCCTCCTCGAACTGCTCCGGCTCCTGCTGCAGAGCCCAGAGAACCTCGGGAGGATAGGAGATGTTCAGTTTGCTCATGGTTTCCGCCCAATCCGGCCAACGGAATCCACTGTAACACGAAGCCCGGCCGGGGATCTCCCGGCCGGGCGGAGGAGCGGGGCTCTCGATCAGGCGATCAGACCGTGACCCTCGTGCCGTCGAACTTGGTGAAGGTGAAGCCGTCGAAGCGCTCGTTGTAGCAGGCCTTCTGGTCCTGGAGGATCGCGATGGCGAGCGCCTCTCCGAGCTTGAGCGACTCCGTGGCGTCCGAGCGCCAGTGGACCCCCGCGATGTTGCGGCCGGTCGCGATGTTCGAGGCGAGCTTGTTGAGCTCTCCTCCCACCGTGAGCGGCGGGCCCTGGTAGGGCTGGAGCGCCAGGCCGTCCGGCGTGGGGATGACCGGGGTGGGAATGATGTAGTCCTCCCGGAACAGGGCCTTCAGGATCGTCACGCAGGCGCCCGCCACCGTGGCGTGGCCGGCGGTGTAGGACGGGTGCGTGGGCGCCCCCTCCGGATAGGCCTGGGGCAGCAGGTACGTGCCGTACTTGCTGAACACGCGCTCCAGGGCCGGCGAGGAGAGGACGTCGTTGTGCAGCACCCCGGGGTAGCGGTCGTGCTCGATCTGGTTGTGCACCCGGCCGGCGTACTGCTCGGGCCGCAGGCGCCGGTGGACGAACCACTTCTGGAACCATGTCGCCTTGAGCGCCCGGGTGGAGACCTCGGCGAGGATCGTCTTCTCGTACGGATCGCCGAAGGTGGCGAAGCCCGCCTGATTCGGCACGCGCCGGTAGGGATAGCCGGAGTTGAACGGGGCGCCGATGCCGCCGCCGGTCGGCGGGCTGAACGGATCGAGCGGCGTGCTCAGGATCAGGCAGGCGTTGAAATAGGCCTGGAAGAGCACGTCGTTGTGAACCCACTCGGCCAGGTCGCGGCCGTTCCGGATGTAGCGCCGCTCCGGGTCGTGGTGGACGAAGAAGTCGCCGAAGCCGTTCTGCGTCTCGATCCAGTCGCTGTAGCTCGTCACGTGGTCCGAGCCCGGGAGGTAGGTCAGCATCCGCCGGTCGATGTACTCCGCGCCGTACGGCGTCGGCTTCCACATGAACTGAGAGATGTAGGGGCCGTTGTCGGTTCCCGGAAGCGGATCGCGGAACAGCGACCGTGCAGTGACTTTGCCGTCCTCCTTGGGTCCCCGGAAATCCTTCAGGCGGTTCAGATCGGCCACCGCCGCCGCGACATCCGGGCTCCCCTCGTATTCGAGGAAGTTGACGTCGCGAAGCAGCGCCATCCAGTAGAGCTCCACGGCCTCGCCCGCCGCCCGGGCGCTCCTCAGGCTCGGGTGCGGCGGCACCGCCAGATCCTGCGCATCCATGCCCTCCAGGTCGAAGGCGAGGCCGGCCTGCGGGTTCGTCAGCTTCTTGCCGCCGCTCGTGGGGATCGCCAGGAAGTCGTCCGGATCGCCCGAGTCGGCGGCTTTGAGGAGCATCGCGTAGGCCGACTCGTCGACCTCGCCGTAGGCGTTGTGAGGGAGCCCCTTCGAGAAGTTGCCGATCCGGTTCGAATAGCGCTCCTCGTCATCGTTCGCCTGGTGCTGCTGATACGGAGCGTTCAGGTGATTGAGCGCCGCCTGGTGGCGGAGGTGGTACGCCCTCTCGCGCCGCGCGCGCGCCCTGGCCGAGACCCCCGGCTGCGGCTTCCGGGCCGCCGCGGTCTCCACCTCCAGAGTGCCCGCCGTGGCGGAGAGCGACGGGACGCCTGCCGTCACCGCGGCCGCCGCCGCACCTGCCAGGCCCAGAAACCGGCGCCGGTCGAGCGCGGGGCCGGTCTCCTTCGGGCTCTCCGAAGACACCGTGGGACACACCTCTGCTTTTTCATTGTGATTCACGACAGATCCCTCCCTCCAAAAGAACGAGCTTTCGCTCAAGTCAACAAAGATCGAACGCAACCCCTGGATGTATGCCTATCGCCAGGAGTGCCGGATCCCGCCCGAACCGGGACACCCGGCGTACAATCGGCCCGCTCTGCTCATTCGATCCGGAGGTTTTCAGATGTTGAAGAGATCCGCTCTGTTGATTCCTCTGCTCCTGCTCGCCTCGGGCCTTCCGGTCCGTGCCCAGGCTCCGGCCCCGGCCAAGGCGTCCGAGGCCGCGGCGAAGGAGGAGAAGAAGAAGCCGGAGGAGAAGTCCTCCACCACCCGCCACACGCTGACCCTGGACGGGCAGAAGATCCCCTACACCGCGACCGCGGGAACGCTCGTCCTCACGGACGACGAGGGGGCGCCCAAGGCCTCGGTCTTCTACGTCGCCTACACCAGGGACGGGGTGAAGGACCCGGCCGAGCGCCCGGTCACCTTCAGCTTCAACGGCGGGCCCGGCGCCGCCTCGCTCTGGGTCCACATGGGGGGCTTCGGACCCAAGAAGGTCCTGCGCACGGACGAGGGGATGGAGCTCGCCCCTCCGGGCCGGCTGGTGGACAACGAATTCTCGATGCTCGACGTGACCGACCTCGTGTTCCTGGATCCCGTGAGCACCGGCTTCAGCCGCCCGGCGCCGGGCGAGGACCCGAAGCAGTTCCACGGCGTCACGCAGGACGTCGAGTCCGTGGCCGAGTTCATAAGGCTCTGGATCACCCGCAACAAGCGCTGGGCCTCGCCCAAGTTCCTGGCGGGCGAGAGCTACGGCACCACCCGCGCGGCGGGGCTGGCCCTCCACCTCGACCAGCGTTACGGGATGCAATTGAACGGGGTGATCCTGATCTCCTCCATCCTCAACTGGCAGAACCAGGAGTTCAACGTCGGCAACGACATGGCGTACATCATCCACCTGCCCACCTACGCGGCCACGGCCTGGTACCACAAGAAGCTGCCGCCCGAGCTTTCAGGGGACCTGAAGAAGACCCTGGCCGAGGTCGAGGACTTCGCGCGCAACGAATACGCGAGCGCGCTCATGCAGGGGGACCGGCTGGCGCCCGAAAAGAGGAAGGAGATCGCGGCCCGGCTCGCGCGCTACACGGGCCTCTCGCCCGACTACATCTTAAGGACCAACCTGCGCGTCGAGATCTTCCGGTTCACCAAGGAGCTGCTGCGGGACCAGGGCAAGACCGTGGGCCGGCTGGACACCCGCTTCACCGGCATGGACCTGGACGCGGCGGGCGAGTTCCCCGAGTTCGACCCGAGCGGCGTCTCGACGGACGGCCCCTACACCGCGGCGGTCAACGACTACCTCCGCCGCGAGCTGGGCTTCGAGAGCGATCTCGTCTATGAGCGCCTGAGCCGGAAAGTGCGGCCCTGGAACTGGCAGGGCTCGGAAAACCGCTACTTGAACATGGCCGAGAACCTCCGCCAGGCCATGACCCGGAACCCCAAGCTCCGCGTGCTCGTCACGAGCGGCTACTACGACCTGGCCACCCCGTACTACGACGCCTTCTACACCGCCGACCACCTGGGCCTCCCCCCGGAGCTGCGGGGGAACGTCAGCATCGAGCTCTACGAGTCCGGCCACATGATGTACATCCGCAAGGTGGACCACCGGAAGCTCAAGGAGGACATGGCGAAGTTCATCCGCGGAGCGGTGTGAGGGATGGAGGGATGCAGGGGCGCAGCATGCTGCGCCCCTGCAAAACGGTGGATTACCGCTGAATCGGGATCGTGGTCGTCGTAACCGACCCCGCGCTCTTCCTCGCCGGGACCGGGAGAGGCACGACCGTCGACCGCTTGCGCGTTCCGAACGCCTGCCGGAGGACCGGACCCAGGACGGCCGGGTGGAACAGGGCCGTCGGCGGCTTCAGCATGTGGTTGACCTCCTGGAAGCGATGGAACACGTCCTCGCTCGTGGGGATCAGCCGGATCACCTGCTCGATGTACCAGTGCATGAGCTTCACCTTGGCGGTGATCTTGCCGCCCTGCGTCGCCGGCCAGCGCAGATCCTCGCCCGTGGTCAGGGCCCAGGGGCCCGCCACCAGCTTCGCCACCCGCTTCTGGAAGGCCCGGGAGTCGAGACGGCCGTTCGTCTCCCGCAGGCAATGCCCAAGCTCCAGCGCCTCGAGGCCGATCAGCGTCATGCCGACCCCGTAGACCGGGTTGAACCCGCAGACCGAGTCGCCGAGCGCCGCGAACCCCTGGGGGATGCGGGCCTTCTCATACCGGCGCAGCCGGTTCTCCGTGCGGCGGTAGCCCCAGATCCGCGAGAGCGGCTTCGCGTGCTGGATCGCCCGGTAGAGCTCCGGCGCGGAGAGGCTCTTCGCGAACTGGAGGAAGCCCTCCTCGTCCGTGGGCGGATAGTCGTGCATCACCCCGGCGATCGTCACCAGCCACCGGTTCCCCTCGATCGGCTGGATGATCCCCGCCCGCGGCTGGTACGGCGGCCGGTTCATGACGAACAGCACCTTCCAGTCCTTCTGGAGGTCCTCGGCCGGCTCATAGATCCGGGTGGCGTAGCCCCAGAAGGCGTCGACCACGGTCTCTTCGGGCTTCTCGAAGCCCACGGCCTCCAGCCACTCGGGGGCCTTCGAGCCCCGGCCGCTCGTGTCGACCACGAGCTCGGTGTCGAGCGTCTCGACCTCCACGGGCGTGTTCGGGTCCTGGTGCCGGGGCTTGATACGGACCCCCCGCACCCGGCCCTGGTCCTCGTCCATCACGAGGCCCGCGACCTCGAACCCCTCGCGCACGGTCACCTTGGGGTTCCTGAGCAGGTGATTGCGCATCGTGGCCTCGAGCAGAGGCCGGGTAAACGTACAGAGCTCGAGGCCGATCTTCTTGCGAGGAGACCACCCCGAGCGATAGAGGATCCGGAAGTCCTTCCCCTGATCCAGGAGATGGCTTCCCGCCGCGAGGAGGTCGGCGGTGACGCCGGGGAACAGCTCCTCGGCCGCCATCAGACCCCGCTTGAAGAAGAAATGGAGATGCCGGGCGTGCGGGACGCCGGGACGGTTCTCACTGCCCTCGGGCAGGCGATCGCGCTCGATCACCGTGACCCGGTCGAAATGGTCGGCGAGCACGCGCGCGGCCAGCATGCCTCCGATGCTGCAGCCCACCACCACCGCATGACGGTCACTGCCTGGACCTTCTTCCTTCTGCTGCTGCCCAGAGTTACGGCCCTTCATGAAGTCCCCCTTTGGGTCGGCGGAACTGATTCCTTGCCGCTTGGCTATGTACAGATAGCAGGAGGGGTGCCAGCTCTTGCATCCGAGATGTAAAAGATTGGCTTTGTAAGGATTGCCGGTTTTGGCTCGGGGTAAAGCCTCGCGATATCCTGCCGAGGGAGGAAACAACCATGCGCCTGACCGTCCTCGGCAGCTCCGGCGGCTACCCCGGCCCCGAAAACCCGTGCAGCGGCTTCTACCTGGAACACGGCGAGACCCGTCTCTGGATCGACGCCGGCAACGGCACCTTCGCGAACCTCCAGCGTCACGTGGACTACACGTCGGTCACCGCCCTCGTCCTGTCCCACGTCCATGCGGACCACTGCGCCGACGTCTACACGCTCTACGTCGCGATCCGCTACGCCGTGGGAGGGGGTTTCCGCCTTCCCCTCTACTGCCCGCCCGGCACCCGCGAGACCCTCGCTCCGCAGCTCCTCGAGGGCGGGTGGGAGGAGCTCGGGAAGGCTTTTGATTTCCACGAGATCGACGACGGTAAGACCGTCCGGATCGGGGAGGCTTCCTTGAGCTTCCTGCGCACCGACCACCCCGCCCATACGCTCGCAATGCGGATCGAGACCGACGCCGGCGTGCTCACCTACTCGGCGGACACCGGCCCCAAGGCGGACCTCGCGGGCTTCGCCCGGGGGAGCGACCTCCTCCTCTGCGAGGCGACCTATCAGGAAGGGAAGGCCGGCGGCCCGGTCCACCTCTCCGCCCGGCAGGCCGGGGAGGCCGCCGTCAAGGCCGGCGTCCAGGACCTCGTCCTGACCCACGTCTGGCCGCCCTTGGACCCGGAGGTCTCTCTCCGAGAGGCCCGCGAGGTGGCCGGAGACCTGCCGGTGCGCTGGGCCCGGCCGGGGGAAGTCTTTGTGATCGGGAAGGGGATTTGAAAAAAAGGATCGGCGGTTTGTAATTGGTGCCAGCCGCCGGGAGACACCCGCATCCGTCAGCCCCTGTCAGGCTGTGTCAACGGGTGTCAGACACTGTCCGTGACAGAGGGCGGGGTGTCCTCGCCACGCTTGAGGTGCATCGGGCGACCCGAACCGGGACAAAGAAATCGGAGATCCACAATTTTCGCGATTATCGTGAGCAGGAACCGGCCAGGGGACGGGGCGGTGTCTACAAAGCCGCCTTCCAATCATGACTTCTTTGCAATACAAAAATTCTCAGCGCATGCTGAAAAAAAGTGGCAGCGAGATCAGGGGAGGGGGAGCTCGCCGCGAGCGATGCGCACGGCCCTCTGGGCGGTGAGGTCCAGCGGGTCCAGGAGCGGAGTGCCGTCCACGGATTCCCGGCCGAGGGCCAGGGGGACTTCCGTGCACCCGGTGACCACACAGGCGGCGCCGGCGTTGGCCAGCCGGCGGACGGCGGCCACCATGTTGTCCCGATGGGAGACCCCGGTCTCCGGGTCGCGGTCGCTGCCACTTTTGATGCCGCCCGGCTGCCGCCGGCCTTCCCGCAGAGGCCCGTAGATCGGTCGCATCAGCAGCTCTTCCTGGAGCTTGTCGCCGTCCGGGAGGTCCAGCAGCGAGACCAGGTCCAGGCCCGGGGTCACCCGGTCCGCGGTTCTCCGGTACACGCCTCCCCGGAGGGCGCCCGTCGTGGCCAGGATTCCGATCCGGGCCCCGGCGCCAAAGCGCCGGGCGGCCTCCTCTAGGGTGATCTCCACCATGTCCAGGATCGGCAGCTTCACCTGCGCTCGGACCTCGTCCAGGAAAGCGTGGGCAGTGATGCAGGTCAGGACGGCGAAGTCGGTGCAGGAAGCGAGCCGCTCGAAGCTCCGCAGAAGCCATGGCATCGGGGAGGGCCCGCCCTCCAGCAGAGCGACGGTGCGGTCGGGCGTATCAGGGATCGAGGAGACGACCCACTCCGGGTAGTCCTGGTCCGAGGACGGCCGCTCGATGGCCGCAAGCAGCCTCCGCTCGAGCTCCAGATGGGCGTGAGGCCCCAGGCCGCCGGCGATCCCGATCACCCGCCGCCACGGACTGGCCATTTTCGCTGTGCTCATGCCGAAATCCTTCCCCCTCGGCCAGTATCCATGGGAGGCTATGTCCCTGGCAAGGCGTCCTGCCGCGTATCTGTCTCAAAGGAGACACCCATGGGATGGAAGGACATTTTCGGTCCGAGCCGGGAGGAGATCTGGCGGCAACTCTGCCAGGAGATCGGCGGGGACTTCATCGACGGCGGCTTCTGGGGAGGGGACAAGGTCCAGGTCCGCTCCGGGGTGTGGACCCTCACCCTGGACATCTACACCGTCTCCTCGGGGCACGCCCACATCTCCTACACCCGTCTGCGCGCCCCCTTCGTGAGCCGGGACGGTTTCCGCTTCCTCATCTATAGGAAGGGGCTGTGGAGCGGTCTGGGGAAGATGCTGGGCATGCAGGACATCGAGACGGGGCACTCGGTCCATTTCGACGAGGACTTCATCGTCAAGGGGAACGACGAGGCCAAGGTGCGGGCGCTCTTCGCCAACCCCGAGGTCCGCCGCCTGATCGACGAGCAGCCGGACGTCCGCCTGGAGCTCAAGGACGACGCGGGCACCTTCCGGAAGATCTTCCCCGAGGGGGTGGACGAGATCGAGTTCCTGGCCCGCGGCGAGATCAAGGACGTGGCGCGCTTGAAGAAGCTCTACGACCTTTTCGCCGAGGTCCTGGACCAGCTCACCCGGATGGGCTCCGCCGCGGAGGTCGATCCGGGCGTGCGGTTGTGACGCGCCGCATCGAAGGGCCCCGGAGCGCCCCCGGTTCTGGACAAGGAGATCGCGATGGCTTGGGAAGAGCTCTTCGGCCCACCCAAAGACGAGGTCTGGAAGAACCTCTGCGCGGAAATCGGCGCCGACTTCATCGACGGCGGCTTCTGGAAAGGCGACAAGGTGGAGCTCCGCGTGGCCGACGCCTGGATGATCACCCTCGATGTCTTCTCAGTCCTGCGCGGCAAGCGCCGCCAGAAGTACACCCGCCTTCGGGTCCCCTTCGTGAGCCTGGACGACCTCCGTTTCCTCATCTATAGGAAGGGCTTCTTCGCCGGCCTGGGCAAGATGCTCGGGGTGCAGGACATCGAGGTCGGCGACTCCGTGTTCGACGAAGCGTTCGTCATCCAGGGCAACAACGAAGCGAAGGTGCGGGCCCTCTTCGCCAATCCCGAGATCCAGAACCTCCTCCAGGACCAGCCCGAGGTCCGGTTCGAGCTGAGGGACAATCAGGGCCGCTTCTGGGAAACCCTCCCCGAATCGGTGGACGTGCTCCAGTTTCAGGTCAAAGGTGTCCTGAAAGACGTCAATCAGCTCAAGGGTCTGTTCGACCTCTTCGTCGAGGTGCTCCACGAACTCTACCTGCAGGGGACGGTGTCCAGGATGGACACGGGGGTGAAGCTTTGAACGCTAAGCTCCTCTCGGCCCTCGCCTTCGCCGTCCCCCAATAGGTACGGGTCTCCCCCGAACGGGTACAGGCCCGTACCCGCCGGGGGCGAGCGCCGCCCCCAACGGGGGAACGCCCGGACCGAGCGGGTACGCGTCTCCCCCGAGCAGGTACGGGGCTGTACCCGCTCGGGGCAAGCGCCGCCCCCAACGGGGGGACGCCCGGACCCAACGGGTACACGCCTCCCCCCAGTGGTTCCAGGCGCGTACCCGCTCGGGGGAGCCGTCCCCCCGCTCGGGGCGGCCTTCGCCCACTTCGGCGGAGCGTTCGCCCCTCTCGATCGAATCGCTGCCCTTCTCGGGGCAGCCTTCTGGCCGTTGGGGAGAGCCTCCGCCTCATGAGGCCGGAACGCGTACCTGAGGAGGGCGACGCCTCTCCCGGACGGGAGTGAACCTCTCCCGCTCTCGGAGACAGTCCAGGCGTTGACCTTCCTCTATGCGGGGACCACAATCCGGACGACAGAGGAGACGCGCCATGGCGTCCAAACCAGAGACCAACACCCTCCAAGTTGACATACCCGTCCAGCTTCTCACGGAGATGAAGGCCCTCGTTCAGGCGGGCTGGTTCCGGAGCCTTGACGAGGTGGTACTTGAGGCCCTCCG
>DATHUD010000939.1:0-2636 GCA_035462575.1 Thermoanaerobaculia bacterium | reverse complement strand
CCTGCCCGGTGTGCGCCACCGAGTTGGAGCTCGCGCGGACGAGCCGCCGGCTGGAGGAGGACGACAAGATCGCGGTCTTCCCAACACGGCGAGCTCGGGAGGACCGGGGCGAGCCCCGCGTCTGGCGGGCCGCTGCCCTGGCCGCCGGGCTGGCGGGGCTGATGGTGGCGGGCGGCTGGTTCCAGAGCTCGCGCGAGGTCCGCCGGCTGAGCGGCGAGCTGGCCCGGGCGGAGCGCCCCGCTCCCCCTGTGCCGTCCGCCGGCGGTTCCGGCGCGGGGGAGCGGATCGCCTTGAACACCTGGAACGACGTGATCGGCAGCGACGTCCTCCGATCCACGGAAGAGGTGGTCCTCCCCTCTGACGCCTACGCCAGCCCGCTCCTGCAGGCCGAGAAGGGGGACACGCCCCCGGAACGGGAGATCGAGTTCCTGGATGAGGAAGGCAAGACCGTCTTGAGCGGGTCGGGGCTGCTCCGCAACCCGGACGGCTACTACAGCCTGACCCTCTCCCCGGACGCCCTGAGCCCGGGCCGCTACACCCTCCAGCTCTACAGCACCGAGAGCGGGAAGCGCACGCCCCGCGAGACGTACAGGATCCGGGTCGAGTAAGGCGCGCTACCGCCCTCCCACCTCCCGCGCCGCCGCGCCGTAGATGGCCATCGTCGCCGGGTCCTGGAGGAAGGCGGCAACCCCGAGGTCGCTCGTCTTCCAGCGCTTGTCGAGCCCCAGCGTCAGCTCGGCCGACTTCTCGGCGCCGGCCGTGGCCGGGAGGGTGAAGGCCTTCTCCAGACGCCGCACCACGTGGTCGTTCCGGAGCTTTTTGGAGGCGTTCTCCCCGGAGCCCACCGGGGTTTCGAGGCCGCTCTGGTAGACGGCCACCCAGAGGTCCAGGGGGCCGGAGCCAGCTTCGGCGAGCTTCGCTCCCACCTTCACCTGGAGGTGACCGTCCGCCGTGGGCGGAGAGACGGTCAAGGTCACCCGCCCGGCCGGCTCGTCCGCCAGGGCCTCGGAGATCTGTCCGAGGACCACCCCCTCCTGCGAGCCCACCCCCTCGGTGCGGCCGTTGACGACCACCTGCGGCGTGTAGATGCGGTTGCTCTTGAAAACGCGGGCGTACGCCTTCTGCCGCTCGGACCAGCGGGAGGAGGAGAACGGGTCCGTCCAGCCGATGTAGTTCCAGTAGTCCACGTGGAAGGAGAGGGGGATCACCTTCCCCTGGTACTTCGAATCCCGGGCGAGCCGCGAGAGCAGCCGGTCCGCCGGCGGGCAGCTCGAGCACCCCTGGGAGGTGAACAGCTCGACCACGGCCACCCCGGAGCCGGACGGCCCCGGGGAATTCTTCTGGCCCGAGCCGCCCCGGGGGAGGAGCAGGAGGAGAGCCAGGGTGAGGAGCGAAAAGCGGGGGAGCACAGTCATAGGTCTTTTCCTCCGGCCGCGGGATCATTCCGCGTCAGAAATGGTACGCGCGGAACGGGAAATCGGCTTTACCTCCCGGCAAAGGTCAAAGACTCGCACGAAAAGACCTTTCCCTAGCAAGGAAAGGTCTTTTCCGCTCGGGAAAGGTCATTTGCTCCCGGAAAAGCCTTCGTCCAGGGAGTAAAAGACTTTTAGGGCTGCCCAAAAAGTTTTTGTCGGCCGTCTCAGAGCTGTTGCTCCCGCAAAAAGCCTTTTGCTCGAGAGGAAAGACCTTTGCCGGGGGCGATAGAGCTATTGCTGACAGGGAAAGACTTGTTGCTGTGGGGAAAAGGTCTTTGGGTCGGGGGAAAAGGGCTTTTGGAGTATCGACTAGCGGATGAACCGGATCGGGCAGATCCCCGCCTCCGCAATGGGGTCGAGGTCGCGGTGGTCGCTGGTGATCAGGGTTCCGCCTTCCTGAACCGTCAGAGAGAGAACGATACAATCCGCAAGGGAAACCTTCTTCCGGTGTGCCTTGAGAGTTCCGGCAGCCCGCCAGAGCGGAGAAGGTATCGCCTCGAATACTTTGATGCCAGCATTGTCGAGGAACCGCTCCAAGCCGTTAGCCTTCGTCTCACCGCTGCGGCGGAGCATGTCATAATAAACTTCACAGACGTTAATAGCGTGCATCAGCCGGCGCGTGCTCGTCCGAAGACAGAGCCTCACCATATCCGCCCCAGGCTCGTTTTCGAGGAGTGCGATGACTGCGCAAGCGTCAAAGACGGCGGTCTCAGCGGGCAAAGCGCCTCTCTTCGAGCTCGATCTCCTCTTGCTTGCGGCGGATGAATTCATCGGTGGACGAGAAGAGGCCTCGGCCGCTCCCCTGGATCAATCGGAGGCGCGCTTCCCGCTCTTCGTCAGAGAGCTCGTCGAATTGACGAGGGTCCTCCGCCAAGCGAGCCATGATCTCCTCGAATCTCTGGAGAGCCTCCTCCGGGGACGGCCTGTCGTCGACCTTCCGCTCCTCCCGCTCTTCCGGTTGCGGAAAGACGAGGATCTCCGCCGGCCCCGCCGGAATGTCCTCAGGAACCTCGACGACGAGGTGATGGTCCTCCGGGATCGTGATCTTCAACCTGTGCGCGCCCATGGTCATCCTCCGTCGCCGATTGTAACTCACCTGGCGCTGTCTGGGAAGATGCCGAGACGCGACATGTCGCGACTCGGCAACACGCCGGGAGACGG
>DATHUD010000938.1:0-2131 GCA_035462575.1 Thermoanaerobaculia bacterium | reverse complement strand
CGGAAGGCCTGGACGGCCGTCTTCTTCATCTCCCCGACCGCGGCCGGCTCGTAGAAGTCCGTGCGGTAGAGGGCCGCGATCTCCCGGCGGCTTGCCCGCGGCGGGCGGTCTCCTTCGAAGGCGAAGGAGATCTGCGGCCCGGGCTCGACCTGGACCGCCACGTCCACCCGGTCCGGCCGGTCCGCCACGGGATTTACGGCCACGGTGATCCGCGGATCGGGATAACCCCGGCGGCGCAGGTAGTCCGCCACGTCCACCTCGGTCTCGAAGGCCGCTCCCGGCGGGACGACCTCGCCCCGCTCGAGCCCGATCGAGAGGCGCAGCAACCGCTGGAAGATCCCGGGGGTCGAGGGCATGTCGATCCTCAGACGGCGCAGGCGCGGCCCCTCCTCGCGCGGCGGCCGGCTGCCCCCCAGCTCCAGGACCTGCTGGAGATTCCCCCCATTCTCTCCCGTCTCCGTGGAGAAGCCCTGGACCGAGAGGCTCGGGAGGCCCCGGAAGTTGTGGAGGTCGACCAGATAGACGCGCCGCTCGGCATTTCTGAGGTCGATCGAAAGGGCGAAGGAGACATTGCGGGAAAGATCGCTTCCCACCGTCAGCCGGGCGCTCGGGTCGACCTCGCCGTAGAGGCCCTGGAGGCCGACCGACCGGCTGAGCTGCGAGAGGATCCGCGCGCCGTAGTAGCCGGCAAGCCCTGTCTCCACCGTGCCCCGAACATCCGTCGCCCCCTCCCCCCCGTTCCCGAGCTCCTCCTCTTCCGCCTTCTGGTCGAGCACCTCCTGCTGCGTCAGAAGATCGAGCGGCCGGCTCGGGCCCCGCAGATTGGCGATCGCCGGGTCCTCGATCGAGCTGGTCGTCGAGAAGTCGAGCCGCGGGTCGTTCAGAGGATCGCCGGTGAAGACGAGCGATCCCCGATCGATCCGCAGCGTCTGGCCGTAGGCGTAGAGGCGCCCGTCCGGATCCACGTCGATCCGCCCGCGGATCACCGGGTTTTCGAGCGTCCCCGTCACCCGGAGCGGCTCCCAGAAAGCTCGAAGATCGGCCACGTTGTTGCGGATGCGTACGCCCGAGACCGTGTCGACCGTCAGCGCGAGATCGATCGTGTCGAGGAAGCCGGCCTCGGTGCCGGGGGTGTCGTCCGGCTGGAGGAGGACGTCCAGCACCTCGCGGTCGAGGTTCACGTCCCGGTTGAGCACCCCGCGCTCGACGACCACCTGTCCTGAGAGCCTGGAGCGCCCCTCGGGAGGCATGCGGAGGGCGAGGTTCCCGGAGAGGAGCGCCGACAGCCCGTAGTCGAACACGTAGGGGACGTTGGCCAGCCGCGCTTCGAGGTCGATCACGCCGTCCGCTCCGCGCCCCCCCGCGAGCTCGACCGTGCCGCCGTTCAGCCCCGCCTTCCCCTCCCGGATCGTCACCTTCCCGCCGGAGAGCGCGGCCACGACCTCCGGGCCCTGGATGCGCGTGGCATAGGGCGTCGGCCAGAAGAACGCCGCGCCCGGGCCGGAGAGGCGGATCTCCCCCGACAGGGTGTCGAGAGGACCCGCGACGGTGCCAGAAAAAGTGAGATCCCCTGTCGCCGCTCCACCCTCCAGGAACGGGTTCAGGAGCGAAGCCTCGATCGTCCCGCCCCCCTCCGCGGAGACCCGGGAGATCACCGCCGCCGGCTCGTCTTCGAACGGGTTCCACGACCGGTCGAGGTCCGCCGTGGCGCGGAGGTCCACCCCGGCGTCCTCGACACCGCGGCCCGACACGCGCAGGTGGACCGGGAGGACCTCCAGCCGACCGTCACCGAGGCGGACGATCACCGGCTGGTCTGACGCGAGCCGCCCGTCGGGCGCCTCGACCGCGAGGCCCGCGATGCGGATCTCCCCCCGTCCCGCGGCCGGCGCCCCCGGCTCGAAAGTGAAATCCGCGCTCACCCCGGCCCGCAGCCGCTCCTCCCGTTCCTCCATCCCCAACGCCGGCAGGATCTGCGCCGTGTCCAGCTCGGGGATGTTGAGGCTCACGGAGACCGGCCCGGAAGCCAGCTCGAAAGGCAGCTCCGCGAGGCTTTCGGCGAGCTGCGGGACCTGCCGCAGCCCGCCCAGGGGGACCGTGGCGCGCAGGTCCACCGGACCCGTCGCCGTCTCCA
>DATHUD010000937.1:0-23357 GCA_035462575.1 Thermoanaerobaculia bacterium | reverse complement strand
GATCCCGACGATCTGGGCGAAGACCGGAGAGGCTCCGAAGAGATGGAAGCGGTCCGCGAGGATCACGCCGCCCCAGAGGAGCAGGGTGACCAGGGGACCGGCCACGACAACGGCGAAGTCCCGGGCCCAGGCGCGGCGCTCGGGGAACGCGGTCCAGAGAACGAAGCCTCCGAAGAGGGTGGTGAGCCAGCTCGGATTTCCTCCCGCCACAGGGCGGGGTCCCTTCAAGTCCACCAGGAGAGGACCGGCCACGAGGGAGAGGGGGATGTAGCCCACCCGGCGAACGGCGAAGAGGTGACCCCACTCGTGCGCCAGGATGTGGACGAAAAGGACGAGGAGGAAGACTGCGGGCCTCCAGGCGGACGGGTCGGTGCGGCCAGACCACAGGCCGATCCCCACAAGGATTACGCCGAGCCCGAAGAAGAAGCGGGCGGGGGGCAGATAGCGATTGAGAGGCGTTAGGACCCGGCGGGAAAGCCAGGGTCCGGCCCGGAGCCAGAAGCGGATGGACCATTCGACGCCGAGGATGCCCCGCAGCATGAGGTCGAGCCCGAAGAGAGCGATGCCGCTCCCTACGGGAAGCATGAGGAGCCAGGCCATTAGAACGGTCTGCCCCGGTTTCGGGCCGCCGATCACGAAGAAGAGGAGGAAGAGGAGGCCGGCTCCCATGGCAAAGAACATGGCTCCGCCGATGAACGCGAGGATCCTCCAGAGCCAGCCGAGCCGCGCCGGGTAGAGCCTGTCCGGAGTGAGCGGAGCCGCCTGAAACAGGTTCGGGGGAGCGGCCGGCCGGGGCGGCGCGGGCTTCGAAGGCGAGGGCCACGGCGCACTCTTCTCGGTCCGCTTGGAGCGGACCTCACGCCACCGCCTAAGGTCGACGATCGGGGGGATCGGGGGCTGCTCTTTGCTCACGGCCCGACGATGCTACGCGATTCGCCGGCCGCGCAGAAGGTCAGGAGTCCGGCGGCCGTCCGTCGCGCAGCCCTCGCGGGGGCCGGGGAGCGGCAGGAGGCTCGCCGTGCGGGCGATGTTGGCCCGGACGGGCTCGGAGAAGCGGCACCTTGCGCGCGATCCAGGAGCCCACGCGCCGCCAGAAGTCGCGGGCCCACGGCCGGCCGAGGACTCCCCAGACGAGGAGATGGAGCGCGAAGACGACGACGCCCAAGAGGGGTGCGAGGACGGCCAGGGCACAACCCCGGCCCTCGTCCACGGACCAGAGGATCGAGGCGAGGTAGAGGCAGAGGGCGATAAGGACGCTGCCCGCGAGGAAGGAGAGCACCCGGAGGAGCGCTCCGAACCGGGGCGGCTCGGGCGGAGGCGCTTCAGGGGCGGGCTTCCGGCCCTTCTCTTCTCGCCAGCGGCGGAGGTCCACGACCTTCGCCAGGGGAGCTCCTTTTTTACTCATGCTCGTCACCGAACCGACATCTCTTGGCCGGAACGCTCCGACTATATTAAGGTTCCCGCCACGCTCTGCCATTCCCCGGACGAACGACCATGACCGCCCACGCCGACATCCCCGAAACCGCCGTCCGCTGCCAGGGGCTCGTGAAGCGCTACGCCGACGTGGTGGCGGTCAACGGCCTGGACCTCGCGGTCCGGCGCGGGGAGTGCTTCGGCCTCCTGGGGCCGAACGGGGCGGGCAAGACGACGACGATCGAGATCCTGGAAGGGCTCACCCCTCCCGACGAGGGCGAGGTGGAGATCCTGGGAACGACCTGGGCGAAGGACAGCGCCGCGCTCCGGGAGCGCCTCGGGATCTCGCTCCAGGAGACGCAGCTCACCGAGAAGCTCACGGTGGGCGAGACGGTCCGCCTGTTCCGCTCCTTCTACAAGGAGGGGCGGGATCCCGAAGAGGTGCTCGCCCAGCTCTCGCTCGACGAGAAGAAGAGCGCCCGGGTGGGCAAGCTCTCCGGCGGCCAGAAGCAGCGCCTCGCCGTGGCCTGCGCCCTGGTGGGAGATCCGGACATGCTCTTTTTGGACGAGCCGACGACCGGCCTCGATCCCCAGAGCCGCCTCCAGCTCTGGCAACAGGTGATGGACTTTCGCGCGGGCGGAGGCACGGTACTCCTGACCACGCACTACATGGATGAGGCCGAGCGCCTGTGCGACCGCGTGGCCATCGTGGATCACGGCAAGGTGATCGCCCTGGGCACGCCGGCCGAGCTGATCGCCTCGCTCCACGCGGCGAACGTGATCGAGTTCGCCTCGGAGCCCGAGATCTCCGAGGAGGTCCTGCGGACCCTCCCGGGCGTGACGGAGCCGCACCGGCGGGGCCCCAACTGGTCGCTGCCCGTGCAGTCGCTCGCCGCAAGCGTGCCGGTGCTGCTCGCGCTCGTCGAGCGCTCGGGCGCGCGGCTGGTCAACCTGAGCACCCACCGGGCCACGCTCGAAGACCTCTTCGTGGCCCTGACCGGCCGGGCGTTGCGGGAGGGACAATGAGCGGCCGCCGCTACTCTCCCCTTGTGGAGCTCACGGTCTCCCGGGCCAAGGAGTTCCTCCGGGAGCCGGAGGCGGTCTTCTGGGTGTTCGCCTTCCCCGTGCTCCTGGCCGTGGCCCTGGGGTTCGCCTTCCGCGCCAAGGGGCCGGACCAGATCCCCGTGGGCGTGGTGGCCGCCTCCGAGGCCGACGCGACGATGGCGGCGCTCGAGAGCTCGCCGGTCCTCCTCCCCCGCAGCTTCTCGGCGGCCGAGGGCCGCGAGGCGCTGCGCACGGGCCGGATCTCGCTCCTCGTGGAGCCGGGCCCGCCGGTGACCTTCCTCTTCGACGAGACCCGGCCGGACTCGCGCATCGCACGCCTGGAGGCGGACGACGCGCTCCAGCGGGCGGCGGGGCGGAAGGAGGCGGTGGCGGTCCGCTCCGAAAAGATCGAGGAGAAGGGATCGCGCTACATCGACTTCCTGATTCCGGGCCTCCTGGGGATGAACCTCATGGGCACGGGGATCTGGAGCATCGCCTTCTCGGTGACCACGGCCCGCAACCGGAGGATCCTGAAGCGCCTGGTGGCGACGCCCATGCACAAGAGCCACTACCTCCTCGCGCAGATCTTCGGGCGGCTGATGTTCCTCCTGCCGGAGATCGTGTTCCTCGTGGGGGTCGGCTGGCTGTTCTTCGACGTGGCGGTGCGCGGCTCGCTCCTCCTGCTCCTCCTCCTCTGCCTGCTGGGGGCCATGACCTTCTGCGGCATGGGCCTCCTCTGCGCCTCGCGGGTGACGACGATCGAGGGAGCGAGCGGCCTCGCGAACCTGATCATGCTCCCCATGTGGGTGCTCTCCGGGGTCTTCTTCTCCTCGGAACGCTTCCCCGAAGCCGTCCAGCCCGTCATCAACGCCCTGCCGCTCACGGCGCTCAACCAGGCGCTCCGGGGGGTGATCAACGAGGGCCTGGGGCCGGCCGGCATCCTTCCGCAGTTGGCCGTCCTCGCGGCCTGGGGGGTGGTGAGCTTCGCCGTGGCGCTCAAGATCTTCCGCTGGAAGTAGATGGAGACCTTCCTCCTCTTCCTCGCCGCCGGCACCCTCCTCCTCTACATCGCCATCAGCCTCGAGGTGACGATCGGCAACCGGTCGATCGCCTTCCTGAAAAACGTTCCTCCCCTGGAAGGGGACTTCCCCCGGGTGTCGATCGTCATCCCGGCGAGAAACGAGGAGAAGAACCTCGAAGAGGCCCTGCGGTCCATCCTCGCCCAGGACTACCCGAACGTGGAGATCGTCGTGGTGGACGACCGCTCCACGGACCGGACCGGCGAGATCCTGGACCGGATGGCGGCGGACGATCCGCGGCTCAAGGTGGTGCACGTGAAGGAGCTGCCGCCGGGGTGGCTGGGGAAGAACCACGCGCTGGAATTGGGATCCGAAGGGGCGAGCGGGGACTTCCTCCTGTTCACGGACGCGGACGTGGTCATGGAGCCCACGGCCGTCCGCCGGGCCGTGGCGCACATGGAGGCGAAGAAGCTGGACCACATCACCAGCTCGCCGGAGATCTTACGCACGGGCCTCCTCTACGAGATGTTCATCGGCACCTTCGCCCTGTTCTTCGCCCTGTACTTGAAACCCTGGAAGGCCGGGGACCCGCGCTCCTCGGAGCACGTCGGCATCGGCGCCTTCAATCTCGTCCGGACGGCAGCCTACCGCGCCGTGGGCGGCCACCGCCCCATCGCCCTGCGGCCGGACGACGACCTGAAGCTCGGCAAGCTGCTCAAGAAGAACGGCTACCGCCAGGAGTTCCTTTACGGCCACGGCATGCTCCGGGTCGAGTGGTACGCGTCCATCCGCGAGCTGATCCAAGGGCTGATGAAGAACGCCTTCCCGGCCGTGGACTACCGCGTTTCCGTCGTGATCCTCTCGACGGTCGCCCAGCTCGCCTGGAACGTCTGGCCCTTCCTCGCGGTCTTCCTGACGACCGGCGCGACGCGTCTCGTCAACGTCGCGATCTGCCTCCTGATCCTCCTCCTCTGCGCCGTGAACGCCCCGCTCGCCGGGGTCCGCCGCTGGTACGGCATCGGCTTCCCGGTGGCTTCCCTCCTTTTTCTCTACATCCTCTGGCGCTCGACCCTTCTGATCCTCTGGACCGGCGGTATCGAGTGGCGCGGCACGCGGTATCCTCTGGCGGAGCTCAAGGCGAACAAAGTCTAGCTGTTAACCGGCCCCACCTGCCGGGCGTACCGACCGCAGACAAAGCCGGAGACTGCCGGCTCCCCTTGGGAAGGAGACGCGATGTACTGGTGGATCGTCGTGATGGTTCTAGGGCAGATTGCCTTTGCCTGCCTGATCGTTTGGATGTTCCTGTCCTACCGCCTGAAGCGGGAAGATCACAGGGCCCAGGAGCGCGACCGGTTGCTGAACCGCTTCGGGACCGGGCCGGAGATGGTGGAGTTCCTGAGCTCCCCGGGAGGCCAAAAACTGCTCGACAGCTTCGCCGTCCACCGGACGAATACGGTGCTGTCGCTCGCCCGGACGATCCGGGCCGGCGTAGTGCTCCTCTCGATCGGCGCGGCCTTCATGATCCTTGCCTACTGGGGCCCGTCGATCGAAAACCTGATGATCCCCGGGGTGCTCCTGGGGATGGCGGGGTCCGGTATCCTGGTCTCGGCGGCGATCTCGAACCGCATGTTCCGGCGCGCGGGGCTGCTGACTCGGGTCGGCGATGGTGGCGCAGCCTGAGCCGGAGCGGGACGCTCCGGGCCTGCCCCTCCTCCTCACCGAAACCGAGTTCGAGGGGTTCCATGCCCGGACCGCCCGCCCCCTGTGGGCCTACCTCCGGCGGATCGGCGGAGACGAGGCCCTCGCGGACGACGTCCTCCAGGAGAGCTACGTCAAGTTCCTGGGGCATGTCACGGCCGGGAGCGACGAGCGGGAGATGCGCGGCTTCCTCTACCGGATCGCCACGAACCTGCTGCGGGACCGCTGGCGCCGCGAGCAGCGGGAGCGCGTGGGGCTCGCGGGGCTCCTCCGCTTCTTCCGCGAGGAGAGCCGGGAGGACGCTCCGCTCCGGATGGACCTGGAGTCGGCCCTCGGCCAATTGAAATCGCGGGACCGGGCGCTCCTCTGGCTCGCCTACGTCGAGGGATACGAGCACCGGGAGATCGCGAAGATCCTGGACCTGGCGGAGAAGAGCGTGCGAGTGCTCCTCTTCCGCGCGAAAAAGAAGATGGCGGGGTACCTGGGGCATCTCGAAGCCCAGCGGGAGGCGAAGTCATGAAGAGCACCGTCTGTTCTCACGAGCCGGCCGTCCTCGACGCGGCCCGGCGGGATGTCCTTCCCGAGGAGGTCCGGGGCCACCTCGAAGGCTGCGAGGACTGCCGCGAAACGTTCCGCGTGGCGCGGAGCCTTTCGGCGCTCGCCCGCGAGACCCGCCCCGCGCACTCCTTGCCGTCCGCCGGCCAGCTCTGGTGGCGGGCCGAGGTCGTCCGCAAGCTCCTGGAGCAGCAGGATGGCGCTCCAGACCCCAAGGCGATCCGCCCCGCCTTCTGGGGAGAGGCCATCGGCATCGCCTTCGCCGTGGCGGTGCTGATCCTGTTCGTGAGCGTTGAAGGGGCCAAGTGGCTGGGAAGCGCCAGCGGCAACAACAGTCTTCTCTGGATCGCCGCCGCCCTGGCTCTGGCGCCGCTCGGGGTGCTCGCCCTCCTGGGGCTCCTCGTTCGAGAGTAGGATTGTGCTCCATGGACACTTTGCAGGCCGCCGACGGCCTCTCCCTCGCCGTCGAGCGCCACCCCGCGGCCGACCGCCGCGCGCGGTTGGTGATCGTCCACGGCTACGCCGAGCACAAGGGGCGGTACCGCAAGCTGGTCTCCGAGCTCACGGGCGCGGGCTACGAATGCCACCTCTTCGACCTCCGGGGGCACGGCGGCTCCGGAGGCCGGCGGGGGCACGTGGCCCGCTTCGCGGATTACCGCGAGGACCTCCACCTCGTGGCGCGGGCGGCGGGCGCGGACCTTCCTCCGGGAGTGCCGCTCATCCTCCTGGGGCACAGCCTCGGCGGCCTCGTCTCCCTCGATTTCGTGATCCGCCATCCGGAGACGTTCGCGGCGCTCGCGGTGAGCAGCCCGTTCCTCGCGCCCGCGTTCTCGATCCCTCCCTTGAAGAAGACTTTGGGGACCCTCGCCGCGCGCGTCCTCCCCACCCTCGCGGTCCCGAGCGGGCTTGACGCGGCCTGGCTGAGCCACGACCCGGAGACCGTGCGGGCCTACACGGAGGATCCTCTGGTCTTCCCCACCACGACCCTGGGCTGGTTCACGGCGGTGGAGGCCGCGCAGGAGGAGGTCTTCGCCCGGGCTCCTGAGATCCGGCTCCCGGCGCTCTTCCTGATCGGCGGCGGCGACCCGATCGCCGCGCCCCCGCGCGCCCGCGCCGTCTTCGACCGCCTGGGGAGCGCGGACAAGCGCCTGGAGGTCTACGACGGCCTCTTCCACGAAGTGTTCAACGAGCTCGAGCGCGCGCGGGTGGTGGCCGATCTGCTCGCCTGGCTCGACGAGCGGACGCCGCCCCGCTAGCTAGACCTGCCGCCCACCTGCACGCTCAACTGGAAGCGGGGCGGCCCCCAGCTCTCGACGAGGCCGATGCGGCGCTTCAGATCCTGCTCGGCCACGTCGCGCATCCTCCGGACCACGGGCTCCCGGAAGTCGATGAGCAGGGGCCAGTCCTTCTCGTCCCGGGAAGGAGAGAGGGAGAGCACGAAGAGGTCCCGCTTGCTCAGGCGGTCCACCTGCTGGGAGCGCTCGAAGAGATAGCCGGGCAGCCGGAGGACGTCCGCGACGAGCGGCCCGGGCAGGCGGGGGATTTTCTGCCACCAGCCCTCCTCATCATCCGCCGAGCTCCCGTGGCCCAGGGGATTTTCCGATTCGATGATCAGCACCTGCTCCGCGAAGACGGTCCGGGCGGCGTCCACCGGAACGTTGCTCGAATAGCCCCCGTCGACGAGCGCCTGAGCCTTCGTCCTGCCCTTCTCGTCCTTCTCGCCTGGAATCTCAACCCGATGGGCGGGAAAGATGGGGAAAGGAGAGCCGGAAGCGAAGATGACTTTTTCGACCTCCCCGGGGCTCACGTCCTGGACCTCGGGGCAACTCGGGCTCCCGGGCGGAAGCTCTCCCGAGCGGACGCGGTACTGGTGCCAGGAGGCTCCGGTCCCCGGATTCCAGGCGATGGAGGGGCACTCCAAAAGCCTGTCCGGCACCATGAGGAAGTAGCGCGTGCCGTCGCGCTCCAGGGCGTTGGCCGGCACGAGGAGCTGCGCGGTCAGGCGGCGGGAGTCCTGATTCGGGTTGACGCGCTCGTATTCCGTCTTGAACCGGGCCACCGTCCCTTCGAGGAACGTCCGCGCGTGCTTGTTGCCGTAAAGCGCCGGAGCGAGCACGAAGTTCCACCACACGAGGGCGACGACCGTGATCACGGCCAGGCGCAGGAACCGCCGGCTGACGAGAGACCCGTTGGGATGGTGCGAGCAGAGGAAGCGGATCCCACGGCAGATCGTCCCCTGCCGGCGGGCGCAGCCGATCCCCACGAGGAGAGCCCCCACCCCGAACGCGACGGCCAGCAGCCAGGCCCAGAACCCGCCGGTCATCTCCAGCAGAGAGAACCGGCCGGGCCAGAGCTTCATCACCACGACGAGCACGCCATAGACGGCCAGGACGTGGAACAGGCTCAGGGAGAAACCGATCCCGAAATCCCTTGCCCCTTCCAGGCGGTAGCGCTTGGAAGAACAGGTCGAGAGGAACGAGGCCGCAAGCAGGCAGAGACATCCGAGGCAGACGAGGAGAGCCCCGGCCGTGATGAAGCCGGCGGACCCGTCGATCCAGCGCCCGCTTCCCTCCTCGCCCCAAACCGGCAGCAGGGGGACCGTCACCAGGACAAGCCCGGCCAGCGCCGGCACCACGGGATGGACCGGCGGCTTCTTCCTCTCCGTGGCCTCTTCTCCGGCCTTGAGGATCAGGCACTGGTCGGCGAACATCGCAATCGAGGCGCAGATGACGTAGAAAAGCCCCTCGATTTCCGGAATGTGCTCCTGGGAGAAGCTGCCATTGACCGTGCGGACGAAGACCGGGACGAGCAGGATCACCGGCCAAAGGGTGAGCCACGGACGCAGGCGCCAGGCTCCGCGCTCCGGTGGGAGGCCCGCCTTGATGAGCGGCCGGTGCGGGAGGGAGAGAAGGGCCAGGAGGACCGCGAAGGTGAGGAAGATGGCGAGCACGCTCACGTAGCGGGGAAGGTCGAGCAACCCGAAGACGTCGGCGCTGTCCATCACCACGCGGGGCTCCTTTTCCCAGAGCACCTGAGACAGCGTCCACGGACCGTTTTTGGCAAGCCGCGAGACAAAGTAGCCCAGGAGGGCCCCGCCGCTCGTGCCGACGACCAGGTCCACGTCCAGCGGCCTGGGCTCGACGGCGCTGTCCGGGGCCAGCACGTTTTCGAGGTAGCGGCGCCGGTAGAGCTCGTCCACGAGCCTCGATTGATAGGCCGCCTTCACTCCGCCGCCCGGGAGCAGGAGGGCAAGCCGGGCACGGCCCGAGGTCTGCTGGTGCTGGCGCAGGAGGGCCATGCTCTCTTCGACCGTGAACCCGAAGGTGCGAGCTCCGAAATAGGGATCGACTTCGAACAGGGACCGGAAGGCCGTAAGCGGCGGATTCCTGTCCAACGTCTCGAGGACGCTCCGGAAGCCTTCCGGAACCGTGGCCATCCGCAGCTCGAAACCGCCGGGCCGGACATCGAAAAGAGTATTCGCCATGGACTTCGTGATGACCAGATGATCGCGGTCGCCCTCCCCCTCTTCTTCCAGGGTGAAACGGACGTTCTCGAAAACCTTGCTCCAGAACCGGTTTTGCAGGCCCTCCCGCTCGTCTTCCGGCAGGTCCAGGGGCCCCAATTTCCCTTCCATCCAGGTCGTAATCCCGGCCACGGGCGCAAGGAACCCGCGGGTCGAGAGGTGAGAGGGAAAGTCGATGCGTTGCGGGGCCGCGCGCAACGCGGCGCAGCGCCGGCGCTCGGCGTCGAAGGCTGGGGGCCCCTTCTGTTCTCCGGCGAGAGACGCGCACCAGACCGCTTGGCGGAAAGCGACGAATTCCGCCTCGCGATCGCTCCCTGGCAGCTCGGCAGCGGTCTCCCCGAAATCGAGCTCCAGGAGGCCCACCTTGTCCCGCTCCAGGAGATAGAGGCTCAGCGAAGGCACCACGGCCACGTCGACGAGCCTGCGGCCAAGCCAGTCGAGGATCTGGTAATCGTTGCCGACCGCGATGTTGACCTGAAGCCGCCGCGTCTCTTTGCACCGGCCGTGGTCTCTGTAGAGCTGCTCGAAGATCTCCCCCACGAAGCGAGGCAGCTCGGCCGTCTGCGGAAGGCCGACATTCAAGACCTGCGGCAGGCGGTCGTCACAATCCGGATTGGAGAGCAAGGCTGCCCGCGCAGACGCGGGGCCGAGGAGGAGAAACATCAATAAAACGATCAGAGTCCGTGCCATGGCATCACCTCGCGGCTTCAAACGTGAGCGCCTCGCCCGGAAGCGGCAGGGTCCATTCCCGAGTGGAGGCGCCGCAGACGTCGCCGAGCGGTCCCCGGGGCTCCACGCTCGAGAGCCGCAGGCCGTCCTCGATCTTCTGAAGGTACCGGTCGGCCTTGCGGCGCGTCATCAGGGTGACGAAGCGGCGATTCCTGGATTGGAAAAAATCTTCGTAGTGGATCACCAGGACGTGGCGCGGCTGGAGCCTTCCGAGGAGCCATCCCGGGGCATCCCGGACGAGGGTGTAGGAAGGCAGGCAGAACACCGCGAGATCGAACGGGTGGCCGTCCCCGGTCACCGCGGCCGGGGGCAGTCCCTGGCCGGCGCCGCTCGCGGAGTCCTGGAGATAGATCCGGAACCGCGTCTTCCCGCTCTCCGGGTCCAGGAGGTCGAGGACGAACGCCAGGGGCGTGCCGCACTTCAGGCGGCGGACGGGAGGCCTCCAGGGTCCGGTCCACTCCTCCGCCTCTCCTTTGCCCCAGAGATAGCGGAAGATGTGGGGCGCGTGCTCGGTCCGGACGGCGGAGACCCGGAACCGGGTGCGGCCGTCGGCTCCGGGGATGTCAACAGGCTTTCCGAGGCTTCCCTGGAGAGACTCGACGCGGTCCGGGAGGGTATGGCCCAGGAGCTTCTTCCCGCTGTCGTTGGTGAAGACTCGGACATCCTTGTTGGGGATCAATCCCACCACCACGGGAAGGTCCCCCAGATGATCGTAGTGGGAGTGCCCGGCGAGGATGGCGCGGACCGTCCCGAGCGGCACGTCCGCGAGGCCTTTCCCGATCGCCTTTTCATTCGGGCGGAGGCGGCCGCAAAGCACCCGCGCGAGCGAATAGTTCGAGAAGAAAGGCGCGGTGAGGACCGTTTCCCCCTGCCAGCGGATGGCGACCCCTCCGGCCCCCAGGTACCGCACCGAGACCCGGTCGTCGGTGACGTTCCCGTCCGGCGGGTTCTTGCATTCGGCTTTCCGGAAGTCGAAGGGCCCGCCAGGGTGATTGGGGGCCCGCGAAATGGTGTGACTGCACCCGGCGAGGAGTGCGGCGGCGAGCGTCAGGACGGCGGCAATGGATCGATCGGGCCGGTTCATGGGAGCTCCCCAAGGGGTTATCCGAAGACCGAGACGGACCCGGAATTCGGATTCCCTTGAAAGCTCAGGCGATCGGGAAGGGAATTCGTTTCAATTCACCAGCTCGCCCCCATCCCCCTCCGCCATCCGCGCCTCGGCCGCGAGGCGCAGCCTCTCCTCCTCTTCCTCCCAGACCCGGCGCAGGGCCGCATCCCTTGCGCGGCGGCGCCGCACGGCCCAGAGGAAGAGCAGGGTGATGGCGATCCAGAGCAGGGCGGAGCTGGTGAGGATGGGGACCCAGCGATACCAGAAGGACTGGCGGCGCCAGAAGGAGGTCTCCGCCTCCCCGAGGGTTTCCCCCGTGGCGCGGCGGAAGGCGTCCTCGAACGGGAGCCCCTCCCGCACGCCCGCGAGGATGCGGCCGACCGCGTCCGGCCCGTGCCGTTCGAGGAGACCGCGGACGAAGGCTCCGGAGATGGCATAGGCGCGGTGGACCTCGGCCCCGCCGCCCTGAAAGCGCTCCTCCAGGTCGGTCAGGGAGACTTGGCGGTCCGCGAGGAGGGTCATGGTCAGGCGGGTGCGGTCGTCGAGCCCCCAGGTGAGGCCGGCGATCATGGCGGTCCCTTCGTGGAACCAGCGCGGGAGGGGGCGGTTGCCGGAAGCCCGGGCGATGAGCACGTGGGCCACCTCGTGGCGCAGGAGGTCTTCGAGCGAGGAGTCCGGGTAGGACGGCGTGCGGGAGGGGAGGAGCACGATGATCCCCCGGTCGCTGTACGCGTAGCCCGAGACCCAGGGTGGAACCGCGAGCGCCAGGCCCGAGCCCTCGGGAGCCAGGATCACCCGGATCGGCGGCCCGGGGTCTTCGAGCCCCGTGAGGCGCTGGGCGCTTTCGAGCTCCTCGGGAGGGAAGTCGCGGATGCGGCGGGCCGCGGGCTCGAGCTCGGGCGGAGCCTCGACCTCCAGCCGGGGAGGCGTCGCGAACAAAGCGGAAAAAACGGTCAGGAAGAGGAAAACGAGGAGCGCGGCCCGGCGAAGCACCTTCATGCGCGCATCTTACCGCGTGCGTTCGGTGGCGGTTTTGCGGTACGATCCGCTCTTCATTTACGGTTCCCTGTTTTCTCGAGGAGTTGAAGGATGCATCGAATCTCCCGTTCCCTGCTCGCTTTCGCCCTTCTCGCGGTCTTCGCCCTCTCGGGCTGCCGCGAGGCCGCCGTGCGCTACAACACCCGGTACTTCTCGCTGCTCCGCCAGGAGATGCCGCGGACCCTTCCGGTCCCGGTGGACGGCGTGACCACCCGGCAGCTCCGCAACACCTGGGGACAGGCGCGGGACGGCGGACGGCGGCACCAGGGGATCGACATCCTCGCCCCGCGCCACACGCCGATCCGGAGCACCACGGAGGGGGTGATCGAGGTCAAGGGGATGCGCGGGCTGGGCGGCCAGGTGGTGACGATCCTGGGCCCCGGCGGCTACCGGCACTACTACGCCCATCTCGAGGATTTCGGCCCGCAGGCCGAGGGGGACTGGGTCCAGGCCGGCGAGATCATCGGCTACGTCGGCAACTCCGGCAACGCGGCCGTCTCCTCCCCCCACCTGCACTACGGCATCTACAGCCCGTCCCGCAAGGCGGTGAACCCGTACAACTACCTCCGGGGGCAGCCTTTCCGCCAGGCGGCACGGTAGGGGGAAAGGGACGAACACGGACCTGCACGGACAGACAAGGACGGCTCCTGTTCGTCCGTGTTTGTCCCTGCTCGTCCGTGCTCGTCCGTGTTCTTCTTCTACAGCGCGTCGATCATCCCCACAATCCCCGCCCTCACCAGGGCCACCGAAATCGCGGCCAGGAAGAGGCTCGCCACCTTGGCGATGGCGCGGCTCACGGCGGCGCCCACGAAGCGGCCGATGTAGGGGGCGAAGGCGAGGACCAGGAACACCAGGAACATGTTCACGGAGAGCGAGATCAGCGTGGGGATGTAGCCGAAGGCCTCGCGCGAGACCAGGACCGAGGTGATCGCGGCGGGCCCCATGATCATGGGGATCCCCAGCGGGACGACCCCTACGTCGGCCGCGGAGGCGTCCGGCTCGCCGCCGGTCGGATCGCGCCTCCGGAAGTCTCCGAAGATCAGGTTCGAGATGCTGAGGACGAGGAGGATCAGCCCTCCGCCGACCCGCAGATCGTTGACCGTGATCCCCAGCAGGGAAAAGATCAACTGGCCGGCGAACAGGATGAGGACCGCGATCACGGCCGCGGTCACCACCGCCTGAAACGTCAGGCGCCGGCGCTCGGCCTTGGAGAGCGCCTCGGTGATCCCCAGGTACATGGGGATGATGCCGGGCGCGTTGATGGCGACGAACAGCGGAAGGAAGCTTTCGATATAGGGGTTCATGGCCGGGCGCTCTTGAGATGGCGCACAGCCTATCGCGGGAGGGAAAAAGCCGCCACCCGGCCGTCGAGCAGGTGGCGGGTCCAGCTCAGAGGTCTTCCTAGCGGCCGGTCTCCGGAGGAGCCGGAGGCTCCTGGCCCGCCACCTGGATGAGGTTCACGACGCTCTTGACCCCTTCGGTGCGGGAGGCGAGCTTCTCGGCCTCCGCGCGCACATCCTCCGACCGCACTTTGCCGTTCAGGGTCACCCGGCCGTCCACCGTGTCGACATCGATGTGGAACGGGTTGACCTCCGGATCGGCGACCAGCCTGGCCTTGACCTTGGCGGTGATGCCGGCGTCCGACAGAACCTCGCGGGCGACCGGGCCGACCTCGGCCTCGATGCGCTCGGCCCCTTCCTGCACGGCGTCCCCCAACTGCTCGGCCCCTTCCTGCACCGCCGCGCCGACCTGCTGGGCGCCTTCCTTGATCTCCTCGCCCGCGCGGTCGAACTGCTGCTCCGCCTGCTCGAAGTTCGAGTCGACGGCGTCGCCGTCCACGTGGATCCGGGTGTCGCCGTCCGCGTCGCGCTCGGCGTCCACGACATCCCGCTGCTGACAGCCCGCGAAGGGCAGGATCGTCAGGCCCAGACAGAAGGCCAGCGCCTTGTGGAGCTCTCTCGTCTTCATGACTGTCTCCTTGAGCCCCTCGCGCCCCGGCGGATGAAAAAAGGGGGGAGGCGGCTGATCGGTTCAGGACGCCTCCCCTTCAGGGAGGGGCCGCGAAAGGCTTGGTTTCGCGCCGGTACTGCTTGCTTTTTACTTCTTTGCTCACCCACCACCCCAACACGCCTGACTGAAAATGCACCTTCCGTGCCAGAGCGCCCCCACCCGGCCCTCACCCCCGGCCCCTCTCCCACCACCCCTTCCCCCTCCCTGGGAGAGGGGAGAAAGGCAGAAATTTTCCTGCTCCCTCCTCTCCCAGGGAGGGCGGGTGGCGTGGTGGGAGAGGAGGGCCGGGGAGGTGAGGGCCCGGGCGGGGGCGGGCAACCGAAACGGATATGGCATTCCTGTCACATCTCTGTGAAGGATGCAGGCGGCCGGCCAGCGACTCGCAACTTCCCATCCCGGCCTCCGTACCCTTGACCAGGGAAACGATGCCTTGCGTCACTCCCACCCACCTATCGAACTTCCTGAGAGGACAACCAGAAAGCCATGTTCGACTCGATGAAGTCGCCGCGTTTCCGCGTCCAGTTTCCGGTCTTGCAGAAGATCCGGGGCCGTGTGGGGAAGCTCGTGGTCCGGCTCACGCTTCTCCTCGTGCCGCTCTTCTTCCTCCGGGCCTGCGTGCTCACCTACGTGCCGCCGGGCGAGATCGGCCTGCGCCAGGTCTCCGTGGGGCCGGGCAAGGGCCTGCGGAAGGAGCCGGTGAGCTCCGGGTACCGGCGGGAGCTTTCGAGCTACGAGACGATCCACACTTTCCCGCGCGACGTCCAGGTGATCGAGTTCACCAACAGCGCGGCGGAGAAGGGGATGGGGGGGCACCGCCAGGTGCCGGCGGTCAAGGTGCCGACCGTCGACGGGTATCCGGTGGATGTCGACGTGACCGTGCTCTACCGGATCACCGATCCGTACAAGGTGGCCTCGAAGTTCGGGTTCGGCCGGTCCTACGAGGAGGCGGTCGTGATCCGGTTCACGGACCCGCTCGTCAAGCGGTACCTGGGCGAGCTGCGGGCCGAGCAGTTCTACCACGAGGCGCGGCTCGCGCAGGTCCGCGCTTTGAAGAGCGAGCTCGCGAAAAAGTTTGCACCCAACGGCATCGCGCTCGCCGACGTCCTGATCCGCCAGTATGACTATCCGGAGACGTTCCAGGCGCTGACCGAGCAGAAGAAGATCCAGGACCAGTCGGTGCTCGCGAACCGCGAGCTCGCCAAGCAGGCGGAGGTGCAGACGCGGTTGAACCAGCGGCTCGCCGAGGGTCAGAACCTGATGAAGGTGAAGACGTCGGAGTTCAACGCGCAGATCACCGCCATCAACGCCCAGAAGGACCTCTACGAGCGCCAGAAGCGCGCCGAGGCCGACCTCCTGGTGAAGACGGCCGAGGCGAGCGGCACCGAGGCGATCAACCGCGCCCTCGAAGGCGCCGGCTCGGCGAAGCTCCTGAAGCTCCGGCGGGGCCTCGCGATCCTGAACAGCATCAAGGGCCCGATCTACATCAGCGAAGACCCGACGGACCTTGGAAAGCTTTCTCAGTGAGCAAAGGAAAACACACCATGAAACGCATCGTGATCCAGTGCTGTGGCCTGCTCCTCCTCGCCTTCGGGCTTTCGGGGTGTACTCCGCACCCGACCGGGGCGACCGAGGTGGGTGTCAAGTTCAACAAGCTCACCAAGTCGTTCGAGGTCAAGGAGCCCGGCGCGACCCACTTCTTCATGCCGGTGGTGAACGACTGGAAGACGTACGACATCTCGCTTCGCAACCTCGTGATGTCGGCGGACCGCCCGGACAAGGACGACCTGCGTTTCAAGACGCGGGACGGCAACGACATCGAGACCGACGTGACCGTCCGCTGGCGGATCGATCCCACGAAGATCGGTTCCGTCTGGAAAACGGTGGCGCCGGACAGCAACTCGCTCGAAGAGCGGCTGGTCCGCCCGCTCGCGCGGACCTACATCCGCGACGTCTTGAACCTGCTGAACTCGGAGGACTTCTACAATCCGACCAAGCGCTTCGCCGCGGCGAACGACGCGACCCGGCTCCTCGCTACGAATCTCGCGCCCTACGGCGTGATCGTCGAGCAGGTGCTCCTGGGCGACTTCTCGTTCAAGCCCGACTACCAGCGGCTGATCAACTCCCGGAAGGAGGCGGAGAAGACCGCCGAGAAGCTCGAAGCCGAGATCCTGGCGACCGACGAGGCGAACCAGGCGAACCTGCAGTCGAAGATCGCCGAGCTCACCGAGACGCTCACCCGGGCCGAGGGTGACTTCGAGCAGGCCAAGAGGAACGCCGACGCCTATCTCGGCCGGCGCCAGCAGGAGGCCCAGGCCATCCTCGCCGAGAAGACCGCCGTGGCCGAGGGCATTCGCAAGGAGCGCGCGGCGTTGAACAGCAGTGCGGGCGACGCCTACGTGAACCTGCAGCTCATCGAGGCGCTGCAGAAAAAAGAGATCCGTCAGATCCCGAAGCTGCCCAGCGGCAACGTGATCCTCGACGGCAACAAGCTCCTGGACCAGTTGGGTGTGACCCGCTACGAGCTCAACCGGCAGCTCGAAGCGCCGCCCCAGCAGCAACAGTAAGAAAGATCGGAGAGACGTCATGATCAACCTGGCAGGCTCTTCCTACGACTATGGCAACGTGCTCTTCGCCGTGCTCCAGGAGTGCGAGCACCAGCGGCGCGGCCTCCTGCCCATCGAGGCGGAGGCCCGCCTCCGGGAGATCGCGAAGAAAAAGCTCTCCGACATCCGGGTGAGCTACGAGGAGATCGGCGGCGCCCCGGGCTACTGGCGGACGCTCGAAAAGGAGGTGCTGGAGACGGCGCTGCCGCAGTACATCCCGGCCGCCATCGAGCAGACGCGGCTCGAAAAGACGAGCTACGGCCTGTGGCGGCAGGGAGATCCCGTGGCCCGGACCGTCTTCGGCCTCCTCGGGCTGCTGATCGGGAGCCTCGTCATCGCGGCCCCCTTCATCCCGCTCTGGGAGAACGCCTTCGCATTCCTGTTGGCGGCGGGAGGCCTCCTCTATCCGGAGATCCGGAAGGGCTTTTGCGACAACCGCCACTCGCGCCTCCTGAATCGGCTGATCGTGGAGGCCGAGGCGTACCAGAAGAACGAGCGCATCCACTACGTGAGCGAGGCGCAGCTCGAGGAGGAGCTCGCGGAGCTGGACAGAACGGCGAAGAAGGGGCCGCAGAGGGAGGGGGAGCGGGACGGGAACGTGGTACGGCACCCGGGGGGGCGGGGGCGGGAGCGGTAGGGGGCGGGGAGCTCCTCACCGGCTCTCGCCTGACCTGTGGCGGGCTCGGTGCGCCCCCCTGCTATCCTCCCCTCGTGCCGCCCTCCGAGCCCCTCACCACCGCCTGGTTCCTGGTCGTTTTCGGCGTCCTGCTGGGGATCAGCGCTCTCCTCAGCCGGACGTCGTCGCGCTTCCGGATCCCGGTCTTCCTCCTGTTCCTCGTCATCGGCATGCTCGCGGGGTCGGAGGGGCCCGGGGGGATCTACTTCGAGGACTACGGGCTCGCGTTCCGCCTGGGAACGGTCGCCCTCGCTCTCATCCTCTTCGACGGCGGCTTGAACACGCCGATGGCCTCTCTGCGGCGCGCGTTCCGGCCCGCGGCGGTGCTCGCCACGGTGGGAGTCGCGGGCACGGCCACGGTGGTGGCCCTCGGGGCGCGGCTTCTGGGGTTTTCCTGGATCGAGGCCTTTCTTTTAGGCGCCGTGGTCTCGTCGACGGACGCGGCGGCGGTCTTCTCGGTGCTCCGGGGGAGCGGCCTGCGCCTCAAGCCCCGGGTGGCCACCACGCTGGAGATCGAGTCGGGCCTGAACGACCCCATGGCCGTCATCCTCACCATGGCGCTCACCGCGAGCCTCGTGGACGGGCGGCCGCCGGGCTTGGAGATCCTCTGGGGCATCCTGCTCCAGCTCGCGATCGGCGGCGTCCTGGGCGCCGCGATCGGAGTCGCGGGCCGGGCCCTCCTGCGCCGGAGCCGGCTGCCGGCGGGCGGCCTCTACCCGGTGCTGTCACTCGCCCTGGCCTTTCTCGCCTTCGGCGTGCCCACGGCCCTCCACGGGAGCGGCTTTCTCGCCATCTACCTGGCGGGCGTGGTGATCGGAAACGGGGACATCCCCTATCGGAGCGGGCTCACCCATTTCCACGACGCGGCGGCGTGGTGCGGCCAGGTCACGATGTTCCTGATGCTGGGGCTTCTCGTCTTCCCCTCGCGGCTGCTCGAAGTGGCGGGGATCGGCCTGGCGCTCGGGGCCCTCCTCGCCTTCGTGGCCCGTCCGCTGGTGACCATCCCCTGCCTGCTGCCGTTCCGCTTTCCTCTGCGGGAGGCCGCCTTCGTGGGGTGGGTGGGGCTGCGCGGGGCGGTGCCCATCATCCTCGCCACCTTCCCGGTGCTCGAGCGGGCCCCCGGGGCGGAGCGCCTCTTCGACGTGGTCTTCTTCATCGTGGTGACGAGCGCCCTCGTCCCGGGCGGCACGGTCGCCTGGGTCACCCGCAAGCTCGGCCTCGCCTCGGACGAGCCCCCGCCGCCCCGGGCCGTCCTCGAGATCACCTCGACCCAGCTCCTGGACGGCGACGTCGTCTCCTTCCACATCGACCCCGCCCTGCCGGTGGCGAACGTTGCGCTGGAGGACGTCCCTTTCCCGGAGGGGGCGACCGTGATGCTGATCGTGCGGGGGGACCACCTCATCGCCCCGCGAGGCCAGGAGCTCTTCCTTCCGGGAGACCACGTCTACGTGTTCTGCCACCCGGAGGACCGGGAGCTTCTGGGGTTGATGTTCGGCCGGGCGGAGGAGTGACCGTCCCCCCACCCGGGACCCTCACCCCAACCCTCTCCCAGCCCCCTCCCCCCGACCGGGAGAGGGAGCCCTTGCAAAAAGACGTTTGAAGCTCCCTCCTCTCCCGGTAGGGTGGGAGGGGGCTGGGAGAGGAGGGCCGGGGAGGTGAGGGCCCGGGCGGGGGCTAGCGCTCGTACGGCCGCGAGATCACGCACGAGTTGATCCCGCCGATCCCCATGGACAGCTTGCCGGCGAAGCCTTGGGAGGTGGGGCAGGGCTCGTCGAACACGTAGACGTCGTGGATTTCGGCGATCTGCCGGTTGAGCTCCTCCGGGTGGAGCGGGGTCGGGTAGAGGCGGCCCCTCTCGTAGCCCATGTACTGGGCGGTGAGCTCCCAGCCGCCTCCGGCGGACATGCCGTGGCCGAAAGTTCCCTTGCGGGCGGTCACCAGGACCGAATCGGGCACGACGCCGCGCAGGGTCTCGACCTCCCGGTAGTCGCCCGGGGTGGCGGTCGCGTGGAGGTCCCAGGTGGCGATCTGATCGGGCGTGGCGCCGGATTCCGCGACGGCCTGGCGGATGGCCGCCGTGGGCCCGTGGGTCGAGGGGGTGATGATGTGGTCCGCGTCCGAGCTCACCCCCACGGAGACCGGCTCCATCCCGAGCGGGCGGAAGCCCTTCTCCGTCATGTAGTCGAGGTCGCCCAGGATCCAGAGGACGGAGCCGCCGGCCACGTGGGTGCCGCGCAGGCCGGTCAGCGGCTTCGAGACCGCCTTGTCGGCCGAGATCACGCGGGCGGCGTAGAAGGTGCCCACGGAGAGCGGGATCGGCGGCGGATCGGTCGCCCCCACCACCACGGCCTTGGCCTCGCCCCGGCGGATCGCGTCCATGCCGAGCTTCAGGCAGACGCCGAAGGTGGAGCAGGCGGCGACCGGCGCGAAGGAGAGGCCGGTGATGTGGCCCATCATCGAGATCTGCGCGGCGGGCGTGTTCCAGATGTTCCACACGAGGTTGGCCGACACCGAGCCCCACGGCGGCGTGGGCTCGCCCCACTTCTCGTGGAGGTGGCGCAGGCGGCGCTGCTTCTCCTTCATCACCGAGACCTTGCCCCTGTCGATGTCCCCCTGGACGTTCATCCCCTCGATCTCGGCCAGATCGTGGAGATAAGCCGCGAGGTCTGGCGAGGAGGCGGCCCAGTAGTGCCACCAGGCGCTCTCGGCGTCGTAGCGCTCGTCGGAATCCGTGAACGTCTCCGGGTTCGGCGGCACGCCGTCGGCCGCGCCACGCCCGGCCAGGTGCTCGGCGAGCGCCGGGTTCTTCTCGGCCCAGAAGCGGTCCCACTTCCTCTGGGCGCGGTCGAGCGCGCGGGTGTTGTCGGCGATCGTCTGGACGCAGCCGATGCCCGTCCCCATGTAGACGTGGGCGGCGGTGCCGAGCGCCCGGAGCTCCTGCTCGAGGCCCGGGTTCTGCCCCAGGGCCTGGATGAAGGAGCCGATGGCGTAGAGCACCGGCAGGTCCATCTTCTCCTCGATCTGGTGGAAGCGGGCCGGGGGGAACCGCTCGGCGATCCAGCCGCGGTAGTCCTCGAAGGAGAACTCGGGGATTCCGACCAGGAAGTTGTCCGGGCCGAAGCCGTTGAAGGGCGTAAGCCAGCTCTCGGAGGAGTCCAGGTTCTCCGCGAACCGGTCGATATTGGGCGAACGGGGCGCAACCAGGCCCCAACCGAAGATTCCGACTCTGCGCAAGGGAAGACCTCCCAGTCCGTGAAGCCCTGAATTCTGCCACAAGCCCGGCTCCCCCGTTCGGGGGAGGAGAAATTCATCCTCTCAGGCGATGATCCGGGGGTGGGCTCGTTCCTACAATCGCGAGTATGGAGATTCTGAAGAACCTCATCCGCGTCGACGCTCTCCTCCTGGCCCTCTTCGCCTGGCTGGAGGCGTTCGGCACCCGCAGCCGGGCTTCCGAGGACGATCCGGCTCTGAGCCTCCTGGGAACGGGTCTGCTGGTTTGCGCGGTCCTGCTTTTGCTGGTTGGCGATCTCCTGCTGGTCGGCAGCCAGAGCAAGTTCGCTCGATATCTCGCCATCGGCAACCTGGTCTTCGCCTGGATGGCGTTCGAGCACAGCAGGGCATACTCTGTGGACGTAGCCTTCTTACTCGTCCTCGTCCCGATTGGGATGGCCGTGGTTCTGTTCGGGGCCAGCGCGGTGCCTTTGAAGCCCGAGGACGCCGCCTCCGAACTCGTGGATCTGCAGATTCCGGACGAGGTCCGCCAGGCCCTCCTCCGCCAGGTCGGGGAGGCCGCAGCCCAGGAGGAGAGGAATCGCCTGGCCCGGGACCTCCACGATTCGATCAAGCAGCAGCTCTTCACGATCAGCGTCAGCGCCGCCACGGCCCAGGAGCGCTGGGAGCGGGACCCGAAGGGAGCCCAGACGGCGCTCGTCGACGTGCGGCGGTCCGCCCGCGAGGCCATGGTCGAAATGCAGGCCATGCTCCACCAGCTCCGGCCGCAGGCTCTTACCTCGACGATGGGTCTCATCGAGGCGCTACGGGAACAGGCCGAGGCTCTGGGATATCGGAGCGGGGCTCAGGTAACGGTCGAGCTCGGTCCGGAGATCCCGGACGACCGGATGCCGCCCGGCGCCCGGGAGGCGCTCTTTCGGATCGTCCAGGAGGCCCTGGCCAATGTGGCTCGTCACGCCCGGGCGGGAACGGTCCACATCTGGATCGGCCGGCAGGGAGAGGAGGTCGCGCTTCAAGTGAGCGACGACGGGCAGGGGTTCGACTCTGAGGTGGCGGTGTCCGGGATGGGGTTGCGGAACCTGCGGGAGCGGGCGGCGGCGCTTCAGGGGAGGGTGGAGATCGAGGGCGCACCGGGAGCGGGAGCCCGGGTCGTCGTCCACCTTCCTCTCGCGCCACCCCCCAAGCCACCGGAGACGCTCCAGGAGAAGGCGATCCGCCAGGAAAGAGGCGAGACCTGGTTCATTGTGTTCACAGCGGTGATGTTCCTGCGTTACCGGCCTTTTGGAGAGGATGTCCAGATTTCGGATCTTTTTTTCAGCGCGTTGATCGTCCTCTCGGTCCTCTATGTGATCTGGCACCGGACATGGAAGGCCCCCGCGGAGAAGGAAGGAGAGGGAGAGGCCTCGTTGACCGTCTCGCATCGCGCCAGCCATCATCGGACCCGGGCCATCTTGCTGTTTTGCGCAAGCTGGTGGATTCCCTGGTCCTGGCGTTTGTCGGAGGAGGGGTGGACCGCCGCACATATCGCCGGGGTCGGGGTGGCGCTCCTTCTCGTGGGTGTCTCCGCCTTCGAGCTCGTGAGGTTCCATCGGTTGAGCGAGCTCCGCCGCGGGTGGCGAGGCTTCTGGAGATCGTCCGACATCATTCCGGCGTTCCTGGTGATCTCCCTCTTGCTCGGGACCCGGCGCCAACTGCTCCTGCCGCTGGAGATCGCCGTCTTCTTCTGCGGAGTGGCTGCCGTCTTTTACTTTATCCTCCGGCAACCGCGAGAGGAGGGAGCCCCCGCATGAGCAAGATCCGCGTCGTCCTGGTCGACGACCACCGCGTGGTGCAGAAGGGCCTCCGGAGCTACCTCGAATCGTTTTCGGACGTGGAGGTCGCAGGGACCGCGTCCTCCGGGGAGGAGGCCCTGGAGAAGCTCGAAGGGTGGATGCCGGACGTGGTGGTCATGGATCTCCGGATGCCCGGCGGGATCGACGGCGTCGAGGCCACCCGCCGCGTCCGGGCGTTCTCGCCGCACACGCAGGTCGTGGTGCTCACCGCCGACACGGACGACGCCAAGGTGGTGGCGGCGTTGCGGGCCGGGGCCATCGGCTACGTGCGGAAAGACTCGGATCCCGAGGTGTTTCTGGCCTCCGTGCGCGCCGCGGCCCGCGGGCAGTCCGTCCTCGATCCCGCGGTCGCCGGCTCGGTGCTCCAGGACCTCGTGCGCGGCGGCCCGCTGGGGGACGACCTCTCCGAGCGGGAAAAAGACGTGCTCCGCCAACTCGCCCACGGCCGTACCAACCGCGAGATCGGGGAGGCCCTCCACGTGAGCGAGGAGACGGTGAAGACCCACGTGGGCAATATCCTCTCGAAATTGCAGTTGAGCCACCGGACGCAGGCGGTTATCTACGCGCTCAAGCAGGGGATCGTCTCGCTGGACGATCTGGGATAGGAAAAGAGTCGGGGCGAGTCTCCAGGATCGTTTCGCCGCGATCCGGGAACGCTCCGGCGCGGCCCCCGAGCCGGGGGACCCC
The DNA here is from genome assembly GCA_035462575.1 of Thermoanaerobaculia bacterium. Lineage (GTDB taxonomy): Bacteria > Acidobacteriota > Thermoanaerobaculia > Multivoradales > UBA5704 > DATARR01. The sequence goes on along the minus strand of DATHUD010000937.1, from coordinate 191 downwards.
TTCCCCGAGTTGGGGGACCCCTCCCCCGAGTTGGGGGACCCCTCCCCCAAGCTGGGGGACGCCTCCCCCGAGTTGGGGGACCCCTCCCCCGAGCCGGGGGACCCCTCCCCCGAGCTGGGGGACCCCTCCCCCGAGTCGTGGGACCCCTCACCCAAGCTGGGGGACCCCTCCCCCAAGAGAGTCTTCACTTT
>DATHUD010000936.1:0-8678 GCA_035462575.1 Thermoanaerobaculia bacterium | reverse complement strand
AGCGCGTCCTGGCCGGCTCTGGAGGCCTCGCTGGCCAACGTCCGCCGGAACCGCCGTGTCGTGGAACGCTTCCGGAGGGTTTTGGAGACTCCGACCACCCTGCCGCCGTCCGTGGTTTTCGCGGTCGACGGTTTGCTCGACACCCTGGTCGGCCGGTTCGACGACGAGGAGCTCCCGTTGCGGAGACAGGAGCGTCTGTTGCAGCTCATCCTCGACGAGGAGGGGGACCGGCAGAAGGCGGAAGCCAGGATGACCGTGGAGGAGGAGGCGCTGGCGGAAAAGGTTTCGTTCGTAGGGCGGCTCACGGACATCCTCATGTATCCGGAGCAGGCCGGAGCCTCCCTCGCCGCGCAGCGGTATGCGGCGGCGTTCTCTCGGGACTGGATCCTGGCGGCCCATCAAACCCTGGTCCGGAGGGATGGCGAGCATGTGCCCGCGGAGGTGGCGCTCGCGATCGGTGACTGGCAGGGGGCGAGCCGGGACGGCTACAACGGCCAGGAGCTGGCAGAGAGCGCCTGCGCGACGTACGCGGCCAGGAAGGAAAGGGAGCTCGCCGCGATCAAGCTCCCTGCTTACGCATGGATTGCACCGCTGGCGGGTGGAGTCTTTGCAATCCTATGGCTGATGGGAGCCGCCTCGTTGAGCTTTGCCCTGGTCTTCCTGGCGATCGGCGGCCTGCTCTTCGTCCTTGGGAAACGGACCCAGACGAAACAGCGGGAGGCCCTCGCCGCGAAGCTGGACAGCGAGTTGGGAGAGGTCCTGCGGACCCTTGAGTCCTGCCTTGGAGAGCTTGCGAGCTACCGGAGGAACTGGACCATCGCCCACACCGAGGCCATCGACGTCGAAGAGCTCCTGCGGTCCATTTCCCTGGCGGACACCCTCTATCAGGAAGCACAGGACGATCCGGTCACTCTGCTGAAGGATCCAGCCGGTGGAGGCTCGAGCCGCCAGAGTGGAAGTCCGTTGGCCGAGAAGCTCGCGTCCTGGGACCTCGTGCCGCCTCCTTCCGTGGTGCATGGCTCCAGTTCCGCCTAAGCTTCCTAGGCGCTTATTGGAGCTGGCCGCGTCACCCGGCCGGCGAGGCCGCGGCGCTCGGGATTTCGAGGGCGCGGAGGTGGGAGATAAACCCGTCCACCAGCGTTTGCAGCCCCTGCCAGTCGCTTTCGGCGACGCGCTCGCTCATGCGGCCGCTCACCTCGCGGCAGCCTCCGAACTGCTGGTAGAAGAGGCAGCGGTCGCAGTAGTTGAGGGACTCGCCGGCCTCCCCCTTGGCTTTGTCGCAGAGGGTGCTGGCGGTGTTGATCTCGGTGAGCAGGTCCACCGGCGCGGCGGTTCCAATGGCGTCGCGAATTGCGGACCAGCGGGTGATCTCGCGGTTTCGGGCCTCTTCCCAGCTCATGGGCTCCTCCTGTGGCCCGCGGGAAAGTGTTGAGGGGCGGGCGTTACCCTCTTTTCTAGCCCCGTTCCAAGGGGGCCGCAACGCCCTCCGGGGTGGGGCCGCTGCCCACCCTTTCGCGTTCGCAGGACCAATCCGTGAATTACGGGGATCGGCCGGGCGCCGCCCCACCCCCATGGGTAGCGGCGGCCCGGGAGCGAAACCGCCCTCCGGTACGGCGCGCCCGGCAGGGTGCGATCGGTAGTCTCTCAAGCGGAAAGCAGGAGGACTCCAATGAACGAAGCGCGCCAGATCACCATCGACGGCAACGAAGCCGCGGCCTCGGTCGCCTACCGGGCGAGCGAGGTCATCGCCATCTATCCGATCACCCCCTCTTCGGCCATGGGCGAGCTGGCGGACGAATGGGCGTCCAAGACGAAGCTCAACCTGTGGGGCATGGTCCCGCAGGTGGTCGAGATGCAGTCCGAGGGGGGCGCCGCCGGCGCGGTGCACGGCGCTCTTCAGGCCGGCGCGCTCGCGACGACCTTTACGGCGTCCCAGGGTCTGCTGCTGATGATCCCCAACATGTACAAGATCGCGGGCGAGCTGACCCCGTTCGTCATGCACGTGGCGGCGCGGACGCTCGCAACCCATGCGCTGTCGATCTTCGGCGATCACTCGGATGTGATGGCCTGCCGCCAGACCGGCTTCGCCATGCTCGCCGCCGCCTCGGTGCAGGAGGCCCACGACTTTGCGGCCGTCTCCCACGCCGCGACCCTTCGCTCGCGCATCCCCTTCCTCCATTTCTTCGACGGCTTCCGCACCTCGCACGAGGTTGCCAAGATCGAGGAGCTTACGGACGAGGATCTGCGCGCCCTGTTCGACGAAGACGCCGTCCGCGCCCACCGCGGGCGGGGCCTGACTCCTGACCATCCGGTGGTGCGCGGCACGGCGCAGAACCCCGACGCTTTCTTCCAGGCGCGCGAGGCCGCCAATCCCTGGTACGCGGCCTGCCCCGGCATCGTGAAAGAGGCCATGGACGCGCTCGCGGCGCGCACCGGCCGCCGCTACCATCTGTTCGATTATTACGGGCACCCCGAGGCCGAGCGCGTGATCGTGCTCATGGGCTCCGGCACCGAGACCGTACACGAGACGGTCGACTGGCTGATCGGTCGGGGCGAGCGCGTCGGAGTCCTCAAGGTGCGGCTCTTCCGCCCGTTCTCAATCCCCGATTTCGTCGCCGTCCTGCCGCCGACCGTGCGCACCCTGGCGGTGCTCGACCGCACCAAGGAGCCGGGCGCGGTGGCCGATCCGCTGCATCTCGAGGTGATCGCCGCGCTGTCCGAGGCGCGCGAGCACGGGAAGCTCCCCATGGCCGAAATGCCGCGCGTCGTCGGCGGACGCTACGGCCTCGCGTCCAAGGAATTCGATCCCGCGATGGTCAAGGCGGTGTTCGACAACATGGCCGCCGTCGCGCCGCGTAATCACTTTACGGTCGGGATCGTGGACGACGTCACCCACACCTCGCTGCCGTTCGACCGCGACTTCGACATCGAGCCGGACAGCGTCGTGCGGGCCGTGTTCTTCGGCCTCGGCGCGGACGGCACGGTGGGAGCCAACAAGAATTCGATCAAGATCATCGGCGAGGGCACGGACAACTACGCCCAAGGCTACTTCGTCTACGACTCGAAGAAGGCGGGCGCGGTCACCATCTCCCACCTGCGCTTCGGACCGGAGCCGATCCGCTCGGCCTATCTGATCAAGCAGGCGAGCTTCGTGGCCTGCCATCAATTCGACTTTCTTGACCGCTACGACGTGGTAGGCCCGGCTGCGCCGGGCGGCACCCTGCTGCTCAACGCGCCGTGCGCGCCCGAGGCGGTGTGGGACCAGCTTCCGTGCGAGGTGCAGGAGGGAATCCTTGCCAAGGGCCTCAAGGTCTTCGCGATCGACGCCTACAAGGTGGCGGAAGAGGCGGGCATGGGCCGGCGCATCAACACCGTGATGCAGACCTGCTTCTTCGCCATCGCGGGCGTGCTGCCGCCCGACGAGGCGATCGCGCGCATCAAGAACGCCATCCGGAAGACCTACGCGGGCCAGAGCGAGGAGGTTGTGACGCGCAACTTCCGCGCCGTGGACTCGGCGCTCGCGAACCTCTACAAGGTGGAGCTGCCGGCCGCCGTCACGACGACCCGGCACCGGCCGCCGCTCGTGGCCGCGGCCGCGCCCGAATTCGTGCAGCGGGTGACCGCCGTGATGCTCGCCGGGCAGGGGGACCTGCTGCCGGTCAGCGCCTTCCCGGTGGACGGCACCTGGCCCGTCAGCACGGCGCGCTGGGAAAAGCGCAACATTGCGCAGCGCATCCCGATCTGGGATCCGGACATCTGCATCCAGTGCAACCAGTGCGCTTTCGTCTGCCCACACGCGGCGATCCGCACCAAGGTCTACGACCCGGCCGAGCTCGCGGGCGCGCCGGAGAGCTTCCTCTCGATGGATTACAAGTCTGCCGATTTCGCCGGCATGAAGTACACCGTGCAGGTGGCGCCCGAAGACTGCACCGGCTGCGATCTGTGTGTGACCATCTGTCCGGCCAAGGACCGCTCCAATCCGCGCCACAAGGCGATCGACATGGAGCCGCAGCGGCCGGTGCGCGATCGCGAGCGGGCCAATTTCGACTTCTTCCTCGGCCTGCCCGAGGTCGATCCCACGCGCATCAAGCGGATGGACGCCAAGGGCTCGCAGCTCCTCCAGCCACTGATCGAGTTTTCGGGCGCCTGCGCCGGCTGCGGCGAGACGCCCTATCTCAAGCTCCTGACCCAGCTCTATGGCGACCGGCTGCTGATCGCGAACGCCACCGGCTGCTCCTCGATCTACGGCGGAAACCTGCCGACCACTCCGTACACTACGAACAGCGACGGCCGCGGCCCCGCCTGGGCGAACTCGCTGTTTGAAGACAACGCCGAGTTCGGGCTGGGCCTGCGGCTCGCGGCCGACCAGCACGAGGCGCACGCGCAGGATCTGGTCCGCAGGCTCTCCGGCGACCTCGGGGACGAGCTCACCGCGGGCCTGCTCACCGGCGAGCAGGCCGGCCATGCGGGGATCGAGGCCCAGCGCGATCGGGTGCGCGAGCTTAAAAGCCGCCTCGCGGGGATGGCCCAACCCGAGGCGCGGCGGTTGGAGACGCTGGCGGACTCCCTCGTCAAAAAGAGCGTGTGGCTCGTGGGCGGCGACGGCTGGGCCTACGACATCGGTTTTGGCGGGCTCGACCACGTGCTCTCCCTGGGGCGCAACATCAACGTTCTGGTGCTCGACACCGAGGTGTACTCGAACACCGGCGGCCAGCAGAGCAAGGCCACGCCCATGGGCGCCGCGGCCAAGTTCGCCGTGGCCGGCAAGGAAACCGGCAAGAAGGATCTGGGGCTGGTCGCCATGAGCTACGGCCACGTCTATGTGGCGCGCATCGCCTTCGGCGGCAAGATCAATCAGACCGTGCAAGCGCTGCTCGAAGCCGAGGCCTACCCCGGCCCGTCGCTCGTCATCGCCTACAGCCATTGCATCGCGCACGGCTACGATCTGTCACAGGGCGTGCGCCAGCAGGAGCTCGCGGTGCAGTCCGGCGTCTGGCCGCTCTACCGGTTCGATCCGCGGCGGATCTCCCAGGGCCAGCCGCCGCTGCAGATCGACTCGGCTCCGCCCAAGATCCGGGCGAGCGAATACATGAGGAACGAGGGCCGCTTCCGCCGGGTCGAAAAGATCGATCCCGTGCGCTTCAAGCGGCTCTCTGCCGCGGCCGAGCGCGACGCGGAGCGGCGTTTCGCCGTCTACACGCAGCTCGCGGGGCTCCACGTGCCACGGGGACAGGATGCGGCGGTGATTGCCGACCCGGCCGCCGAATAACGGAATCGACAGGAGAACGACATGGATCTCACCACCCGGTATCTCGGCCTGCGGCTCAAGCATCCGCTGATCGTCGGCGCCTCGCCGATGGTGGACGACATCGGCACCGTGCGCCGCCTGGAGGACGCGGGCGCGGCGGCGATCGTCCTGCACTCGCTGTTCGAAGAGCAGATCACCCGCGAGCAGCTCGCGAGCGTCCACGCATTCGAGGAGCACGCCGAATCGTTCGCGGAAGCGACCTCCTATTTCCCTTCGCCGGAAGGCCTGCCGGCCGGCGCCGACACCTACCTGGAGCTGATCCGCAAGGTCAAGGCCGCCGTCGAGGTGCCGGTCATCGCCTCGTTGAACGGCGCGACCGACGGCGGTTGGCTCCACTACGCCCGGCAGATGGAAGACGCGGGCGCCGACGCCCTGGAGCTCAACGTCTACGCCCTGGCGACCGACCTCTACGAGAGCGGCGAGTCGATCGAGCGCCGCACGATCGCAATGCTCCATTCGGTCAAGAGCGCGGTCGCGATCCCGGTCGCGGTCAAGCTCTCGCCCTACTACACCTCGTTCGCCTACTTCGCCCAGCGGCTCGCCCGCGAGGGCGCGGACGGGCTCGTCCTGTTCAACCGCTTCTACCAGCCGGACCTGGACATCGAAAACCTGGAAGTGCAGCGCGCCTTGCGGCTGTCGGACTCTTCCGAGCTCCTACTGAGGCTGCGCTGGCTCGCGATCCTCTCCGGCCGCGTGTCCTCGTCGCTCGCGGCCACCGGCGGCGTGCACAACGCGCTCGACGTCATCAAGGCGATGATGGCCGGAGCCGACGCCGTGCAAATGGTCTCGGCGCTCCTGAAGCACGGCCCGGAGTACCTGCGCCTGGTGCTCGACGATCTGGCTGGCTGGATGCACGAGCACGGCTACTATTCGATCGAGCAGATGAAGGGAAGCCTGAGCCTCGCCCGCTGCCCCGATCCGGCCGCCTACGAGCGGGCTAATTACGTGCAGATCCTCCAGACGTGGAGGGCGCCGGCGGGGTGGTAGGCCGGAGGGAATCGTCAGCCAGAGCGAACGACGGGCTGCGAAGGATTTTCGGTGCGCCGGAACGCTTCGGAGTCGCGGTCGAAGTCTCGGAAGAAATTCTGGGGGTTGCACCGGCTCGCCAGGCTTACGGCCGAAATCCAAACGTCTAAGGGTGCGCCACAAGATAAGTGTCCCATATACCGAATTTTATGCCCCTGCGGAACCTGAGAAGAGAAAATTGGACATGAGATAGTTATCTTGTGACGCGCCCTAAGCTCCGCTGTCCCTTCCCCGGCAGCGTCTTAAGATCAAGTGATATCCTACATCCATACAGCCCACCGTCCGCTATGGTCCCCAACGCTATCTACCACGTCTTCCTGTGCCACGCCGCACGGGATAAGCAGGCCGTGGAACATCTGGCACTTTGCCTCAAAGCCGAAGGTTTCAAGCCGTTCCTCGACAAGTGGCACCTGGTACCGGGGGAGCCGTGGCAGGAGGCGATAGAGAAGGCGCTGGATCGAAGCCGGACCTGCGCAGTATTTGTCGGTCCCGGCCATCTCGGGCCGTGGCAGAACGAAGAGATGCGGAACGCTCTCGAAATACGGGTGCGAGACGACAGCCGTCGGGTGATCCCGGTCCTGTTACCGGGTGCCTCAATGCCTGAGCTGCCGCCTTTCTTGGCGCGGCTGACCTGGGTGGACTTTCGCAGCGGGCTCGATGATCCTCACGCGTTGTACCGGCTGCTCTGTGGAATTAGAGGCGTCATGCCAGAAAAGGGGCTGGCGGGCTCTGAACCTCTTCTCCCCCCCTCCGCCCGTCCTACTATGATCAGAGTCCCCCATCGCAACCCATTCTTCACTGGCCGCGAGGCCCTGCTTTCGCAACTACACCAGCAGCTCCAGACGCAAGGGACCTCCGTGCTCGCTCAGGCCGCCATCCACGGGCTGGGAGGCATCGGCAAGACCCAGACAGCCATCGAGTATGCGCATCGGTATGGGGGACACTATCACTTCGTCCTGTGGGTGGTGGTAGAAAGCGAGGCAGCGCTCCAGGCAGAGTATCTATCAATCGCTCGCGAGTTGGGGCTCATCGATACGAAGGCCGATCTCGAGGTGGCAGTCCGGGCGGTGAAGGCTTGGCTCGCCCGCGAGGATCTCTGGTTGCTGGTCTTCGACAACGCGGACGACCCCGCCATGGTCCGTCCCTATTTGCCGCCAAGGCGGAACGGTGGCAACGTCCTGCTGACCTCGCGGTCAAAGTCCTTCGTCAAGGTCGGAATAAGAGATCCATTGCGAGTCGAAACCCTCTATCCCAATGAAGCGGTGGACTTCCTGATGGAGAGAACAGGCAAGGCCGACGCCCAGGGCGCCGCCGCGCTGGCCGCCGAGTTGGGATATCTGCCGCTCGCTCTCGAACAGGCGGCTGCCTACATTCATACCATGGGGGCTAGTTTTGCCGAGTACCTCACCAGGTACCAGAGCCAGGGCCTAGCGTTGCTCGAAAGGGGTAAGCCGAGCACCGACTACTCCAAGACCGTCGCAACGACCTGGACGTTGAGCTTTATCGCCGTGCACGAGGCCTCGCCTGCCTCTGCCGAGCTGCTAACCGCCGCCGCGTTCCTCGTGCCGGATTCGGTTCCAATCGAGATCTTCACCTGGGGCGGTTCGGAATTCGGCAAAGAAACACAGAGCCGGAAAGTTCACTGGCGGTTGATCCTTGAACTATTCAGTTTCTACCGCCACAGCCAACCGTTTATCGGCGATGCTCTAAGCAAGGCCCTCATAACTTCTAGAACCAATAAACTTGACTTCTGGGAGTTGCTCGAACCTCTGGAGCGCTACTCGCTCGTCGAGCGTTTGCCGGACGATGCCTTCAAACTGCACCGCTTGACGCAGGAAGTGATGAGGATATCGTTGGGCGAGAAAGGCCGGCGGGTTTGGGCGGAGCGAGTGGTTGGAGCGCTGAGTGCGGTGTATCCAAACGTCGAGGTTAGCACATGGCACACTTGCGAAAGACTGCAACCCCACGCCATCCAAGCTGCAGATCTTACCAAGCGCTATATGATTTCAGAGGCAGCAGCCAGTCGACTACTGAATCAAGCCGGATACTTTGCAAGCACTCGAGGTAATCTCGCCGGTGCCAGGAAGCTCCAGGAGCAGGCCCTGAAGATCCAAAAGCGCGTGCTGGGTGGTGAGCACCCTGACATCTTGATGACTATGAACAACCTAGCCGACACCCTCAGGGCTCTCGGTGATTTCGCCGGTGCGAGGAAGCTCCAAGAGCAGACCCTGAAGATCCAAGAGCGCGTGCTGGGTGGCGAGCACTCCGGCACCTTGATGACGATGAACAACTTGGCCGCAACCCTCCGGAATCTTGGTGATCTCGCTACTGCCAGGAAGCTCCA
>DATHUD010000935.1:0-3915 GCA_035462575.1 Thermoanaerobaculia bacterium | reverse complement strand
GATTTCGACCTCGATCGGCTCTTCCAGGGCGAGGGGCTGTTCGTTGCCGCGGCCCTCCGCGCGGATCTTGCCCGCGTTGAGGCGACCGGTCACGTCATAGCGGCCGTCGGCTCGGCGGCGCGCCTCCGCGGTTTCGACGCGCAGGTCGTAGAGAACGATCTCTCTCATCCATTGATCGATGAGCGCGCCCTGCCCGGCATCCGCAACGGTGCGCAGATGGCGCACGAGGTCGACGCTCGTCGGACGGCTCTCCTGCATCATTGCGCGGATGGCCCGGTCCATGGCCTCTTCCCCGAGGAGGTCGCGGATGGCGAAGAACACGACCGCCGCCTTGTTGTAGAAGAGGTAGGCCTGGTTGTCGGATTTGTAGAGCGGCACTTCGGCGTACGTATCTCCCGCGCGCCCGGAGAGATAGCGGTCCAGCTCGATTTCCAGCAACTGCCGGACGTGCTCCCGCCCGCGCATGCGCTCGACAACAAGCAGCTCCGAGTACTTCGTCAGCGACTCGACGATCACCGACGCGCCTTCCACGTCCGCGGTGTAGACGCGATGGCCAAACCATTGGTGGGCCACCTCGTGGGCCACGCGCCGCGCGACGAGATCGGGACGGTTCCTGTCGCGGGTGTCGGTGAGAAAGCCCCGGTCCTCGCGGAGATAGACCGTCCCCGGAAGGGCGTAGCCAGCCATCGGCCAGTATGAAGAGAGCTCGACGATCCTCAACTGGCGATGGGGATACGCCCCGAAACGGCTCTGCATCACGTCGAGCGAGGCGGCTGCGGTGTCGAGCATGTGCGCGACGTTCGCGGCATGTGCCGGGTGGTAGTAGAGCTCGATGCCGACCGGGCACTGCTGCCGTTTCGCCACCGCGTAACGGCCGGAGTCAATGGCAAATCGATTGAGGATCGGCGCGTCGGTGCGATAGCGGAACCAGCGGCGCCCGCCGCGCTGCCAGGTACGCTCCAGGCGTCCCGGCGCCAGGGCGATCTGATCGCCCGCCGTGGACACGGTCACGCTCAAATCGACCCACTCGTCCACCGAAGCCTCGACCGCGCCGTGCGCGCCGTCCTCTTCGAGGGCGGCTGTGCCCGCGCCGGAGAGGCCTCTCTTGCGGCGCTCGCGGAGATCGGAGATCTCATAACTGCCGCGATAGCCGAGGGTCGGGAATCCGCGGAAGTTCATCAGAAAGGTTCCGTTCCCGACCACGGCATCGTCCTGCTGGCCGCTGGCGAAGCCACCGGTGGCAAAGGAGAGATCGAAGCGGAGCTCCGCGCGAGCGCCGGGAGCGAGCGGCGGCTGGAAGTCGAAGCGGTGCATGCCGAACCGGTTGTCCTCCTCGGCCCGCCGCGCCGACGGAATGGACAACGCAGTCACCCGGGCCTCCCGGCGCGTTGCCACGTACACGCTCGGGATCGGCCGCGTGGATTCGTTGACGAGCCCATATCGCCCCGCCACTCGATAGCGTTGTTCGGCGGGATAAAGATCGACCTCGCTGTCGATCGCGAGAATCCGCGGACGCGGCATCGTTTCGATGCGCTTGTAGGTCTTCTCGTAATCCGCCTGCCAGTCGAAGAGGTCGTTCGTGGTGACGTAGGCGTGGGCGATGTTCGTGTTGTAGAAGATCCAACCGCCCGTAACGAGAAAGGTCGCCGCGAGCGCCCAGGCCATCGCGCTGGGCCGCGCCAGAAGGCGAAGGCGCTCCGAAAACGGCGCGGCCACCCGCCGCCAGAGCGCGGCAGCCATCGTGGCCAACAGCAGCGCCAACACCGCCCAGTGCAACATGAACCCGTGGAACGGCGCCGCGGAATGGCCGAAGCCGTTGAGCTCCGTGTAGCGGACGGCCGGCGCGGCGGCAAAGCGCCACAGATCGTGCTCGAGCCCGAGGGCGGAGGCCCGGCGCGACACGATCAGGAAGAGAACGAAGAAGATCATCCCCGCGTACTTGCCCGGAGAGAGCGCGTGGATGAACAGCGACGCCGCGGCATAGAGCAGCAGCGGCACACCGGTAAAATAGAAGAACGCGAGATAGAGGAGCGGTTGGAAATCGAAGTAGCCTTTCGAAACCTGCAAGACTACGCCGGCCACGGCACCGCCCAGGAGCAGCGCCCCGAGGAGCGCCGCGAGCGCCGTCCACTTCGCGGCGATCATCACCGCCCCGGAGACCGGCGTGCTGTCGACGATGGACGCCATGCGGAATCGCTGCTCGCGCCAGAACAGCTCCGCTCCGTAATACAGGATGAGAATCGTGCCGAGGATCGTCGCGGGCGTCTCGAGCGCTGCGAGGACGAGGCTCGTGGCGGGATAGGAAGTCGAGTTGTACTCGCCGGTGAGAACGCTGCCGTAGATCTCGGAGACCGCCCATCCCAGCCAGAGGAGAAGAAGGAGCAGAGTGCTCTTCGTCAGGAGGGTCCGGATCTCGAGCTTCGCAGAGGACAGGTACGCCGCGAGCCCCGAGGTTCCCGCGGGGCGAATCGACGGCAGGCCGCTCCACGGACGCGGCGCGCCAACCTCACCCCCCCGGACTCCCTCTCCCATTGCCCTCCCTTCCTTCGGGAGAGGGGGGAGATTGCGCATGCGGCGCGTTCTGAAGCTGAATCTGCGGTAAACGATCGCCAGGATCCCGAGCGCGGCCGCGATCCAGATCCCGCGATTTGCGAGGAGCAGGCCCTCGAACGGAATGAAGCGCGCGTTCTTCTCGGCCGCCGTCCAGTAGCGCGTCCCGTCAAAAAAGCTGGTCAGGGCGAACGGATCGAGAAGCGACGGAAGCGTTCCCCCTCCCCCACCCGGCCGCGAGCCGGCCATCAACGGTGAATCCGTCAGCGCGGCGGAGACGAAGTAGAGAACGTAGAGGACGACCGCCGCGGCATACGTGGCAATGGCGTTGCGCGTCAGCACGGCCACGGCGAACAGCAGAGCCGTAACGAAAAAAACATTCGGAAGGGTGATCACGCCGAACGCCGCAAGATACGGGCGGGCGTCCATCGCCGCGACGCGCTCCGGCGCGAGCCAGGGCATGAAAACGCCGGCAGCCATCCCCAGCCCGGAGAACGCGACCGTCGAGAGCGTTGCCAGAAACGCTCCTCCGAAACGGCCGAGGAGATAGTGGAGCCGTCCCACGGGCGTGGCGTGGATGATCTCCCTCATCTGATAGTCCTCATCGCGAAGCACCGCGCTCGAAGCGAAGATGCCCGCGGCGATGAGAGCGAGGAGCGACACCAGCCCGAACCCTTCCATGACCAGCCAGGGCGAGTTGACGGCAACGTTGTCGGGCCCGAACTGCGTGACGCTCAAGGCAAATCCGAAAAGGAAAAAGAGCAGCGACGCGGCGAAGAAGGAAACCTGCCGGGAGTGATAGCGCCACTCGAAGACCACGAGCTCTCTCAGCATGCGATCCTCTCCTCTCGCGGCTGGAGCGAGGAGAGAACGGAGAAATAGACATCCTCGAGATCCGGCGCGGCCGGCTCGAAGCCCGGTTCCGGGCGCCCGTCCGCCAGCACGTAGACTTGCGCCTGGCCCGCGAAGAGCCGCGCCGCGATGACGTCGTGGGAGGCGCGGTAGCCCGCGACGGCGGGCTTCGGCACGGCCTTGCGCCACAGCCTCCCCTCCAGCTCCGCGATCAAACGGGCCGGCTCCCCTTGGAGCACCACGCGCCCGCCGGCCAGCAGGGCCATGCGCGGGCAGAGATCGCTCACGTCTTCGACGATGTGCGTGGAGAGGAGCACGACCGCGTTCTCCCCGAGCTCGCTGAGCAGGTTGTGAAAGCGGCTGCGCTCTTCGGGGTCGAGCCCCGCCGTCGGCTCGTCGACGATGATCAGGCTCGGCGCACCGAGCAGCGCCTGGGCGATGCCGAAGCGCTGCTTCATTCCGCCGGAGAACGTGCTCACCGCCTTGTTGCGCACCTCGTAGAGGTTCGTCATC
>DATHUD010000934.1:0-8332 GCA_035462575.1 Thermoanaerobaculia bacterium | reverse complement strand
AGGTGGGTGGGAGTGACGCAAGGCATCGTTTCCCTGGTCAAGGGTACGGAGGCCGGGATGGGAAGTTGCGAGTCGCTGGCCGGCCGCCTGCATCCTTCACAGAGATGTGACAGGAATGCCATATCCGTTTCGGTTGCGGAGGAGAGCCCGCGGTAAGGGCAGGTGAGACCGATGCGGTGTTCCCGCCTCGGGACCCTCACCCCAACCCTCTCCCAGCCTCCCGTCCCCCGACCGGGAGAGGGAGCCCTTATTGAGATATTGCCGTTGCAAAGGCTCCCTCTCCCGGAAGGTGTGGAGGGGGCTGGGAGAGGGTTGGGGTGAGGGCCGGGCGGGGGGCCGCCGCCTACCCCGGATTCAACCCCGGCAGCTCGCTCCGCCCCGTCAACACCTCCACCGTCTTGCCCACCCGCACGCCCGCCCAGCGCAGGCGGTCGAGGTCCCAGGTGCGCGCGGCCTGGGCGAGGCAGAGGAAGAGGTCGGGGCGGAGTGGGCCCTGGAAGACCCGGCGGGTTCCCACCTCCACGGAGACGGGCCGGCTCCAGTCGATCATGCCCTCCCCCACCCAGACGGTGAGGTCGGCCACGTGCCTCGTCTGCACGGCGAGCGTCTGCCCCTTGATCTCGCCCTTCAGGTTCCCCAGGAGGCCGCGGACGGTGCGGCCGTAGGCCTGGAGATGGCTCTCCCGGGACTGGCGGGTGGCGCGGGGGTAGCCTGCCCCCCAGGACGGCCCCTCCCAGGCGTTCACCTCCAGCCAGTAGGCCCTCCCCTGGTGGGCGTGGCGGAAGGTGTGATCCACGGTCTTCGGGTAGTGCACCCGGCGGCCGGCGAGGATCTCCGCGAGCGGCCCCTTGGGCACCGAGAGGCCGCCGTGCCCGGCCCGGGGGTCCTCGTGGAAGCGGATGGGCAGGGTCATCCCCTTCGTCCAGTCGATGAAGCGGCGGTTCATCTGGGAGATGGTCCCCGCCTTGCTGCCGTCGTTGCCCACGACCCCCAGGGAGTCGCGCCCGCCCCACACGGCGAAGACCGGAACGTGGGCGAGGTTGGGAAGGACGAGCTTCCACAGCCCGTCCTCCGACGGCGGAACGCTGAAGCAGCTCCCCACGGGCACCGAGCCGGCCAGCTCCTCGGCGTGGAGATAGGCCAGGGTCCAGCTCGTGTAGCCGCCGAGCGAGTAGCCGAGCGCGTACTGGCGGTCGCCGTCCACGTGGAGGGTCCGCCGGACCGCCCGGAGGATCGCCGTGTGATCCGCGGTGAAGGGGGCGGGGGCGTCGAGCCCGGTCTGGCGGTAGTGGGTGGGGGCGGCGACCACGAAGTCCTCGACCCTGGGGCCGAGCGTGCGCTCCGCGAAATTCAGGAAGTCCGGCCCGTTGCCGCCGCTCGTGTGGAGGAGGTAGATCAGCGGCCAGGGTTTGGCCGGCGTGTACCCCTTGGGGATGCGCAGGGTGACGAAGCGCTCCTGCCCCAGCCCCACGGGCACGGTGATGTCGAGCCGGCCGGGCTTCACCGGCTTCCAGAGATCCGCCTTGTGGAGCCACTCCCGCACCTTGCCCCGCTCGTAGGCGGGGTCCGCCTCGATCTCGGCCGCGAGCGCGGCCCGGCGCTCCGGGTCGCCGTTCCGGAAGAATTCCTGGATCCGGGAGAGGAGGCCGGCTTCGGACGTTTGGGCGGGTGGGGTCATGGCGGCGCGGATTGTGCCGGTTTGGTGGGAGGGGCGCAACCCGGCGAGAGTTGGCCCGGGTTTGAACCCTGCGGGGGAGAACGGCGGACCGGTCTGTCCCGGCTGCCCCTGGCTTAGTTCCGTAATCAGAAGCTGTAGCTCAAGGCGGCAAACCCGGTGACGGCGGTCTTCCGGTCCACGATCGGGCTCTCCTCGATCTCGTCGCCCAGCCGCTCGACCTTGACGAAGCTCTGGAGCAGGAGGCGGCGCCCCACGGGGGTGAAGAGGACGACGCCGGCCCCGAGGTTGACCGTGGGCTCCCCCCGGAAGGCCGGGCGGCCCGGGCGGGCCTCCTCCGGCCGCACACCGTAGTAATAATCGACGAAATCGGAGCTCTGCCAGATCGCGCCCACCCGCGGCTCGATCCGCGCCGGGCCCAGGCGCAGGGGGACGTAGACGTCGAAGGTGACCTCCTGCCCGTCGCTCCGGCCGAGCACGTCGGCGACCGGCGTCAGGTGGAAGCCGATCCAGCGCGAAGGCTTCCAGTCGAGCTCCACCCCCAGGTCCGCGCTCTTCCTCCGGTCTTCCATGCCGGCGAGGAAACGGCTGTCGTCGGCGTCGTAGCCGGCGAAGCGGGCGCGGGCGATGACCTCCGCCGTGAAGCCGTCCCGCTCGAAGAGCTCGTAGCCCGCGGCGATCCCCCGGAAGAAGAATCTTTTGTAGGAAAGGGACAGGGCCGGCACCACGATCGTCTCGTTGTCCGCCCCCACGTAGGGCTCGGGCGAGCTGATGACCGCGGCACCCAGGGACCAGCGGAAGCCGTCCGAGCCCGGAGGCTGGCCGAAAGCGGCGGTGGCAAACAGCAGGATGGCGGCTGCGGCGAAAATCGGTCGAGTCATGATTCCTCCCCTCCCGTCCGGTCGACTCCAGAGATACGAAGCCTACACCATCTCTTGCGCCTCCCTGTCCCCCTGATATACCGTTACAGCATAAGCCCTCGCCGTTCGGGCCCGGAGGTCTTCGTCATGCAGGACTGTCCAGTCACTCGGAGTCCGCGCCGCACCCTCCTCGCGGCCTTGATCCTCTTCACCCTCGCCCCGGTCCTCGCCGCCCTGGAGGTCCCCGTCCTGGTGCGGGACGTCGGACAGACGCCTGTCGCCGTGTCGAGCTCTCCGAAGCTGGAAGCCCGGCTGGGGGACTGGATCTACTTCGCCGCCTCCGATCCCTTCCACGGCGAGGAGCTGTGGCGGACGGACGGCACCGCGGACGGCACCGAAAGGGTGGCGGACCTCTGCCCGGGCCCGTGCGGGTCGTCGCCCTACGGGATCACGGCGCTCGCCGGCCGGCTCTTCTTCTCGGCGGACGACGGCGCGACCGGCCGGGAGCTGTGGGTGAGCGACGGCACCCGGACCGGGACCCGGCGGACGCGGGACGTCTGCCCCGGAAGCTGCGGCGCCGTGCCTGCGCGGAACGAGACGTTCTCCCTGGCCGAGCTCTCGGGCGAGGTCTTCTTCGCCGCCGACGACGGGATCTCCGGCCGCGAGCTGTGGAAGACGGACGGCACCCGGGCGGGCACGGTCCAGGTCGCCGACATCCAGCCGGGGACGGGGACGTCCAACCCCGGGCCGCTCACCTCCTTCGCGGGCGCCATCCTGTTCCCCGCCAACGGCCCCGGGCTCGTGGGGCGCGAGCTGTGGACGAGCGACGGCACGCAAGAGGGGACGCGCCTTTTCAAGGACATCAGCCAGGGCTTCTACGGCTCCTCCCCCGTGCCGGTCGGGGTCACCGGAACCCATCTCCTCCTGAAGGCCAACTTCAGCGCCTTGCGGCAGCGGCTGTGGGTGCTGGACCAGACCGGCAGCCTGCAGGCGATCGTCCCTTGCTACAACTTGGCCTGCGGCCCGGTGACGGTCGCTCTGTTCAAGGACTTCGTGATCCTCGGCGTCTCGGAGGCCGGCAGCAACGTCCTGTGGCGGGTGGACCTCCCCTCCCGCAACGCCACGCGGCTGCGCACGTTCCCGGGGCCCGAGGACCAGGCGCCGCCCCGCAACTTCGCGGTGATCGGCAATGAGGTGGTGCTCTTCGCGGCCTCGGAGACCGGCACCGGCGAGGAGCTCTGGGCCACGGACGGCACCCCCGAAGGGACCCGGCAGGTCGCCGACCTGCAGCCGGGACCCGGATCGTCCAGACCCTCCAACCTCACGGTGCTCGGGGACCGGGTGATCTTCGCCGCCGACACGACTCCCACGGACCGCGAGCTCTGGACGAGCGACGGCACCCCCGGGGGGACCCGGCTGCTCAAGGACGTGGCGCCCGCCGGCTCGTCCTCTCCCGCCGGCTTCGCGCACCTGGGCGGGAAGCTCCTCTTCACCGCCTCCTCCGCCGAGGCGGGAGCCGAGCTGTGGCAGACCGACGGCACCGAGGCCGGGACCGGTCTGCTGAAGGATCTGGCCGTGGACCCGGGCAGCTCGGCTCCCGTCGGGCTCGCGGCCTGGAACGGCTACCTCTACTTCGGCGCGCGGGGCTCGAACGACGGTTTGCGCGAAGCCTGGCGGACCGACGGCACGGAGGCGGGGACGGCACGGCTGGAGGCCCCCGGAGCCTCCCGCCTGGTCGCGCCCGAGGGGCTGTACCCGGACGCGGTGGCGAAACCGTTCGAGTTCACCCCGTTCGCGGGCCGCCTGATCTTCTCCGCCGACGTCCCGGCCGAGGATCCCGGCGGCTCCGTCTGGCGGACGGACGGCACCCCGGCCGGCACCGTGCAGGTGCCGGGCACGGACGGCGTGACGCGCGGCTTCACCGAAGCGGGAGGGACTCTCTTCCTGGCGGGGAACCCGGTGGGCTCCGTGTGCTCCTTCGACTGCGGGGAGTTGCACGCCCTGGACAGCGCCGCCTCCGCCGTCAGGCTGGTGAGCGACATCAATCCCTCTCAGGACAACCTCCCTCTCCGGCCGCCCTTGGACATCAGCTCCCGGCCCCACTCCTTCGTGCCGCTCGGCGCCCGCATCGTGCTCGCGGTCGACGAGGGGCTCACCGGACCCGAGATCTGGGCGAGCGACGGCACGGAGGCCGGAACCCTGAAGCTCGCGACCCTCTGCCAGGACTTCCAGTCGGGCGCCCCGCGCCTCGCCCGCCTGGGGAGCCACGCCCTCTTCACCACGTCCTGCAAAAAGGACGGCACGGCGATCTGGCGGACAGACGGAACGCCGGCCGGCATCGCCCGGCTCCGGCAGTTCCCCGGCAGCGCTCCGATTCCGGACCTGGCCGTGGCCGGGGACCGCGCCCTGTTCCTCGTCCCAGGCGCCGCGGGCGACGAGCTGTGGTCAACCGACGGCACCGCGGCGGGGACCGTCCGGGTGAGCGATCTCGCCCTGGACGGCACGCCCGCCCGCGCCCGGCGCATGATCGCCGTGGGCAGCCGGGTCTTCTTCGCCGTGTTCCACGAGACCACGGGCGAGGAGCTGTGGACGAGCGACGGCACCGCGGCCGGCACGCGCCTCGTGGCCGACCTGGCGCCCGGTCCCGAGAGCTCGGCTCCCCAGGCGTTCGCCGCGATCGCCGGCCGCCTCGTCTTCGCCGCCACGGACGGCGTCTCCGGCCTCGAGCCCTGGGGGTCGGACGGCACCCCCGCCGGCACCCGCCGCCTGGCCGACGTGGCTCCGGGAGCGGACGCCTCTTCGCCGGACGGCTTCGCCGTCTCGGGCGACCGCCTCTTCTTCGCCGCCTCCCATCCGGCCCACGGCCGGGAGCTCTGGGCCCTCCCCCTCTCCGCCCTGGACCGCGCCGGCTGCCGGCCGACGGACACCGCCCTCTGCCTCCTCGGGGGCCGCTTCGAGGTCACCGTCCGCTTCAAGACCGGCGAAGACGCCGGCGTGGGGCACGCCCTCCACCGGAGCGATCAGACCGGCCTCTTCTGGTTCTTCGACGAGGGCAACACGGAGCTGCTCGTGAAGATGCTCGACGGCGGGCCGGTCAACGGCCACACCTGGTTCTTCTCGGGAGCGCTGTCGGACGTCGAGTACTGGGTGGACATCCGGGACACGGCGGCCGGCACCGTCCGCACCTATCACAATCCCCAGGGCAACCTCTGCGGCCGGGTGGACACCCGGGCCTTCCCGCCCGCGCCCGGGCCCGCGGCGCTGGCGGCTCCTCTGGAAGCGGCTCCCCGGCCGCTCACGCCGGTGCCCTCCTGCCTGAACGGCTCGAACGTCCTCTGCCTCGGCGAGCGGTTCCACGTCACGGTCACCTTCAAGAACCCGCTCGCCGGAAACGCCGAGACCCAGGCCAGGGCCATTCCCGGCACGGGCGACACCGGCTACTTCTGGTTCTTCGACGAGACCAACTTCGAGCTGGCGGTGAAGATCCTGGACGGCACTCCCGTCAACGGCAAACACTGGGTCTTCTGGGGGGCGCTGTCGGACGTGGAGTACACCCTGACCGTGATCGATACGCTGGACCTGAACGTGAAGGAGTACCGCAACCCCCGCGGCCAGGTCTGCGGCGGGGCGGACACGTCGGCGTTCTGAAGTACGATGGGCGGGCCATGAAACGCAAAGGTGAGATCGTCAAGCCGCCCCAGGAGGCCTACCTCGAGCGCCTCCTCCCTCCCCGCGATCCGATCCTCCGGGAGATGGAGGAGAAGGCGTCCCGGGAGAACATCCCGATCTCCGATCCGGAGGTGGGCCGGACGCTCTCGATCCTCGCCCGCGCGACCGGCGCCCGGCTCATCCTGGAGGTCGGCACCGCCATCGGCTACGGCACGATCTGTCTCGCCCGCGGCGCGGCCGAGGCGCGGGTGATCACGATCGACAAGGATCCGGAGAGGCTCGCGACCGCCCGCGGTTTCCTCGAGCGGGCGGGCGTGGCCGACCGGGTCGAGCTGATCGAAGGCGTGGCGTTAGAGGTTCTCCACCGCCTCGAAGGCCCTTGGGACCTCGTCTACATCGACGCGGTGAAGACCGAGTACCGGCGCTACCTGGATCTGCTGCTCCCCAAGCTCCGGGTGGGAGGGCTCCTGATCTGCGACAACCTGCTCTGGGGAGGGCTCGTGGCCGATCCGCCGGAGGACGAGCCCGAGGACGACGAGACGCGCGCCCTGCGCGCCTTCAACGGCTACCTCATGATGCACCCCCAGCTCCAGTCCGTGGTCCTCCCCGTGGGCGACGGGCTGGGGGTCGCCACCAAGACGAAGCCCCTGATCATCGAGATGGGCGGGCCGTTCTAGAAAAGGGGAGAACACGGACTGACACGGACAGGCACGGACAGGCACGGACTGACAGAAAAAGCTCTCCTGCTCGTCCGTGTCAGTCCGTGCTCGTCCGTGTCGGTCCGTGTTCCCTCTCTCCCTTCGCCGCGTGCGCCCGGATTGCCAGCAACTGCTGCCGCATCTCCTGGGCGCTCCCCGGCCGGCGCGCCCGGTTCTTGTGAAGGGCGCTGCGGAAGAAGTCCCCCAGCGGGCCGTCGTACTCGGGGAGGACCTGGGAGAACTCGGGGATCCTTCCGCTCTTGATGCGCATCATGGTCTGCCGGGGGTCCCCCCCGGTGAAGACCTTCCGGCCCAGCAGGCACTCGTAGAGCACGATCGCCAAACCCCAGAGGTCGAAGGAGGCGTCCGGCGTCTCGCCCTGGAGGGCCTCCGGGGAGAGATAGGAGAGCGTGCCGGCGAGCTGCCGCTGGGACGGGAACGTAGAGCCGGGGCTCTGCCCCCAGATCGACGTCGGAAGCAGCACGGAGTCGTCCTCCCCCTCGGAGAGGAGGGCCGCGTCCTCTTCCGGGCTCAGGTCGAGCATCATCCGGGCGATGCCGAAGTCCATGAGCTTCGGGGTGTCGGCCCGGGTGTAGCCGATGTTGCTCGGCTTGATGTCCCGGTGGAGGATGTCCGCGGTGTGGAGGTGGGCCAGCGCCTCGGTCATGGCGATCCCCAGCTCCACCGTCTCGACCGGCGAGAGGCGCTTCTCGCGCTCGACTCTCTGCGTGAGCGTCCCCCCTTCCAGAAGCTCCATCACCAGCATCGGCGTCCCCTGCCAGGTCTCCATGCCGTAGACGGGCGCGAGATGCGGGTGCGAGACCGCCGCCGCCGTCCGCGCCTCGCGGCGCAGGCGCATGGCATCCTCGGGAGAGACCCGGCGCAGGGTCTTGATCGCCACGTGCCGCCCGAGCGACAGGTCCGACCCGCTGTAGACGAGCCCCATCCCTCCCACGCCGATCCTCTTTTCGAAGCGGAACTTGCCGGGCAGGACGAACGGCACGTGGGAAGCGTCCAGACGGCGGCTGCAGTTGCCGCAGAACACGGTGAAGGCCTGGTAGAGGGTGCCGCAGGTCGCGCACTCCTTGGCGTTCTCGGCGGCGGGCTCCGTAGGGTTCGGTTCGTCGAGGTTGATCGGGTCCCGCCACGAGCCCTGAAACGGGATCCTCCCCTGCTCCAGCTCGAGCACCCAGGCGGCGCTGCTCGCGATGGCGTGGAGGAGCTGGCGGTCCTCCTTGAGGAAGGGGAGCCCGCTCTTCTTCTCGCCCAGCCCGACCACGCCCAAGAGTGAGCCGTCCCGGGCGAGGATCGGCACGATCAGCCGGAAGTTGCTGTCGACCAGCCAGTGCCGCTCCTTCTCGTCGAGCCGGGCGAGCGGCGAATGGGGGTTTTCGAGGTCCACCTCCAGCGGGTCGCTCGCGTTCGAGATC
>DATHUD010000933.1:0-3337 GCA_035462575.1 Thermoanaerobaculia bacterium | reverse complement strand
TGACGCGAGACGAGCTGATCGAGTGCGCGGCCCTTCTGGACGCGGTCCGTCGCGGCGAGCTCGATCATTTGATCATCCCGGAAAAGCCGCTCGACATCCTGGCCCAGCACATCGTGGCCGCGGTGGCGGCCGAGGAGTGGTCCGAGGACGAGCTTTTCGCGCTGGTCCGCCGCGCGTGGCCGTTCCGGGATTTGACCCGCCACGAGTTCGACGAGGTGGTCGCCATGCTCGCCGTGGGATTCGCCACCCGGCGGGGGAGGAAGGGGGCCTATCTCCACCACGACGCGGTGCACGGGGCTCTCCGCGCCAGGAAAGGCGCGATGCTCACGGCGGTCACCGCGGGTGGGGCCATTCCGGACCTCGCGGATTACCAGGTGGTTCTCCAGCCCGCGGGCACGGTGATCGGCTCGGTGAACGAAGACTTCGCGGTGGAGAGCCTGGCGGGCGACGTGTTCCAGCTCGGCAACGCCTCGTGGCGCATCCAGAAGGTGGAGCAGGGGCGGGTGCTGGTGGAGGACGCCAAGGGGAGCCCGCCGAACATCCCCTTCTGGCTGGGCGAGGCGCCGGCGCGCACGGAGGAGCTGTCCGCCGCCGTGTCGCGTCTGCGCGAGGAGGTGGCCCGCCGGGTCACCGAAGGCTCGCGCGAGGCCGCGGCCGAATGGCTGGTCCGAGAGATCGGCCTGCCGCCCGAGGGCGCCGTCCAGATCGTGGACTACCTCGCGGCCTCGGTCGCCGCCCTGGGCGCGATGCCCTCGCGGGACACGCTGGTGGCCGAGCGGTTCTTCGACGAGGCCGGGGACATGCACCTCGTCGTCCACTCCCCCTTCGGGAGCCGGGTGAACCGGGCGTGGGGCCTGGCGCTGCGCAAGCGCTTCTGCCAGACGTTCAACTTCGAGCTTCAGGCCGCGGCCACGGAAGACGCGATCGTGCTGTCGCTCGGCCCCACCCACAGCTTCCCCCTGGAGGACGCCTTCCACTTCCTCCACTCGGGTACGGCGCGGAACGTCCTCACCCAGGCCGTGCTCGACGCCCCGCTCTTCGGCGTGCGCTGGCGGTGGAACGCGGGCCGGGCGCTCGCCATCCCCCGCCAGCGGGGCGGCCGGAGGATTCCCGCGCCCCTCCAGCGCCAGTGGGCCGAGGACCTGGTGGCCGTGGTCTTCCCGGACCAGCTCGCCTGCCTCGAAAACATCGTGGGCGAGCGGGAGATCCCGGACCACCCGCTGGTCGAGCAGACGCTCAGGGATTGCCTCACCGAGGCCATGGACGTCGAGGGGCTGGAGGCGCTGCTCCGAAGGATCGAAGCGGGGGAGGTCACGCTCGTCGCCAGGGATGTGGTCGAGCCTTCGCCGCTCGCGCACGAGATCCTGAAGGCCCAGCCCTACGCCTTCCTGGACGACGCGCCGCTCGAAGAGCGCCGCACGCAGGCCGTGTCGCTGCGCCGCTTCCTGGACCCCGAGACCGCGTCGGACCTGGGAGCGCTGGACGCCGCGGCCATCGAGCGCGTGAGGGAGGAGGCCTGGCCCGCGGCGGATCTGTCGGACGAGCTCCACGACGCGCTCCTGACGCTCGGGTTCGTCACCCCCGAAGAGGGGGCGCGCTCGGGCTGGCGGGCGCTCTTCGAGATCCTCCGGAACGACCGCCGGGCCGCGGTGGTGAAAGTCCCGGACGGCGTCTCCCTCTGGGTGGCGGCCGAGCGGCTGCCGCAGCTTCAGGCGCTCCATCCGGGGGCCGCGCTCGCGCCGGAGATCTCTACGCCCGCGCGCTACGCCCGGGAGTGGCCGCCGGAAGAGGCGCTCGTGGAGGTCGTGCGCGGCCGGCTGGAAGGATTGGGACCGACAACGGCCGAGGCGATCGCCGCAAGCTGTGGCCTGCGCCGGAGCGCGGTCGAAGCCGCGCTCGCCGCGCTGGAGAACGAGGGGTTCGTCTTCCGCGGGCGGTTCACTCCCGGCTTCCCTGGGGAGGAGTGGTGCGAGCGCCGGCTTCTCGCGCGCATCCACCGCTACACGATGGACCGTCTGCGGCGGGAGATCGAGCCGGTCTCGCAGGCCGACTTCGTCCGCTTCCTCCTCGCGTGGCAGCGGGTGGACCCCGAGGAGCACGCGGAGGGGCCGGAGAGCCTGCACGCGCTCGTCGATCAGCTCGAAGGGTTCGAGGCCGCGGCTTCGGCCTGGGAGGGGGAGATCCTGCCGGCGCGGATGAAGGAGTACGACCCCGCGTGGCTCGACGCCCTCTGCCTCGCGGGCCGGTTCGTCTGGGGCCGGGGCACGCCGCCGCCGGCCCCGGCCGGGGCCCGGCGCTCGGGGCCGGTGCGCTCGACGCCGATCGCGCTGCTCTCCCGCCAGAATCTCTCCCTGTGGCGCGAGGTGGCCCGGCCCGCGGGCTCGGACGCAGGCGCGGACGCGCTGGAGCTTTCGGGGGACGCCCGCGCCGTCCACGACTGGCTGACGCGAAGCGGCGCCTCGTTCTTCGGCGAGATCGCCCGCGGCACGGGTCTCCTCCACACGCAGCTCGAAATGGCCATGGCCGAGCTCGTGGCCTGGGGGCTCGTCACGTCGGACAGCTTTACGGGTCTGCGCGCGCTGCTCGTTCCCGCGCACAAGCGTCCGCCCGTGGACCGGGCCCGGCGCGGAGGATCGTCCGTCTCCCTCTTCGGCATGGAGAACGCCGGCCGCTGGTCGCTTCTCGCGCCCGGCGCCCCGCCGCGCGCCCGCAGTCCCTTCGACCTCGCGGTGCCCCAGGACGCGGTCGAGACCGCCGCCTGGGCGCTTCTGCGCCGCTACGGGGTGGTCTTCCGGAAGCTCCTCGAGCGGGAGACGCTGCTGCCCCCCTGGCGGGATCTCCTCCGGGTGCTCCGGCGCCTGGAGGCCCGGGGCGAGATCCGGGGAGGCCGTTTCGTGGACGGCTTCTCGGGCGAGCAGTACGCCCTTTCAGACGCCGTGGGCCGCCTGCGGTCCCTGCGCAAGAAGCCGCGCGCGGGCACCCTCGTCTCCGTGAGCGCCGCCGACCCGCTGAACCTCGTGGGGATCGCCACCCCCGGCGACCGCCTCCCCGCACTCGCCGGCAACCGTCTCCTCTACAAGGACGGCGCGCCCGTGGCCGTCCTCGAAGGCAAGGAGACCCGCTTCCTCATGGACGTGGACAATGCCACCCGCTGGCAGGCCCAGAACGCCCTCGTGCGCCGGAGCGTGGCGCCGAAGCTCAAGGCATATCTGGGGCGGTCGGCGTAAAGGTTTGGTTTTGCGTTGAAAAAACCGCTCACTCGAATCGCCAGACACGCTGATCACCCGCCCCTCCAAAGCCGTTTCTCCTCGGGAACAGAAAGCATTCTAAAGTGGCA
>DATHUD010000932.1:0-17924 GCA_035462575.1 Thermoanaerobaculia bacterium | reverse complement strand
CACTCGGCTCCATGCAGTTGTGCTTTGAGCTCAGTAACCCCGATCTCTATGCCGAGAGTGAGGCATGTGCTGAGTCTCTCCGAAAGATAGGTGCGTCACTATTGCCGATGTTGTTTTCAGAAGCGCTCCCGGAGCAGTGTGCATCCGCTTGGGCGTTGGCTGGGCTCGGCGCGTGCCGGGTCTGGACACCGTCGGCGGATCTGGATTTGCTCGGCCGACTCTTCATGCTCTGGCAGCACAGCCCTAGCGCCGAAATTAGAAAAGTAGCTGTGTGGGCTTTACCGCACCAGTCCCTTGCATTACGTGACACTGGGCGATGGTGTACCTCCATCTCGCCTTTTGACATTGAGCACATTCTGCTGGACTATGCCGGCCTAGATGCTTGGAGCGAGAAACCAGCTACCCTTATCCTGGCTTGGTATCTGCGTGTGCTTAGTGACGAGGAACTCGCCCAACGTACCCGTGAGCTGCTCGAGGACACCTCCTTAGGTAAGAGTAGCGCCTCTAGCCGCACGCTGCGCGAACTTTTGGAGCACCTCGGCGAAATGCGGACGGGCATTAAGTTATAATAAAAATAGCCTTCAGGGCCTCCGTCGACCTGATCGCAGCGATTCACCTCACGCCCGCGTCGCGACGACCACGTCGAACGCCCCCGGAATCACCCGAATATCCACAAACCCGAGCCCGCTGAGCGCCTCCGTATACCACTCCACCTCCCGCAGGCGGCTCGTGCAGGCGTCGACGCCGATGAGGAAGTACGTCCAGAAAAATTGAATGGCGAGCCGGTCGCGGGTACGGAACTCCTCGCAGATTACGAGGCGGCCTCCCGGGGGGAGCGCGTGCCAGGCTTTTTCGAGGAGCGTGCGCGCGATGTCGGCCGGCCAGTCGTGCAGCACGCGCACGAAGGACAGCACGTCGTAACCGGAGGGGAGGGGCCCAGCCAGGAAGTCGCCTCCGACGAAGCCGAGACGGCCGGTGAGCCCGGCGGCGCGGGCGCGCTCTTCGACGAGCGGGGCCACGGGCGGCAGGTTGAAGATGTCGCAGGTGAGTTGCGAGTCTGCTCGCAGCAGCGTCTCGGCGACGGTGCCGTCGCCGCCGCCGACGTCGAGCCAGCGGGTGCGCGAGTCGAAGATCTCGTTGCGGGCCGCAACCAGCGATTCGAGGATCGGGCCGGTTCCCGCGGCCATGCTCTGCTCGAAGCCTTGCACGTCTTCGTCGGTCTCCGGCGGCCAGGCAAACTTCGCGTCGAGATCCCCTTGGAGAACCTCGCCGAGCCGGCCGTGGATGTCGCGCCAGGGATAGCGGTCGCGGTCGCGTTCGATCGAATTTTCGCCCAGCACGGCTTCTACAGCGGGCGCGAGCGGCTCCACAGTAACGTATTCGGTGGTGAGGAGGTCATCTGAAGACTGCCGGCGCTCGACGAGACCGAGGCTTTCGAGGCCGTCCAGGAACTTGTAGAGGCGTAGAGGACGGGCTCCCACAGCTTCGGAGAGCTCGCGGAGGGTGACCGGTCCCGCGTCGAGCTTTTCGAGCAGGCCGAGATCGCGCGCCGTCTGCAGCAGGTCGAGGGCCTTTTCGGCGTTCACGAGCAGCGCGAGCAGGGAACGGGCGTTCATGCAGCCCTCCGCGCGCGGCACCATTTTCAGGCCCCCATGCCCATGCACTGGTGGCGCGGCTCGGCGTACGAGGCGCCGCGCGTCTCGCCCGGGGCGTACCCACCTTCACGCGACCAGCCGTGCGTCATCTCGACGCGCACGTTCCACAGCTCGGGGAACAGCGGTTTCGTCATCCGCCCGCCGAGCGCCACCGTGGGGAAGCCGTCGAGCGCGCGCACGGACTTGTCGATCCCCATCGTGCGCCGCACCAGCATGAAGTGCTCGACGAGCCAGGTCTGGAACGTGCTGTCCCAGTCGATGAAGCGCTCGCCGAGACGGTGCAGGTCCGCGTGGTCTTCCGGATTCTGGTAGACGTCGAGCAGCGTGGTGTCGCGGCGCGCGACGAGGCGGCCGAGCGCGGCCTCGGCCGCCTCCGCCGCGGCGTGAAGCTGATTGTAGCCGGGCGACTCCAGGCCGCTGCCGTTGCCCAGGCTCCGCCGGATGATCTGGAAGCTCGACGGCGAGAGCGATTGCAGCACGCGGATCTGATCGCGGAGGACCTGCACGATGTGGACGATGCGGTCTAAAGACTCCAGGGCGTTGAAGACCCGATCCCCATCGAGGTGCTCCACCAGGTTCGCGGCCTCGAACACCGCGCACTTCAACCACAGCTCCTGGGTCTGGTGCATCACCAGGAACAGGAGCTCTTCGGGGACGACCAGCTCGTCCGCGGGCGTCTGCAACGCGAGCAGCTCGCGCGTGCGCACGTACACTTCATAATCGAGCTCGCCTCGTCCGACCACTTTGTGCAGGACCTTGTTGTAGATCGGACCTTCCAACGTCTTTCGCAATTCTGCCGCTGCAAGACTCATGATGATCCCTTTCCCTATAAGCGATGCAGGCTCAATCCGTTTAGTTTTGAGGGAGGACTCCCCGGGCCGGGCCCGACGGCGGCGTCAAATGGCAGAGCGCGCAGTTGTTGATGCTTGCCAGGGCGGCAAACCGCTCCGAGCGGTCGTGGACGGTATGGACCCGGATGTCGATCGGCGCATCGGGCTCGAACGCCAGCGCCGAATGGCAGGAGAAGCACGCGCGGCGGTCCGCCAGCCCGTGCAGCAGATTCGGCAGGCTGGAGGGGCCGGTGTGGCAGGTGTTGCACGGACCGGTCTTGGCCACGAAGGGCGTCGGGGTCGCGGTCCCCACTTGGATCTCCCGCGTCACCGCGCGGTTCGCCGCTTCGCCTCCCCATTCGCGCCGCGCCTTGAGCGCCGCGACATAGGTCCCGGCCAGCGCGTCCTCGGGGATCGTGATGGAGACGACGTCCGAGACCGGCGTGTCGTCGTCCGCGGGATCTCCGCCGAACACGATGGGATTGGCCGGAATGTTGGCGAAGAGGCTGGTGAAGCCATCCACCGCGGGCGTGGCAAAGTCCGCCTGCGTGCCGCCGAATTCTTCCAGGGCCACGGTGGTCTGCGGGGTCTTCAGCTTGTCGAGCGGACCGAGGAGCGAGACCGCCATCAACCCTTCCCGATGCTTCAGGGCATAGTAGAGCGTCGGGAACAGGGCAAATCCGTTGTAATAGCGCAGGCCGCTCGGCACCTCGCCGCGCAGGAACTGCCCGTAGGTCGGGAGCTCACCCGGGGAGTGCAGGCGCCGGCCGGCGCCGTCGCGGAACGTCACCCGGAAGCTCACCGTCTCCCCGGGCGCGTAGTGGCTGCCATTGGCGGGAGGATTGATCGCTTCGAGGGAAGGCTGGAAACCATATCCATACGGGAAGTCTTCCGGCGCGGCGTGCGAAACCTGCACCGCGCGGTCCGCGGCGGGCTGCTCGGACCATCGCAGGGAGAGCCGTGTGGCCTCGGCCGGAATCGTGCGCGCTCGCTGCCCCGCCTGGAGCGGGGCGCGCAGTTGCACCAATCCCTGGACGACGAAGGCCGCTCCCGTGCAGTCCCCCTGGGCCGGGCATCCGAAAGCGCTCTGCCGCGCGACAAAGCGCCGTACGAAGCCGTCATCCGCACCGCTCAACCGGTCATCCCTCCCGGCGTAGGCGCGGAGAGGGGGGCCGACGGCCCGGCCCGCGTCATCTGTGGGCGTGACCAGGAAGAGGCTCGGCTGTTCCATCCACCGCGCGTTGCGGTAGAAGCGCTGGCGGATGAAGGTGCCGTCGCCGGCCGGCCGCCAGTCCTCTTCGACCATCTCCACGCCGGTCCAGTCGAGCGAGGCCAGCTCGCTGTTGTTGAGGAGCGGCTGAATGCCCTCGTCGCTCGGGGAGGGAACGGTGGCCACCAGGTCGATCTCTTTGAGGTACCGCGGCGCATTGCCGACGAGCGTGACGGGGGCCATCGCGCCGTTCTGGAACAACAGGCTCAACCCGACAGGTTCAGGAGCCGGGCCGGCTCCCTGGCCTTGCTTGACCAGGGCACCGACAAGAAGGAGAAAACTGCAGGGGATGAGCAGAAACCTGGTCCAGTGAGTCCAGTGGATTGGCGCGTGCCGGTTGTCCATGATTTTCCTCCTCTGGGGGTGGCCGCCCTTTTCAGGATGCCGTCTTGCTCCTCTCGAACGTTCGGGAGGAGGGTTTCCCCTCACCCCCCGCGCGGCAAGCCCAAGGTGACGGCGCCTGATGAGCTGAAACGAAACGAAGATCCTCCCCTGGGGAGCTCTAGGCTATGATGCCCCGCGGACGGCATGGCTTCGAGGAGGGTTCATGCGAGCTCAGGCAGAGAGAGCGGCAGCTTTTCGCGCACTGCATGATCGGGACGGCGCCTTCATCATTCCCAATCCGTGGGACGTCGGCACCGCGCGGATTCTCGCGCACCTGGGCTTCGAAGCCCTGGCCACGACGAGCGCGGGCTACGCGTTTTCGATCGGCAAGCGGGACAACCGCGTGGGCCGCGACGCGATGCTGGAACACGTGAGCGACATCGTCTCCGCCACCGACCTGCCCGTGAGCGCCGACCTCGAAAACGGCTATGGCGACGCTCCCGAAACGGTCGCGGAGACCTTCCGGCGAGCCGCGGCCACGGGGCTCGCCGGCGCCTCGATCGAGGATTCCACCGGCCGCCCGGAGGAGCCGGTCTACGATTCCGGGCTCGCGGCCGAGCGGGTTCGAGCCGCCGTGGAAGCCGCGCGCTCTCGGCCCTTTTCTTTTACGGTCACCGCGCGGGCGGAGAACTACCTCGTGGGCCGTCCGGATCTCGCGGACACCATCCAGCGGCTGCAGGCCTATCAGGAGGCGGGAGCGGACGTGCTCTACGCGCCGGGTCTCGCGACCCGGGAAGACATCTCCTCTGTGGTCCGCTCCGTCGATCGCCCGGTGAACGTGGTGATGGGTTTCAAAGGAGCCCAGTTGAGCCTCGCCGAGCTCGCGGAGATCGGGGTGAAGCGGGTCAGCGTCGGAAGCGCGCTCTCCCGCGCCGCCCTGGGCGCTTTTCTCCGCGCCGCCCGGGAGATGCAGGAGCGCGGCACCTTCACGTTCGCGGCGGACGCCGCGAGCTCTCGAGAGCTGGCTGCCATGTTCGACGCGTGACGGAGAAGATCTTTATGACGTTTCACCCCATCGAGATATGGCGCCAACGGGTCGCCGACAAGGATGCTGCCGGCGTGGAGGCCCTCCTTGCCGAAAACGCGGTTTTCCATTCTCCCCTCGTGGACACACCCCAGGTCGGAAAGGCCGTAACCCAACAGTATCTGGCCGCGGCCTTCGGCGTCTTCTCCGAAGGGTTGTTCCGCTATGTCCGCGAGGTCGTGGGGGAGCGTGACGCCGTTCTGGAGTTCGTGGTCGAGATCGACGGTGTCGTCGTGAACGGCGTCGACATGATCCGGTGGAATGACGAGGGGCAGATTGTCGACTTCAAGGTGATGCTCCGCCCCTTGAAGGCGCTCCGGGTGATGCAGCAGAAGGTGGGCGCCCTGCTCCAAGCGGCGCCCTGATTCCGCATCTTCTTTTTTCGCCCTCAGGGGCGACGTTCGGATAGCCCAGGGTGGAAACCCTGGGCTCCTGGATCAACGGCTGACAAGCTCAGTAATCCACGCACTGGACGTCCCACGGGCCGCGCCAGGTATATTCGCAGTGCGCGTTAAAGAGGAGAGCGTTGGAGCCGACTTCTACCTCGCAGATCCCGATCACGGGCTGCGTGTAAGTGCCCGTGTTGCCCTCGCACACGTTCTGCCAGAAGCTGCATTGGGTGCTCGGGCAGGCTTCATAGGCGAGAGAGACGGCAGGAGGCCAGAGGGCGACGGTACAGACGGCGGCCAGGATCAGAAGTCGGACGGCTTTCGCTTTCATGATTCCTCCTTTGTGGAAAGCTGAACCATCCTAAGCTATTGGCATGTCAGAATCAATAGAAGTGGTGCTGAGGCGGGCCGTGCTACCATCCCGAAGCTCTGGTCTCTGGCCATGCTCTACCTCTCCCACGCTCCCGCCCCGCCGCTCAGCCACTTCATCGACCGCTTCTGGCTCTGCTCGGACGCGCCGCCCCACGACAGAGAGCGGATCCTGCCGAGCGGGACGATCGAGCTGGTGGTCAACCTCCGCGAGGACGAGATCCGGATCTACGATCCTTCGCACCCCGACCGCTCGACGCGGTTCTCCGGAGCGGTCGTCTCCGGGACCTACAGCCGGTTTTTCGTGATCGATCCGCTCCAGCACGCGTCGATCCTGGGCGTGCACTTCAAGCCGGGGGGCGCGTTCCCCTTCCTCGGCGCACCGGCGGGCGAGCTGGCCGATTTTCACGTCGATCTCGAGGATCTCTGGGGAGCGCCGGCCCGCGAGCTCCGCGAACGGCTCTGCGCCGCGGCCACGCCCGCGGAGCGGTTTTTCCTCCTGGAGAAGGCGCTCCTCTCCCGTCTCGGTCATCCACTGGAGCGCCACGGCGCGGTCCCGGTGGCGCTTGATGCGTTGGAGCCGGCGGGTGAAGTGGTGAGGGTCCGAGACGTCGCCCGGCGCGTGGGCTTGAGCCAGCGGCGGTTCATCCAGGTGTTCGCGGCCGAAGTCGGCCTGACGCCGAAGCTGTACCACCGCGTGCGGCGGTTTCAGCGGGCGCGGGCTCGGGTCCGGAAAGACGCGGCTCCGGACTGGGCGCGGCTCGCGGTGGACTGCGGGTATTTCGATCAGTCGCACCTGATCCGCGACTTCCTGGCGTTCTCGGGGCTCAGCCCCGCGGACTACCTCCTCCGGCGGAGCGAGCGCGTCCTGCCG
Source organism: Thermoanaerobaculia bacterium (assembly GCA_035462575.1). Classification (GTDB taxonomy): domain Bacteria; phylum Acidobacteriota; class Thermoanaerobaculia; order Multivoradales; family UBA5704; genus DATARR01. The sequence goes on along the minus strand of DATHUD010000932.1, from coordinate 11,129 downwards.
AACCACGTCCCCCTGCCCGGGTAGGTCGACTCGGGGCAGGTCAACTTTTTCCAATACCGGCTCTGTCTCCGGTTCCAGAATGAGCGCGGACTGCGGGACGGCGCTGTCCCGCGCAACGCGGTCGAGCTCGTGACTCGATCAGGAGGTGATCTCATGTTGGATGGGTACGTTTTGGCACTATGTGGGTTCGGACTGCTCGCGATGGGAGCCTTCACGGATCTATCGGCGTCTGATGCCGGCAACTTCCGGGTGGCGGGGGTCCGGTACCAGGTCAAGGACGTCGAACGCTCCGTCGCTTTCTATACACAGCACCTGGGCTTCCGGCTCGAGCAGCAGTCGGGGCCGGCCTTTGCCAGAGTCTCGAACGGGAGCTTCACCCTCTGGTTGAGTGGCCCCGGGAGCTCGGGCTCCCGTCCCCTGCCGGACGGGCGCTCTCAGGAGCCGGGCGGGTGGAACCGGCTCGCTCTCGAGGTCGAGGACCTGCCGGCCCGCGTCTCGGCAATGAAGAAGGCGGGTTTGCGCTTTCGAAACGAGATCGAGACGGGGCCCGGAGGCCGGCAGATCCAGTTGGAAGATCCCGACGGCAACCCGGTGGAGCTGTTCGAGCCGGCCCCGCAGCCCAGGTGAGCCGCCGATGTAGACTTGCAGAGTGCTTCGTCAAAATGAGGTCCTTGATATCGTGCCGAGCCCCTATCCGCACCGGATCGAGCTGGAAACCCTGGACGACGTGAAACGGCGCCTCGCCGACCCTGGGGCCACCTGGAATGACGTCGCCATCCAGAACGTCGACCTGACCCCGGTGGGCGAGGAGCTCGCGAAGAGGCCCCTCGCCGGATGCGTCTTCCTCGGATGCGCCCTGCCGCCCGTGCTGGCGGCGTCGGCGGTCGCGGCGGGCTGCCTCCTCATCCCGGGCTTCCCCGGCCTCTCCTTCGAGCCGTTCCGCTCCTCCGTCTACACGGCCGGAGACCTCTACGACAAGTTCGATCCCGACGATCCCGAGGAGAGCTACCGGGCTTCCCGCGATTCCCGGATCTATCGGAGCTACATCGATCCCGCGGCGAGGAGCCCGTACGGCTGCGTGCCGGTCGAGCTCGCCCTGGCCCGGAGGATTCACGACCACTCCGTCTCCGAGGCCCTGGAGGACTTCCTGGAGCGCGTCAAGGCGTCCTCGACCTTCCGCGGGCTCGTGGGGGTGATGGGCGGGCACGACATGCTGCGGGCCGAAAAGGCGGACGCGGGGGCGACGGCGGACGCCCCCTACCTGAGCGTCGCGCTCCTGGCGCACCGCCTCGCGGGAGCGGGCTACGTCGTCCTGACCGGGGGCGGCCCCGGCGCCATGGAAGCGGCGAACCTGGGCGCCTACCTGTCCACCCGGAGTGAGGACGAGCTCCGCCAGGCGGTGCGGATGCTCGCTCCCGTGCCGAAGATCGAAACCGGCCGGGGCGGCGCGTGGGTGAAGCTGGGCTTCGACGTGCGCGAGCGCTGGCCGATCGATCAGGACCCCTCGCCGCTGCGCCAGAGCGTGGGCATCCCGACCTGGTTCTACGGCCACGAGCCGCCGAACGTCTTCGCCACGCACATCGCGAAATATTTCGAAAACAGCCTGCGGGAAGAGGGGCTCCTCTCGATCGCGACCCACGGCGTGATCTTCGCGCCGGGCAACGCCGGCACCGTCCAGGAGATCTTCCAGGACGCCGCCCAGAACTACTACAAAACCTACGGTCACGCCTCGCCCATGGTGCTCCTCGGAAAAAGCTACTGGAACCCCGGCACGGACGCCGGCCCAGAGCAACGCCTGAAGCCCGCCTATCCTCTCTTGAGGCAATTGGCGATGGAAAAGGATTTCACCGGCCTCGTCCTGCTCACGGACGACATCCGCGAAGCCGAAGCCTTCATCCGCGGGTTCAAGCCTCCGCAACCGGGTTGAAGCCTGTCCCTCCGGGAGGACGCCTCCGCTCTCTCCCGAGAGCGGAAAGCGCGCATTCTTCCAGGGAGGAGGCGGCGGAACGGAGTTTGCGAAGGGGCAAAGCGAGCCTTTGGACTTTGCCGAAGAGGAGAGACGATGCCGACCTCGCTCCGTTCGCTTCTGGTTGCCCTGTGCTGCCTGATGCCCGTGGGCCGCGCCGCGGTTTTCGCCGCGCAGACTCCCGAGCCGCCGAGGAGCGGGGGAGGGGAGACGATCGACGTCGAGATCAAGATCATTCCGTTCTACGCCGTCGACGGCAAGGGGCGCCCGGTGCACGATCTGCGGCCCGAGGAGGTCGAGCTGCGGATCGGCGGCGCTCCGGTGCCGATCGACAGCTTCGACCGCTATACGACCGCGGGAGGCGAGAGCGGGGGCATGGAGCAGTTGTCCGCCCCTCTCCCGGAAGCCCGCCACGTTTTTCTCCTGTTCGACGCCGCGTTCTCGACTTCGCGCGGCTTCGTGGGGAGCCGCCGCGTCGCTTCCGGCCTCCTCGAACGGCTGTCGCCTGCCGACCGGATCTCCGTTCTGATCAACGACACCCGGATCGGCTTCGGGCGGGTGCTGGGGCCGGTCTCGACCGACGCCCAAGGCAAGGCGCAGCTCCTCGGGGCGATCGACAACCTGACGCCCGATATCCAGCGGCTCGACCTCCGGCCCGACCTCGACCTCGGGCCGCCCGTCCTGGGCTCGGGGAAGAACGGCGTGCCGACGGCGCAGGTAAACCACATCTACGATTTCCTCCGGGGCTCCGGCCGGGCCGAGTACGCGAGCTTCGCGGGGGACCTCGCCGAGTCTCTGGGGCTCCTCGCGACCGATCTGCGGCGCCTCGCCGGGCCGAAGCTCCTGGTGGTCTTCTCGCAGGGGCTCGACCCGACGCTCTACTTCGAGGGGGATTCGAGCATCAAGCTCGGCTCGACCGAGAGCCTCCAGATCGACAGCCGCCGCCAGAGCCCTCTCCTCACCCGGTTCCAGGGCCCGCTCCAGGCCCTGGCCGATTCGGGGGCGCTCGCCGTATTCGTCAATCCGGACAAGGTGCGGGTGGACGCGGACGCGGCCCTCGCTCACATGGCGAAGAGCGTGGGCGGCCTCTATCTCGAAGAGGGGAACGTCCGCTCGCTCGAAAAGCGGATCGCGAGCTCGACCGCGGCCTACTACGAGGCGGGGTTCCATCCCACGGGCCCGCTCCTTGCCGCGGCGCGCGCGGGCGTCGAGGTCGTGATCCGCCGGCCGGGCGTCAAGGCCTGGGCGCCCGCCACGGTAAAGACGCGCGAGACCTGGGAGGCCCTCTCGAAGTACGAAAAGCAGATGGTGGTCGTCGACCTGATCGCCGGCGGCCCGGAGCTCCAGCACGCCCGCGGCCCCGTGCGGCTCGACGCGCAGGAGCTCGCCGGCCGCCCCTCGGGCCGGGCCACCCCCGGGCGCCACGCGCTGCGCTTCCAGGCGGCCTGGCCCGCGGCCGTCGAAGGCCGCAAGTTGGACCTCTACTCCGTGGTCCTCGCCGCGCCCGAGCCGAAGAAGCCGCCCCGCGTGCTCCAGCTCGACGTCAAGGAAGGGGCCAGGGTGAGCTCGTCCGACGGCATCGAAACCACCGTCGAAAGCGTCGATCCCTTCGTCTGGGGCTTCGTCGCCGTCGAGCCGGGCACCGGCCGGGCGTGGTACCGGCGGTTGATGATCCACCCCGACCAGGCCCGCCGGTCGCCGTAAATCGAAGACGGTTCCGTGAAGATCTTCGCGCGTAGCCTGTCCGCCAGGGACGGGCAGGCGCCGCCCACGGGCTTCCTGTTAGATTATTAGAGCCTCGATTGTCAGAGCTCGACAGGTCAGGGAAGACCAGGGAGGAGAATCAATGCTCTTCGAGCACCTCGATACGGTTATCGCTTTCGCTGCGATGATGCTCCTTCTCAGTCTGATCGTCACCACTCTGGTTCAGATGGTGGCCGCGTTTCTCAACCTGCGAGGGAAGAATCTGCTCTGGGGGGCCGAGGAGCTCCTCAAGCAGATCGACCCCAGGCTGGAGAAGGATGCCCGGGCGCTGGCCGAGAAGATCCTCAAGCATCCCGCTCTCACCGATCGAGCCGGGCGGTTGGCCTCTGCCATCCGCTCCTCGGAGCTGGTTCTGGTGCTCGGCCAGATCGCCCGCGCGGAGATCAAGAATGCCGGCACCCCCGGAACGCCTGCAAGCGGGAGCCCGGCTCCTGACGCGCGCGGCCTCAGCCCCGACGCCCTGGAGGCTCTCCAAGATCTTTTTCAGGACAAGGTGGATCCCGACTCGCCGGCGCTGGACGCCAAGGCCCAGGAGCTCATGGGGCGGCTTACGGCGAATTTCCCGGCGGACAAGGTCCAGGAGCTGCGGACGGCTGTCATGCAGACTTTCGGTACGACGAGCGAAATCGTCGTTCGGGTGGATGCCTGGTTCGAAACGGTGATGGACCGCGCCAGCGAGCGATTCAAGATCCGGAGCCGTCACATCACGGTCGTCCTGGCCTTGATCTTCGGCCTCGGCTTGCAGGTCGACTCCCTCGCCCTGTTCGAGCGGCTCTCGACCGACGAGGCCCTTCGGGGCCGTCTTCTCACGATGGCCGATACGGTCTCCGAGCAGGCGGAGACGCTTCTCGCATCCTCGGAAACGGGCAACGACTTCGCCTCGATCGCCATCCGCAATGTCCTCCAAGACCCGCGGTTCGCAACGGGCGAGTCGGCAGCGAGGCTGACCCAGGTCAAAGCTGCGCTCCGGGAGAGGAGCGAAGGGGAAGAGTGGCTCAACGCCCAACTCGCGGGGGCTGCGGACCGCGACGCCTTCCTGGCCGCTTATCGCGAGCGGTACCCGGAGGTCGTCAAGGCTCGCCTCGACGAGCTCCAGGGCACCCTGTCCCAACTCCAGGGCAAAGTGGAAACGATCTCGCCCGGCCTCCTCCCTGGCTCTCCGGTCCTCGCCACCTATGCCGATCCCCTCGCCTGGGTCGGGATGTTGATGACCGTGGCCTTCCTGAGCCTGGGAGCTCCCTTCTGGTTCAACGCTCTGCGCAGCCTCTCGGCCTTGAAGCCCATCGTGTCGCAGAAGGTTGAGAAAGAGGAGAAGAAGACGGCCTGAAGGAGTTGACCCGGGCCGCCTGTTTATGCTCCCATGGCATCAGCAGTCCCAAAGCAGCAAGAGCCAGAGGAGGTGTCGATGAGTGGAAGTCGGCGGATCGGTCCTCGGATGTGTCTGTTGGCAGCGATGCTGATGATCCTCGCCGGGTGCGGCGCGGACGAACGGGTTGCGGAGACGGGGGCGCAAAAGGCGCTCGCGAAGGTTCGCGGGAAGGCCGCGCGGGAAGGCCTGCCCACGTATGGAGACGAGGCGGCGGAGCGCTTCCGGCGCGAGCGCGTGCCGGCGGGGGAGAAGGAGATTCCGGCCGGGCTCTACGACGCGGCGCGGGAGCGGATGCGCGGGATGCTCCGGTACTCGACGGTGACCGGCGAGCTGGCGTCGTATGAGCCGGAGGCGCGGGAGAAGGCGGCGCTCGCCTGGACCGAGCTCGGACCCGGCAACATCGGCGGACGCACGCGGGCGCTGTTGATCGATCCGAAACGGCCGCGGACGATGTACGCGGCGGGCGTGACCGGCGGCGTCTGGAAGTCGACCGACGGCGGCGCCAACTGGCGCTGGATCTCCGACGACTTCGCCAACCTTTCGGTGGCCTCCCTGGCGATGGATCCGGCCGACCCGCGGGTGCTGTACGCCGGGACGGGAGAGGGCATCCGTTCCACCGCGCCCCGGGGGATGGGCATCTACCGCACCGTGGACGGCGGAGAGACCTGGCAGCACCTGGCGGCGACGTCGACCGCCGACTTCCACTACGTCAACGACCTCGTGATCAGCCGCGCCGATCCGCGGCGGCTCTACGCGGCCACGCGGACCGGCATCTGGCGTTCGCTCGACCGCGGCGCCACCTGGAAGCGCGTGCTCGATCCCAAGACCACGAGCGGCTGCGAGGATCTGGCGATCCGCACCGACAAGCCCGTGGACGTCGTGCTCGCGGCCTGCGGGCGGCGCGAGCAGGCGAGCGTCTGGCGCAACGCGCGGGCGAACGCTCCCAAGGGGCGGTGGCTGAAAGTGCTGACCGAGCCGGCCATGCAACGCACCTCGCTCGCGATCGCGCCGTCCAATCAGGACGTCGTCTACGCCCTCTCCTCCAGCGGATCGGCGTACCCCCGGAGTCCCGACGACAGCTACTCGGACAACCTGCACGCCGTCTTCCGCTCCACGAACGGCGGTGCGACCTGGGAAGCCCGGGTGAGAAACACCGATCCGGTGGAGCTCAACACCCTGCTCTTGAGCTACGTCCTGATCGCCAACGGCTCGGAGTGCGGACTGCAGCCGGCCGAGTACGACAGCGCTTTCGGCCAGGGCTGGTACGCGAACACGATCGCCGTCGATCCGAAAAATCCCGACCGGGTCTGGGCCGGAGGGATCGACCTCTTCCGCTCGGACGACGGCGGCCGCAACTGGGGCATCGCCTCCTACTGGTGGGCCTACTGGGCGAACGCCGCGCCCAGCTACGCCCACGCCGACCAGCACGTGATCGCGTTCCACCCGCGCTACAACGGCACCACCAACCGTGTCCTCTACGCGGGCAACGACGGCGGGTTGTTCCGCACGCGCGACGCCCTGGCGGCCACGGCCAAGGGGGCGAAGGCCGGCTGCGAGCCCGAGCGGAGCAGCCTCAAATGGGAGTCGCTCGCCCGCGACTACGGCTCCATCCAGTTCTACCACGGCGTCGCCTACGCCGACGGCACGCGCTATCTCGGGGGGACGCAGGACAACGGCACTCCGCTGGGCGGGGACGCCACGGGCCGCAACGGCTGGAAGATGGTTCTGGACGGAGACGGCGACTGGGTGGCGGCCGATCCCGACGATCCCCAGATTCTCTACGGACAGATCTTCGGCGGCGGCTCGCTCCACAAGTCGACCGACGGCGGCCTCACGTTCGTATCGAAGGCCTCCGCCGAAGGCTGGTCGGATTTCAAGGGGCCGTTCCTGATCGATCCCCAGAAGGGGGCGCGCCTCTGGTACGCGGGCTCGCGCGTCTGGCGGAGCGAAGACCGGGCGGAGAGCTTCACGGCCGCGAGCTTCAAGTTCAACGAGCTCCCGAACGTCGGTCTCGCGAGAGCGCTCGCCGTGTCGCCGGTCGATTCGAACCGGGTGCTGGTGGGGACGGGCTCTGGCGTCATCTTCCGCTCGAGCGCCGCGCTCACCACGACCGGCGAGACGGCGTGGGCCCAGACCCTGCCGCGCGAGAGGGCGGAGGTCTCCTGGCTCGCTTTCGATCCGAAAGACGCGAACGTCGCCTACGCGACCTACTCGAATTTCGGCGGCCCCCACGTCTGGAAGACCACGGACGGCGGAGCCACCTGGAACTCGATCGACGGATCGGGAGCGGGCGCTCTGCCCGATCTCCCTGTCCACACGATCGCCGTCGACCCCACGGCGACCGGCCGCCTCTACATCGGCACCGATCTCGGCGTGTTCGTCACGCAAAACGGCGGCGCGACCTGGGCGGTGGAGACGGGCCTCTCGCCCGTGATCACCGAGACGCTCCAGGTGCTCAAGCGGTCGAACGGCGAGACACTTCTCTTCGCCTTCACCCACGGCCGGGGCGTCTGGAAGGTGAAGCTGGGCTCGTGAGAGCTCCTGCGGAGCGGGCGTCGCCAGCCCGGCGGCGCCTGCTCTTGTAGGATGGGCCTCGTGATGAGGAGCTCCACCCTTCCTGCGACCGCTTCCGCAAATCCTCCCGGCGAGAGTCGTCCCTGGTCCGCGATCCTGGCCCTGCGCAACGATCCCCTCGGGTATCTCGAGCGGATCGCGTCGACCTATGGCGATCTCGCCCATCTGCGGGTGGGGCCGTACAAGGTGGTCTTCGTCAACCATCCCGACCTCGTTCACGAGGTTCTGGTGGCCAAGGACGCGAGCTTCATCAAGGGGCGGGCGCTCGATCAGGCGCGGGACGTGTTCGGCCAGGGGCTCCTGACGAGCGAGGGAGAATTCCACAAGCGGCAGCGGAGGCTGATCCAGCCCGCCTTCCACCGGCGGCGGATCGAGTCCTACGCCAATGCCATGGCCATCGATGCGGCCGCCGCGGCGGCGCGGTGGCGGGACGGCGAGACCGTGGACATCTCCCGCGAGATGACGCGGCTGACGCTGCGGATCGTGGCGCGGACGCTCTTCAGCGTGGACGTGGAGGAGGAGTCGGCGCGCGAAGTGGGGCGGGCGCTCGACGCTCTGGTCGGCGCGTTCAGCGTGGTGGCCATCCTGGGAAACGTCTTCCGGAAGCTGCCGCTCCCTTCCGTCCGGCGGGCGAAGAAGGCCCGGAAGACGCTGGACGCCCTGATCTACGGCATGATCGCCGAGCGGCGGCGGACGGGGGGCGGGGAAGAGGATCTCCTTTCGCTGCTTCTCGCCGCCCGGGACGAGGATGGGAGCGCCATGGACGACCGGCAGGTGCGCGACGAGGCGCTCACCCTGTTCCTGGCCGGCCACGAGACCACGGCGAACGCGCTCGCCTGGTCCTGGTACCTCCTCGCGGGGAACCCCGAGGCCGAGGCGCGCTTCCACGCGGAGGTGGATTCAGTTCTGGGAGACCGTCTCCCCGGAGCCGCGGACCTGCCGTCGCTCCCCGTCACGCGCCAGGTCTTCGCCGAGGCGATGCGCCTCTATCCGCCGGCCTGGGCGGTCTCACGGCGGGCGATCGAGCCGGTCACGATCGGGGGATATCCGGTCCCCGCCGGGAGCGGCGTCCTCGCCTCTCAATGGACCTTGCACCGCGATCCGCGCTTCTTTCCGGACCCTCTCGCCTTCCGCCCGGAGCGCTGGACGGAGGAGTTCGAGGCGTGGCTCCCCAAGCTCGCCTACTTCCCCTTCGGCGGAGGCCCGAGGATCTGCATCGGCATGGGCTTCGCGTGGATGGAAGGCGTCCTCCTTCTCGCGACGCTCGGCCGGCGGTGGCGGATGCGGCTCGTCCCGGGGCAGCGGGTGGAGCCCCATCCGCGCATCACGCTACGGCCGAAGAATGGGGTTCTGGTGACCCTGGAGCCTCGGAGCCTATAATGCGGAGGATGCGGAGGATGCGAAAGGAGATCAATCGATCCGGATGAGGGTTCTGGGCCTCGTCCTCGCCGTCCTCCTTCTCAGTTGCGGTCCCGATCCTGAGCCGCAGCGCCCGGACCTGAGCAAGCTGCCGGTCCCGCGGGCGACTCGCGGCTACATCCTCATCTCGATCGACACGTTGCGGGCGGATCACCTCGGCCTTTACGGCTATCCGCGTCCCACCAGCCCCTTTCTCGATTCGCTGGCGCGGCGGGCCACGGTGTTCGAGGAGGCGTACGCCCAGTTCCCGAGCACCCTGATCTCTCACATGTCGATGTTCACCGGCCTTCACCCCCGGGAGCACGGGGTCTTTCCTCCGAACGCGGTGCTCTCTCCGGAGGTGGAGACCCTCCCGGAGGTGTTCCAGCGCAACGGCTTCCGCACCGCCGGATTCACCGAGGGCGGGTACGTGAGCGGGCGCTTCGGCTTTCGCCGCGGCTTCGACGAATTCGCCAGCCGCGACCGCGGCCACCGGAACCGGCTGGTGGAGAAGACCTTCCGCCGGGGTGTGGGCTTCCTCGAGAGCGTCGGGCCGGACGACCGCTTCCTGCTCTTCCTCCACACATACGCCGTCCACGCGCCCTACGACGCGCCCGAGCGGTACCGGGAGCCGTTCTGGCCCGGCGACCCTCCAGCCGGGGCGATCCCCCCGACCGGCCCGGCGCTCACCCGGCTCAACAGGACCGGCGAGCACCCGCCGCGGCCCGTGGTCGACTGGCTCAGGGCGCTCTACGACGCGGGCATCCGGGAGACCGACGAGGTTCTGCGGCGGTTTTTCGCGGACCTCTCGCGGCTCGGTCTCGCGGACGAGGTCACGGTGGTGATCACCTCGGATCATGGCGAGGAGTTCCTGGACCACGGCCTGTTCAACCACACGCAGCTCTACCGCGAGACCATGCGCGTCCCTCTGCTGGTGGTCCACCCCGATCAGCGCTCCGCCGTGCGGCACGGCGGCATCGTGGAGCTCATCGATCTGGCGCCCACGTTCTACGAGCTGGCGCGGGTCGCGCCCGGCGGGCGGCCGACCGGTGAGAGCCTCGCCCGGCTTCTGGGCCGCCCGCTGCCGTCGCAGCCTGGCACCGCCTGGACGGAGACGATGGGCGGGATCCGCGCCGTCTACCGCGGCGAGCAGAGGGAGCTCGAAAGCCTGCTGCTCTTCGCCCCCCGTCCCGGCGACTGGCTTTCCCGCCGCGTCGCCTTCGACGCTTCCGGAGAGGAGCTGGAGTTCGAGGCCCGGGCCTTCGAGGAGCCGCGGCGGCTGACCGTGCGGCAGGGGAAGAAAGCACTGACCGAGGTGACTCTGAAGCCCGAGTGGACGCCGGTGCGGATCGCTCCGGAGGGTCCCGCGCGCCTCGTCCTGGAGGTCGACGGCTGCAAGTTCCCCGAGGGGGAGGCGGCCCGGAAGGAGGTCGACTGCCACGCCTTCCAGGTGCGCGGGCTTCGCCTGACCCGGATCGAGCTCTACGACGTGGCGCGGGACCCGCGTCAGCTCCGGGACCTCTCCCGCGAGCGGACGCGGACGACCCGAACGCTCCTCCGGGACCTCCTGGCGTTCACTCCGGCTCCGGTGGCCGCGGCCTCGGCGGCGCCGCTCGATCCCGAGCTGGAGAAGAGCCTGCGGGCTCTCGGGTACCTTCAGTAAGAGCCTTGGCCGGCCGGATCGAGTGGTTCCAGCACAAAACCCAGTGGATCTGGCGCAATTTCCAGTGGGTTCAGCGCAGAATGGCGTGGCGGGGCAGCTCGTCATAGGTCCGGCCGCCGAGCTCCCGTCCGGACCGCGCCTTCTGCCTGCCTCCCCACTGCTTGAAGAAGAAGGGCACCCCGGCCTGCCGGCACTGATCGCGGATCTCCACGACCCAGGCTTCCTCGACCGGCCGGGCTCCGTGGCCGCTCTCTCCTCCCACGATGACCCAGTGGATTCCCGTGAGGTCGATCGGGCCCAGGGACTCCAGAAGAGGCTCGACGGAGAGGAAGCGCAGCGAGGCCGGCGCGGACCGGAGATGATCCACGCGGGGGAGCCCCTGACTCTGATTCTCG
>DATHUD010000931.1:0-3362 GCA_035462575.1 Thermoanaerobaculia bacterium | reverse complement strand
GAAAGGCCGAAGCAAGCAGGGCGGCCACGCAGGGCCGCCCCTACGGTTTCTACCCGTCCTGCCTCGCCTGAAGCTCCCGGACCTGCTCCTTCAACACCTCCGTCTCCCGTTCGAGCTGCTCGACGCGGTCCCTCAGGGCCTGCTCGCTCTGCTCCTCTCCACCGGCGGCGCGCAGCTTCCGGATCGCCGTCTCGATCCGCTGCCTCTGCATGGCCTCGGGCTCGGTTTTCAAGACCCGCTCGAGCGCCGGGATCATCGCCGGGTCTCCCGACTCGGCCATCGCTTCGTAGAGGCTCCTTCGCGCGATGAAGATGGGATCGTCGAGGTATCCCTCCAAAATCTTCCGGACCTGCTCGCGGACCTTGGGATCCTTGTGGTTGGCGCCGTAGCGGGCGAGGGCGGTGAAGGCGTCGTCCCGGCTGTCGCCGGGGCTGCCGTAGCGCGCGAGGCGGACGGCCTGCTCGTAGGTCTCGGGGGCACCCAGCTCCGCCAGAGCCTTGATGGCCGCGGCGCGCACGACCTCGTTGTAGCTCTCCTGGGAGAGCGCCTTGACGAGGACGGGGGCGAGCTCGGTCCGGCGGCCGGTGAACTTGCCGAGCGAAGCGGCGGCGGCGGCGCGGGCGTAGTAGCTCGGCTCCTGCTCCAGGGCCCGGCGCAGCAGCGGGAGCGGCTCCCCGAGGTCCGGGAACCTGCCGAAGGCGGTCAAGACCTCGGTCCGCACCCGGCTGTCCTTGTCCTCCAGTCCGGCGCGCAGGGCTTCGAGGGCGGCGGCGGTCCCGATCTCCCCCAGGGACTGGGCCGCGACCCGGCGGACGCCGTAGAAGGGGGCCTCCCGGAGGGCTTTGCCGAGGGCCGCCACCGCCTCGTCTCCGCCGAGCTTGCCCAGGGCGCGGACCGCTTCGAGGCGCGCGGCGAGAGGCTCGGCCGTGTCGAGCTGGACGATCCATTCGGAGACCGGCTTGTCGAAGTCGAGGGTTTTCAAGATCCAGCCCCTGGGATCGAGGACGACCGTGCGCGGGCGGGAGGGGCTCGAGAGGGTGAGATCCTGCGCCGCCAGAGGCTCGACCGAGACCCGATGGACCGTGGTCCCGGCCTCGCCCACGAGGGCGACCTCCAGGGGGAAGGAGAAGAGGCCGGTCTCTCCGGTCGGCGTCTGGTTCTGCTCGAGGTGCACGCGCACGAGCCCGCTCTCCGGGTCGTAGCTCCAGCGGGCGGCGAGCTCGGGGTGGCCGGCGCCGTAGACGTACTGGTCGACGAGCGCTCCGAGCGAGGCGCCCGAGGCCTCCTCGAAGGCGCTCTGGAAATCGGCGGTGGTCGCCGTGCGGAACGCGTTGCGGTCCACGTACTCGCGGACCGCCTTCCACCAACCCTCCTCGCCCAGGAGGCCGCGGACCATGTGGAGGACGAGCGCTCCCTTCTGGTAGCTGTGAGCGTCGAACATCCGCAGAGGGTGGGTGTAGCGCTTGGTCGAGATCGGGCGCCGGTACTCGTCGCCGTCTTCCGCGAGGTAGCCCTCGCGCAGGTCGTCCACTTCGAAGGCGAGGTCGTCCTCGCCGCGGGCGTGCCCCATCCACAAGGCCGTGAAGTAGTCGGCGAAGCCCTCGTTCAGCCAGAGGTGGTCCCAGCTCTCGGTGGTGATGAGGTCGCCGAACCACTGGTGGGCGAGCTCGTGCGCCACGAGCCCCTCGCTCGAGTGGTCGGGCTGGGCCCGCTCGTCGTGCAGGGTGCGCAGCGTCTGGGTCGTGGCGGTGATGTTCTCCATGCCGCCCCACATGTAGTCGACGACGGTCGTCTGGGCGTACTTGGCGTAGGGGTAGGGGCGGCCGGTGACCTCGGAGAAGTAGCCCATCATCTTCGGGGTGTCGCCGAAAGAGCGGCGGGCCATCCCCTCGTAGCCGGGGGGCACGTAGTACTCGACCGGGATGCCGTTCCACTCGTCGGCGATCCGGGAGAATTCGCTGACCACGATCGAGACGAGGTAGGTCGTGTGAGGCTGCTCCATCTTCCAGTGATACGTCCGCCGGCCGCCGGAGGCGTCGGCCGTTTCGAGGAGCTTGCCGTTGCTGACCGCCGTCATCGGCTGCTTGACGGTCGCGACCATCTCGGAGGTGGCCTTGTCGTTGGGATAGTCCCAGGAGGGGAACCAGTGGCGGTTCAGGTCGGGCTCGCCCTGGGAAAAGATCTGGCGGGGCTTCCTGGGATAGCCCGCGTCGGGTCCCACGAAGTAGAGCCCGGCCTTCGGGCGGGCCGCGTAGTCGATGGCCAGCTCCAGCCGGTCCTGGGGACCGTAGGCGCGGCCGAGCTTGACAGTGACGGTCTGCGCCTCCGGGCTCACGGTGAAGGGGAGGTCCGCGCTCCCCCCCGCGAGCCGCACCCGGCGGATGTCGAGCCCGGTGGCGTGGAAGACCAGGGTGTCGAGCCCGGGCAGGAGCGGCACGAGGGTGTTGGTGGCGGTGCCTTCCACGGAGCGCCGGTCCCAGTCGAACGTGAGGTCGAGCCGGACGTGCTCGAGGTCGTACTGCCGGGCCGGCATATAGCGGGGGGGCAGATCCGGCGGGGCGAAGGGCTCCCGCTCGGCCGCTGCCGGGAGGGCCGGGAGGAGAAGGGTGAGGAGGAGGAGGGCGGCCCGCGTCTGTCGTGCCTTGGAATTCATCCGTTCTCTCCGGCTGGTTCGGGTTGTCGATTTTCAGACGGGCCATCTTAGCAACGGCGGCATAGAATCCAGCCCATGCCTCGCTACCGGATGGTCCTCGCCAAGGAAGATTTCAAGTTCTCGTCGGCCCATTTCACCCTCTTCGCGGAAGGCCGGGCCGAGCTTCTCCACGGCCACAACTACCGGGTCCGGGTGGAGCTCTCGGGGGACGGCCTGGACGGGGAGGGGCTCCTCGTCGACATCGAGAGCTTCAAGCGGGCCCTCCGGGGGCTCTGCGCCCGGCTGGACAGCAAGACCCTGCTGCCGGCCGAGAGCCCGCGCCTTTCCTGGTCGCGGGAGGGGAATTCGATCGAAGTCCGCTTCGGAGCGCGGAGCTACCGCTTCCCGGAGGAGGACACGCTGCTCCTTCCGCTGGTCAACACCTCGATCGAGCTCCTGGCGCGGATGTTCTGGCTCGATCTCGCCCCCGCGCTCGCGGGCTCGCGAGTTTCCAGCTTCGCGGTGGCGGTGGAAGAGACCGCCGGGCAGCAGTGCTGGTACGAGGCGGGCATCGAGTAGAAATCCCTCCCGGCGAGCCGGGGGACCCCTCCCCCGAGTTGGGGGACCTCTCCCCCGAGTTGGGGGGCCCCTCCCCCGAGTTGGGGGACCCTTCCCCCGGGTTGGGGACGCCTTCCCCAAGCTGGGGGACGCCTCCCCCGAGCTGGGGGAC
>DATHUD010000930.1:0-2566 GCA_035462575.1 Thermoanaerobaculia bacterium | reverse complement strand
CAGGCGGGTCCCCGGGGGCGGCGCGGTCTCCGGAGGGAAATGGGCGAGCACCTCGGTGCCGCCGTCGAGGAGGAGCACGACGCGGTCGTAGGGGCCGAGGCCGCGGGAATCGGTGACGGTCGCGATGGTCCCGCGGGGGTCTTCCGTCACGTCCTCGGGGCGGACGAGGAGGAAGCCGCGGGGCTGCCCGTCGCACGCGGGGAATTGGCCGAAAGGGGTCTTCACCCGGCGGTCCCCCTCGGTCACCGCGGCCTCCAGGAGGTTCGCCTCCCCGAGGAAAGAGGCTACGAAAGAGCTCGCCGGGCGGCGGTAGAGGTCGAGAGGCGGGCCGGCCTGGACGACCTTCCCCCCATCCAGGACCACCAGATGGTCGGCGAGGAGCATGGCCTCTTTTTGGTCGTGGGTCACGTAGAAGACCGTGGTGCCGAGCTGCCGCAGGAGCGAGGCGAGCTCGCAGCGGACGGTGCGGCGCAGGCGGGCGTCGAGCGCCGACAGGGGCTCGTCCAGGAGGAGGAGCGACGGGCGCGGCGCGACGGCCCGGGCGAGGGCGACCCGCTGCTGCTCGCCGCCTGAAAGCTGCGCGGGCTTGCGGTCGAGCAGCCGCTCGAGGCCCAGGAGCGAGGCCGCGTCCCACACCCGGCACTCGATCTGGTGCCGCGAGGGCGGGCGGGAAGTCCGGAACGATACGCGGCGGCGGCCGAACTTGAGGCCGAAGGCGATGTTTTCCCGCACCGAGAGATGGGGAAAAAGGGCGTAGGACTGGAACACCACGCCCACGTCCCGCCGCTCGGTGGGGACGCCGGTGACGTACTCGCCGTCGAACAGGACGGTGCCGGAGGTGGGCCGCAGGAGCCCCGCCACGAGTTGGAGGAGCGTCGACTTGCCCGATCCCGACGGGCCGATCACCACGGTGATCCCCCCTTCGGGAAGCTCCAGGAACACCTCGGACAGGACCGGCTCCGGTGTTTTCCTGAAATTGCCGTAGGCGAACGACACCCGGTCGAGCCGCACCTTCACGCGTGAATCCCCCGGTGCAGCTCTTCTCCCCCGAGCGCCTGGATCGCCACCAGGGCCGGCACGACCGGCAGCAGGAAGATCAGGGTGGCCGCGGCGGCCACGGGGAAGGAATTGTTGGTGTAGGTCACGTAGAGGGCGGCCGGGAACGTCTGCACGAGAGGCGTCGCCAGGAGGAAGCTGACGTTGAACTCCCCCCACGACACCGCGAAGACGAGGAGCGCCGAGAGCACGAGGGCGGGCGTCAGGATCGGCAGGACGATCCGCAGGGCGATCTGGAGGGGACCGGCGCCCAGGCTCCGGGCCGCCGCTTCGAGGCGCGGGTCGAAGTGCTCGACGGCGTTGGTGACCGTCTTCACCACCAGAGGCACGGTGTAGGCGAGATGGCCGGCCACGAGGAGACCGAACCGGGGCGCGCCCCCCGCCGCCTGGATGAGCGAAAAGGCCAGGGCCACCCCGGGCACGGCGAGCGGCACCAGGGCCGCGGATTCGAGGAGGCGCGCGCCCGGAAAGGGGTGGCGCCGGAAAGCCCAGGCGGCCGGCGCGCCGATCAGGAGCGCGAGCGGAACGACCAGGGCGACCAGCCTGGCCGAGCGCAGCAGGGCGTCGCCCCAGAACCCGAGCACGTAGCGAAACAGGGAGGCGGTCCCCGCGACCTCGGCGCCTTCCGAGCGCTGGCCGTACCACTCGGCGTCTGAAAACGCCCCGGCGGCCGTGATCACGACCGGCGCGAGGAGAGCCAGGGCGAAGACGGCGGTGGCGGCGATCCCCGCCCGGCGGCCAAGACCCCTCATCGCCTCTCCACCCCCAGGAGGCGGTCGACGATGAGCGTCGCCGCCGCGAGCACGATGCAGAGCGCCCCGGCCACCTCCTGGTTCAGGAACCCCGTCATCTCCGTGTAGACCTCGAGCGGCGCGACCGTGAACCGGCGCGAGAGGATCAGCGCCACTCCAAAAGACCCCATGGAGGCCGAAAAAGTAACCGCGAGCGTCGACCGCAGGGCCGGGGCGGCGAGCGGCAACCCCACCCGGAGCAGCCTCTGGAGCGCCCCGGCGCCCAGGGTGCGCGCCACCGCGTCGAGCTCCCGGGGGAAGCGGCGGAAGGCGGACTCGAGCGTCATCACCGCCCGCGGCACCTCGAAGTAGAGATAAGCCAGGAAGAGCCCCAGGAAGGTGTAGGCCGCGCCGGAGAGCCTCTCGGTCCCGGTCAAGGCCCCGAGGAGCTTGGGCACGGCGCCGATCCGCCCGAAGAGCACCACCATGAGAAACCCCACGAGCACGCCCGAGAAGGTCAGGGGGATGGAAATCGCCGTGCGCAGGAGGTCCCGCCCCGGGAACCGGTGGTGCGCCAGCATCCACGCCGGCCCCAGGGAGAGGAGCACGGAGGTCACCGCCGCGGCGCCTGAAAGCACGAGCGAGTTGACGAGCGCCGTCCTGTAGCGCCCGGCCGCGAGCACCTGCCCGATCGCCTCCCACCCGGAATCGGTGAGCGCCCGGCCCGCCAGCAGGGCGAGGGGCCACCCCACCACCGTGACCAGAAAGACGAAGAGCGG
>DATHUD010000929.1:0-4346 GCA_035462575.1 Thermoanaerobaculia bacterium | reverse complement strand
CCACCGAGTCGATGCCGATCTCGCGGAAGAGATGCCCCATTGTCCCGGCGGAGACCGGGCCCGACGTGGCGACCACCTTGCCGCCGCGCAGCGCATAGGCGAAAGAGGACCCCCCGATGACCGTGACGTCCACCCCGTCATGCGGCTGGTCAAACCGCACGCGAAACACCCACGCCGGCTCCGGGGGCGCCCCGCCGTCCTTCAGCGGCTCCGGCCAGAACCCGTCCTCCAGCGTCAGCACGCCGAAGCCGAGCCGCCGCTCGCGGGTCTTTTCGAGTTGGAAGATGTGTTCGCTGTTGAGGGAGTTGCAGACCGGCTCGACCTTGGGGCCCGAATAGAGCCGCCGCTCGATGATCCACCCGAAAGGCGAATAGCCCCACCGCGTCGGCCCGAGCCAAAGCACGTGGATGCCCTTGCCGTCCGCATCGATCTGGGGGATGGCGCGCCCGTACATAGTCCTCCCTCCCAACGTTCGGAGTCACCTGACGGCAACTCCCAGCCCGTGGAGATGTGCGGCACCGGCCGCGCACCGGCTTCGAAAGCACGCCCGCGGCGTTCCCGCCCCGCGGGGTGCTTCCTCTATTAGGGGGTAACGAAGGGGAAACGTTACTCCCCTCACCCCCGGGGCGCCTTCCCGGCCCGAAGGCAGAACAAGGTCATCGAAGACGGTCTCGGCATACAATGGGCCTGAAGATGGCCTCCTGCTCCCGGAGGACGCTCCTATGCTGACGCGCCTCAAAGTCTCCGGCTTCAAGAACCTGGTGGACACCGACGTCCGCTTTGGCCCGTTCACGTGCATCGCGGGAGCCAACGGCGTGGGCAAGTCCAACCTCTTTGACGCCATCCAGTTCCTGAGCGCTCTGGCGGACAAGCCTCTTGTCGAGGCAGCCCAGTCCGTGCGAGCTGGCGAGGGGAGACCGGGCGATACCGACAGCCTCTTCCATCGCGTGGGGGATGAGATCGCCGACACAATGTCTTTCGAGGCGGAGGTGATCGTTCCCCGGGAGGGTGTCAGTGACCTGGGACAGAAGGTGGAAGCCAGCGCCAACCTTCTACGATACAAGATCACGATCGCGAGATCGGGTGACCGTGCCAGACCCTTGGAGCTTGTTTCCGAAGATTTGATTTCGATCCCGAGCGATTCGATCGAGGAGGCTCTCCTCTTTCCGTATTCGGCCGCTTGGAGGCAGTCGCTGATCGTGCAGTGGGGCTCGGAAATACGATTCATCTCCGCGAGGGCCGGTACACAGGATCAGATCGGAAGCATCAAGCTCTATGACGGACAGAAGAACGTCGCGGTCGAGCATCCTGTCGAGCGCCTCGAGCGCAGCGTCCTGAGCACCATCGGTGGAGTACAGGCCAACGCGACAGCCCTGCTCGCCAAGAGAGAGATGCAGTCTTGGAAGCTCCTTCAACTCGAGCCTCTGGCCCTTCGAGAGCCTGATGACTTCGGCTCTCCAAAGAGCCTCGGGGTCGGGGGCGCCCATCTTCCAGCCACTTTGTATCGTCTCGCGACCTCGAGAAGACGCGGTCCGAACGGGACGCCGACAATGTCACCGGAGCAGGTGTATGGACAGGTAGCGCTCCGCCTCTCCGAGCTCACGAAGGACGTACGGGAAGTCTGGGTCGAAGCGGATGAAAAGCACAACATCCTGACCGTCATGGCAAAGGGAAGAAATGGAGCTCCTCATCCCGCGAGAGCTCTTTCAGATGGAACCTTGAGGTTCCTGGCTCTCGCCGTCTTGGAGCTCGATCCGCAGGCTCAAGGGCTGCTCTGTCTCGAAGAGCCCGAGAACGGCCTCCATCCGGATCGAATCTCCGCGATGCTCCGGCTGCTTCAGGACATCGCCGTGGACACGAGCGAATCTGTCGAATTCGAGAATCCTCTCCGGCAAGTCATCGTCAACACCCACTCGCCCGGCATCGTCGCGCAGGTGCCGGACGACAGTCTGCTTATCGCAGAGACTCGCGAGTTGCTTCGGGACGGGAAGAGCCTGCGCGGAGTTTCCTTCAAGGCCCTGTCCAACACCTGGAGATCTCGTGCCGGAGCGCCCTCGGTTGCTCGTGGCGACGTGCTTGCTTACCTTAGTCCGTTCGTTGTCGACGAATTCGGCCAAGAGGAACGCCGAGTCGTCGACCGTGAAGACTTCCGGCGTCTTCTCTCCTTGTGAGGCCCCCAATGCTCCGGTACACGCTGCTGTCGGACGGCAGCTCCGATCAGGCTCTGTTGCCGATCCTCGATTGGCTCCTGCGGCGAAACGGCGTGTCTTGCGCCATTGAAGGGAAATGGGCCGATTTGCGTTACGCCCGCCTGGCTTCCAGGCGCTTGGAAGATCGGATCGAAAGAGCCCTGGATCTTTATCCCTGCGATCTGCTCTTCATCCACCGTGATGCGGAGAAAGAGTCCTATGAGGCCAGAAAGTCCGAGATCCTGGCCGCACTGTCTCAGGTGCAGAACCTGGGCTCATCCTCAGTCTGCGTCATACCCGTTCGCATGCAGGAGGCCTGGCTGCTGTTCGATGAATCCGCGATCCGGCGGGCTGCTGGAAATCCGAACGGGCGACAACGGCTGACGATGCCCAGGATCGGTGACTTGGAGGGGTTGCCTGATCCCAAGAACACTCTTCATATGCTGTTGCTGGAGGCTTCAGGGCTTCAAGGGCGCCGCCGGAGGAAGTTCTCCGCCGAGAGTGGATCACGACGTGTCGTGGAATTCATCGAAGATTTCTCGACCTTGCTGAGCTTGAGCGCAGTCGCGTGGCTGGATGAGGACGTACGCGTTGCCGTTCAGTCGAACAGATGGAGCTCTTCCGACTTCACGCCCACTCAAGCCCGCCCGGCAGAAGAGCCGCGCTGAACCCAGGGCGTGCAGGCCTCTCCAGGCCAAGAACCCCTTTCGGGGGCTGATCTGCCATCCATCCGCCCGTCGAAATGAGCTATGGCACGGCACCTGCTCGCTTGGATTCCTCGGCCCCAGGATCGGGCATGGAGCCCTTGCCAGGTGGGCCAGATGAACGGGAGGATCAGATGTCCAAGCTCGCGACGTTCGTGGCCCTGGGACTGCTCGGGACCGCCGCCCTCTCCGCGCAAGACCAGAACGGGCCCGCTCCCCGGAAAGGAAACGTGGTCGCGGTCCAGCGTGAGACCAGCAATCAATACCCGGAGGTACGTTATTTTGTGGTGCTGGCGATCAAGGAGGGGGCGGTCGTCAACCGCTTCCTCCTCCACTGTGCCGCGAGCGACGGCTACCCCTGCTGGAACATCGGGTGGTTGGCAGGGTGCTCCTGGGAGTACCAGGCGTACTCCTCGTCAGCGGGACCGGAGGAGGATCCGGTGCTGGTCAGTGGCCAGGTGTACCAGTGCCAGAACCTGACCGCGTACGGAGCCTGCGTGTCCACCTCAACGAAGCTCGGGTTCTCCTCGACAGGCGAACAGCGAGAGGAGGTGCTCTCCATCTCGTACGCGAGTGGATGCGCCTCGAAGTAGAGGCGCGAAGGTAGTGTTACCGGTTGGTTGATGAGAAAGAAGCCTGAGGCTTCGAAAGCATTCAAGAGCCTTGGCTCCTTTCCTGCGCCGTAATGCAGACGGCGGAGCCCGGCTTCAGATCCCGGAAGGACACGCTCCGGACCGAAAATCCGTTGCTCTCCAGGTTGTGCCGAACCTGTGCCGCGATCTGTTGTGCTTTGTCTCCGGTCGGTGGCTCATAAACAAGATAGAAAACGGCCTTCGGGGCCAGGAGGGCGTGGAGGGCCGCGAGCTCTTTCTCGGGGCGCTGCCAGAAAATATTGACGTTGACGGCCACGGCCTTGTCGAAGCGTTCACCGGCGAGCGGTGCATCCTTCAACGTGACAGGAAGGAACCGTGCCCTGCCGTCCGAGATGTTCTGCCGGTTCCTTTTCGTGGCAGCCGCGATCATGGCGGCCGATCGATCAATAGCCACCAGGCGGCCTTCGCACAACCGCGTGCAGATCAGCTCCGCAAGCACCCCGGACCCGCAGCCGATCTCGAGCACCCGGTCAGACGAATTTATGTCCAGAAGATCGGCGGCCCAGATCAGGCGCTCCGGAACGCGAGTCGTCATGGGGGAAGTCTATAATGCAGGCAAGATCGCCTCAGACGGGTCCTCCCTCTCCCTTTGGGAGAGGGAGACAGAGGGTGAGGTTTCGAAGGGCACGGCGCTCGATCCGGCACGATGTATTGAAGAGGGAGAGCGTTCATCCTCCCTCGCGGAGCGTTCATCCTCTCTCACGGAGCGTTCATCCTCTCTCACGGAGCGTTCATCCTCTCCCGCGGAGCGTTCATCCTCTCCCGCGGAGCGTTCATCCTCTCCCGCGGAGCGTTCATCC
>DATHUD010000928.1:0-6063 GCA_035462575.1 Thermoanaerobaculia bacterium | reverse complement strand
TGGTTCCTGCCGCGCAGGATGATCAGGTCCTTCAAGCGGCCGGTGAGGAACAGCTCGCCGCCGGAGACGAATCCGAGGTCTCCGGTGCGCAGGAAGGGGCCGGTGCCATCGGCGAGACGGGCGCCGAACGTCGTCGCCGTCTCCTCCGGCCGCTCCCAGTAGCCCCGGGCGACGCTCGGGCCGGCCACCCAGATCTCGCCGACGCCGCCGGGGGGACACGGGTCTCCCGACTCCGGATCGACGGCCAGGACCTCCTGCATCGCAGCGCCGCAGCCCACCAGCTCGCGGCTCCGCGCCGCGTCCCCTTCCACGACGTCATGCCGCTCCAGGGCCTCCGCATCGAGCGCGCGCACCCGGGGCTCCCCCTCCGGGCGCCCTCCCGAAACAAGCAGCGTCGCCTCGGCGAGGCCGTAGCAGGGGCGAAACGCCGTAGCGCGGAAGCCGCAGGGCGCGAAAGCCTCCGCGAAGCGCCGCAGCGTGCCGGCCCGCACCGGCTCGGCCCCGTTGAAGGCCACCTGCCACGAAGAGAGGTCGAGGCTCTCACGCTCCGCCTCCCCCACCTTGCGCACGCACAGCTCATAGGCGAAGTTGGGGCCGCCGCTCGTCGTCGCGCGGTAGCGCGAGATGGCTTCCAGCCAGCGCGCCGGCCGCTGCAGGAACGCCCCGGGGGTCATCAGGTAGGAGACCGCACCGGTGTAGAGCGGCTGCAGCACCGTGCCGATCAGCCCCATATCGTGGTAGAGCGGCAGCCAGCCCAGCACCACCGAGCCGGACGACTGCTCGAACGTCCGGCGGATCAGCTCCTCGTTGTGCACGAGGTTGCCGTGGCTGACCATGACCCCCTTGGGGGACGAGGTCGAGCCCGAGGTGTACTGGAGAAACGCGAGCGCCTCCGGGCCCAGGTCCGCCCTCCGCCAGTCCGCGGCCCCCTCCGTGGCGGGGGCCATCCGGAGAGCGGCTTTGAGCTCCGGGATCTCCGCGGCGGCGCGCTCCAGGGCCGGCAGCTTCTCGGCCGTGGTCAGCGCCACCCGCGGACGGGCGTCCCGGCAGATCGCCTGAAGGCGCGGATCGGCGCCGCGCGGGCGCGGCGGCAGGGCGGGCACCGCGACGGCGCCGGCATAGAGGCAGCCGAAGAAAGACGCGACGAAATCCGCCCCAGGAGGGAAAAGCAGGGCAACGCGCTCGCCCCCGGCCCCCGCCTCCTGCAACGAAGCGCCGATCGCCCGGGCGCGGGCGTCGAGCTCCGCATAGGTGAGCCGCTCCTCGGCCACGCCCGTCTCGCCATAGGACAAAAAGACGTAGGCCGGGCGCTCTCCCTGTTCCGCCGCCCGGTTCTCCAAAATTTCAGAACTCATCTCAGTCTTCGACATTTCATCTCCATGGCGCACCGACTAGGAGCTCGGCCCCCCCTGCAATTAACGATGCCTTCAAAGCAACGCCCTCAGAACAATGCCCCCATAGCAATGCCCTCATGGCCCGGACGTTCTCCAACCCCCTGCCGGACGGCAAAAATTCCGCAAGCGGTCCGCTGCTCCACCAGCAGCTTCGGCTAGCGACGGGTGAGGGACTGCGGTGATGTAGAGGTGCGCGGGAGAAGCTGGAGGGTGACAGGGGCCGTCCCAACTCAACGGCCTTCCGCCTCAAGAATCAGTTTTCTTCGCGGATCGGTACTGCCTGCAAGGCAAAGGCGTCACCGTTCGTTTCCCGGGTCGATGTTAAAATTCGATCCCTCGATGACCCAAACTCTTTTCGGGGATTCCCTGCCATGCAATTTCCGCCCTTTGAGCGCTACCTCCTCACCTTGCGCCTGACCGCTACGGCGAGGTTCCACTTTCTTCACGGAGGGGTGCTGCGCGGATTGTTGAGCGCGGCGCTCGAACAGCACGAGCTGCCGGTGGAGGTCGTGCCGTTCGCTCCGGAATCGGGCCGCGCGCGGTTCGACACGGGCGAGGCGTACCGGTTCGGCCTCACCCTGACCGGGCCGGAGGCCGCAAACGCAGGGAAGATCCTCCGCGGCCTCGAACGGGTCGGCCGGCAGGCTCCACGGAGCACCGACGGCCCTCCTCCCACGCTCGGAGGCAACTTCCGCCTCGAAGCCGCGGAGCCGCTCCCCGCCGCCGATCCGGACGCCGAAGCCGCCGCCCTCGCCGGGCTCGACGCGCTGACCCTGCGCTTCCTCTCCCCTCTTCGCCTGGAGCGCCCGGAAGCCCTCCAGAAGCGGGGCGCGACGTTCCTGAACGAAGAGTGCTTCCCCGCCGCGCACTTCCTCGACCGCCTGTGGAGCCGCCTCTTCCGCTTCCTCCAGGGGCGCTTTCCCACGGCGGAAGATGCATGGAAGCTGGGAGCACGGAGTCGAAAAGTTCTTGGGCCAAAGGGGTGGGCTGATTTGCCCTCCTGAAGGGCCCTGATCCGGCTTCCTCAACGAATCCAGACCTCGACGCGTCGGTTGCGGGCCGCTCCCCTCTCGTTTGAGTTGCAGGCGACCGGCGCCTCTTGGCCGAAGCCCCTGATCATCCCCACTGTTGCGCCGCGCTCCCTCAGCGCCTGCGCCACCGATTCCGCCCGCCGCCGCGAGAGGCGAAGGTTGTCACGGTCGTCTCCGCGATCGTCGGTAAACCCGAGCAGCATCAACTCCCTGCCCTGCCACGCCTGAGACTTCAAAGTACGGGCCAATCGATCGATGTCGCCGACTCCCAACTCATCCAGGAGGTCGCCTCCGCGTTCGAACCGGAAGGTGACCGCGAGGCGTACAGCTCCCCGGGTGATGCCGATGAGCTTGCTCAGCATGTCCGCGTCCCGGGTATGGAGCACCGCCTCGGCCAGGCGTCTGTCCTGCGGATCCGCCATGTCCGGACGGACGTCCAGAGTCACGACCCCCTCCTTGTGCACGATCTCCTGACCCATCGGCGACAGAATGAAATCGATGAGGTCGTGCACGAAAGGTGAGCCTGGCTCTGCCGGCGTGTAGAGGTAAAGCGGGCGGGCCAGCGAATACTCTCCGCTCCTGACCGTGAAGGCATTGGGAGCGCTCGCTGTCCGGTCGCACTCGATGATGTCGACAGCCCGGACCGTTTGGACATGAGACAGGCCGACGACGCCGATGCCCCGAGGATCCGACGAGACGGCCTGCGAAAGCTCCCCGCTGGAGGGGAGTTGGCTGGCCGGCGGGCAATCAGAAAGGCCCTCCGGCGCCAGGGCCAAGACCTCGAACACCTGCCGGATCTCCGAATCGCCCTCGCGGGCGTAGAGGGTGATCGTGCCCGGACTTCCTCCGACCTCCGACCAGTCCGTGATCCGGCAGGAAAAGATCTCCGTGATCTGCTCCACCGTCAACCCTCGGACCGGATTGGCGGCGTTCACGATGACCGCCAGACCATCCAGAGCAACGAGATGCTCGGAACGTGCATCCTTGAAATCGCCTCTCGAAGACAGGGAGAACAGCTCGCTGGCACTAATCAACCGGGACGCCATGCCGATGTCTGCCTCTCCCCGGGCCAACGCCTGGAAGGCCGCGTCGGAATTCTGGCCGACGATGGAGACGTGGAGAGGCACAGAAGCACCTCCGCTCTCACGCACTCTGAGACGGCGGCCGCGTCCGCCTTCGTCGTCGATCCATTCGCGGCTCCTACCACCTCGGCTGTCGATGTACGCCTCCAAGAGCGCGGGCATGAGCCGCTCGCCGAGTATGCTCGATCCGGCAAGCCTCAGATCGATGGAGACGTCCGGAGACGCGTCGACCGCATCCGTACCGCGGGTTGCTGTAGTGGATGGCGGTGGCGGCGGACCACACGCGCTAAATGTAGCCACGAGCAAAAATGCGACTGCGAGCGCAATGCGAGTCATCGAATTCCTCAGGGGCAACGGCCCTGCCTAGTGTTGATGTTCCAGCGCACCTGCGAGATCGGCGATCTCCCGCACGAGCTCAGGATCGCTCTGGACGGATCTTTTCAACGCGGACAGCCGTCTCCGGACCTCGTCGACTTTCCCGAGGGCCGCGGCATAGCGATAGAAGTGCAGGGCCTTCCGCGCATCTGGCTCGATCGGACGCCCGGACATGGTCTGGGCCGGATCGTACATCGAGCCGATTACCAATGCGGAGTCGCCCCGGCAGACCGCGAGATCCTCGAACAGCTCCTTGGCGCCCTCCACGTCGCCGGACTTGAGTGCGTTCAGGACCGCCGCCTGGAGCTCGTCAGGATTCTCCGCCTGGCAGAGAGGCATCGGAGGTGGAAATTGAGCGAGTGGAGGCAACGGTGAAGGCTCCGAAGGAGGCGTTCGCTCGGGCACGGCAGGGGCCTCCTTCGAGGGATCGTCCGGGACTTCTTGTAAAGGAGTGGCGGACGTCCCGCTCGATAAAGCTGAAGACGGAAGAATGGCACAAAGGAGGGGTGCCATTATTCTCTCCTTTCTTCCCTGATCCAACAAGAAGGCAGACCAACCGGCCATTGCCCCCGTCAGCACAAACGCAATAATGTGTTTCTTGGTCATTTTCTCGCACCGCCTCGGTCACCGCAGCCAGGCTTCCACCCCGCAAAGCTTCAGGCGGCCTTTTCTTCCCTCGCTTTTGGTGCAAGGCCAAGATCGGCGATGATCTCGGCCGCCACGCGCTCGCCGGTCTCGCATCCTCCCTCCATAAAGCCCTGGAAGTCGACCGAGCAATGCTCGCCAGCGAAGTGAAGGTTTCCCACCCGCTCCCCTTCGGCACCACCAAAGCCGGTCCATTGCCCCGGCCGATAGGCGGCATAGCTCCCCCGGGTGTACGGGAAAGTTGGCCAGTGGAACCTCACTTGGTTCAACCGGCGTTCCGCGATCCCAGGGAAAATCTGCTCAAGGTCAACCGCAAACCGCTTCGCCTGCTCCTCCTCCGTCCCCCCGCCGATCTCAACTCCCCGATGGCCTCCGGTGAAATCGACCAGCACACCCGGCGTGCCGGACTGCATGCGAGTCGCCTCCCAGGTGAGTTGGAACGGTAGGTCGGTCATGATGCTGCCGTTCGAGCCCCCCACTGTGCGCCAAAGCCGCTCGGAAAAGCCCACCATCAACTTGGCATTGGTGCCGTAACCCAGTTCCTGAATGGCCCGGCGCTTGACCGGCGGCAACTCGACATCGATTCGCACTTGGCGCAGCATAGTGAAAGGAATGGCCAGTACCACGTGCCGGGCGGACAGCGTTTCGCTGGTCTGACCGCGCCGCACGGAGCAACGGTAGGTCCCGTCGGCAGCCAGTGTGACGGCTTCGAGACGTGTCCCGGTCTGAATGTGATCTCCCAGCTTCCGCGTCAAAGCCGCTGGGATCTGGTCATTGCCCCCGCGCACGTGGAAGCGCTCATCGCTCTCACCGAAAATCCGAAACGGCTCCGGGTTCGTGTCGATCATCATCAGGAAGTTCCAGGCAGACTGCTGGTCGATTTCCAGCCCGTATTCGGTAGTATAGGCCACGTCCAGGAGGGCGCGGAACCACCCTTCAGCCCCAGCTTTATCCAGCCACTCAGCGATCGACAAGCGGTCGATCGCCTCGCCGTTGTTGGGCTCCTTGTAAGAGACCGTCTCTCCAGTCACCATCTCCCATGCCTCGTCGATCTTAGCCGCGACCGGGCGGAAGGCCTTGACCACCTCGGCGTCGGAGAAGCGTTGCCCCTTGAAGAACCAGACATCGCGCACCAGAGCCGGATCGTCCTGGTTGAAGTCGTCGAGCGCCAACCCCAACTCCGCTGCCAGGTTCCTGAGGTTCTCGTGGTTGGTGTCGATAAACTCGCCCCCGAGCTCCACTACCTGTTCTGGGAAATGATCACGCTCGCTGTACATCCGTCCCCCGGTCCGGCTCTGTGCTTCCAGAATGCGCACCGGTACGCCCTTCTGAGTGAGGCGGTAGCCGGCGGTCAGGCCAGCGATTCCGGCACCGATGATCAGCACCTTCTCGGTGGATTGGGGCGTTGAAGGCTTGTCCTGGAACCTCCCACAACCGGTGATCGCCAAGCCCGCGGCGGTTATCGCTGTGGTTCCGAGGAAGTGGCGCCTGGAGATCTTGGAAGTTTCGCGCCAACGATCGACGAGCTCGTCGACA
>DATHUD010000927.1:0-4309 GCA_035462575.1 Thermoanaerobaculia bacterium | reverse complement strand
TGATATACGACAACATCCGCCGCAAGAGTGAAGGATGAAGGTTATTCTCGAGTTCTTCAAATGCAAAAACAAATTCTGATAATTCTTTGTTCTGAACTTCGGGCAGCAAGTGGAAGTAACAAAGAATCATTATGATTGTTTTTAGACCACTCCCCGATTGAGAAAGGGGAATCCGCCCCTTTTTCTCCTCTTCCAAGAATATCTCCCATAGACCGTCTTCAATTTGCTGGCAGACAATGTTCCTGAAGGTCGCATCCGGGCCAAGAATCTGGTTAAGGTCATGAAGGATGTTTTTTTCGACCAGCTCGCTGGGGAGGCGAGCTTGGGTTAAGAAATTTTGAATCGAATTCGTAACCCCTCGACCGTCATCCTGTACGGTCAACTGACCGTGGCGTTCTGGGTTAATGTTTCGTTCTGCAGAAATTTTACGGAACTCTTTCCCCTGAAAAGGGTTAACTGCTGCAGCAGCCAAGCGTTGGAGGTACTGGTCGACGTTATCCTGCACCTGCTTGAATGGGTAATCACCATCTGAATTTGGCCCTAGGTTTACGAAGCGACCACTATCTAGTCTCCAAGTGAGAGCAGATCCGACTAGCAGTTTGCCGAACTCGTAATGATTTGCGGCGGGAATCCCGCTTCCACGCTTTGTCTCAGAAAACACCTTCCTTACTTGGCCCTCAGCCAGGGGAATCTGGGCGAGAATCTCTGGAGCACGACGAAAATGCCAGAGACTTTGAGGGATGGCAGATGTCGGGTTAGTCGCATATCTGACCAGATCTAAGAGAGAAGACTTGCCAGAGTTATTGCGCCCCAGAAGGAGGTTGATCGCTTTAATGCGATCGAACCCTTGAGCCTCTTCACCAAAGCACTTAAAGTTTTTTACTTTAAGGGAAAAAGCGTCAAAGGCGCTCATTTGCTCAGTTCCGACACTATAGACTTAGTTAGACACTCTCGATCTAGCCGAGAAGTCTCTCTTCGGACATTAATAATCTGAGGTGCTTTTCGAGGAGCAACGGGGAAGGAAGGTCGAGAATGCCCCCACCTGCCCTGCCGAGTCCTTAGTTTACCTTAGGAATTTCCCCAGGGGATCTGCAGCGGAAGTAGCCACTCTAAGTCCTTCAACATGCTCTACTTGCCGCCCCAGGGGTCAAGAGCAGAGGAGGCAGCCAACAAAACCTGGGGCGCAAGGAGGAGCACCAGCACCACGAGGGCTATAGCTCTCAAGACGAAGTTTCTCATAACTCCCTCCTTTCTCCTTTCCGGGTCGCCCTACAATCCATATGTAGCATACCGCACCCATCGCCAGAGAGCAACCCCCTATGGCTGAGGTAACTCGGAAGGTACCGGGCGTTTTGACAAGAAGGGGGCGTAAGTTCGGCGGCAGCCTCGCGCAAGCGGGTTCGGCGGGACTGGATAGGGACCTGATAGGGTAGAGTCGGCGGCAGGCGCGGTGGCTGTAGGTCGAGGGAGTCGCTGTTGCCGACGGCTTTCGCCCTGATGCCGGATTAGGGTAGAAGTCGGCGGCGGGCGCGGTGGTTGTAGGTCGAGGGAGTCGCTGTTGCCCGGATTAGGTGCCAGGTAAAGCGTGAGAGAAATGCCTCCTCCTCCCTTCGAGGAGAGGCTTCACCCCGGAGTCCGGCGAGAGAAGTCGCCCTTCACCCCCTGTTTTCGCCGGATTCTCCCCCTCAACCTTCCCTCCCACGGAGCCCACGGCCCCCTTCAGCCCCCTTTGGCCGGCCTCCGGGACACACCTCTCCCTCAGTCCACCTCGGAGGGACCTGACCTCGAGCGCTCAACGTCCGGTTCGGACCTGCTTCCCGCCTCTACCCGGGTACGAAAGGCAGGGCCGGCGGGAAGCACCCGGGCGGGAAACTGACGTCGCGGTCTCCTCGTCGGAGCTTCTCGGCGGCCTTGCGGAACTCCCCGACGAACCAGGAGTAGGACTGGTAGAGCGCCTGGCGGGCGGCTTTGGTCGCGGCGTGCACGAAGGGAGCGGCGACTTGGAGAGCTTCCTGGGACGGTGCTGCGGATCCTGGGCCAGGATGGCACCAGGGCCGAGAACCGGAATCCCCGACCTCTCCCGGTCCGCCGCGGCTTCTTCTTCGACCTCCTCCACCAGGCCACGGACGCGGTCGCGGTATTCCTCGGCCGGGAGGTGCTCCCAACAAGGAATCGGGGAGAGGACCACCGTCTCCTCCGTCGCGTACTCCATGGGATCGAAGTCTTTTCCCCGGCGCCGCGCGGCGTGTTCGTCCTTCCGGCTGAACCAGTGCCCCGTCAGAGGCTCGCCGAGCAGCCGGGCCTTGGCCGAGTGGACTCCGGGCCAGTCGACGACCCGCTCGACGAGCCCTTCCTTGACCCCGTGGCCGATCACGTACTTGAGCACGTCCACCTGAGCGGCCTCCTCGTTGCTCACCGGGATCATCGAGTAGCGGCGCTCGAAGACCGGCCCGCTCCAGCCGGTCAGGCGGTTGACCTCCCGGGCCAGCTTGGAGCCCGCGTACTCCATGAAGTCGCTGACCTGCTGGACGCTGTCGACGTCGAAGAGGATGTGGAAATGGCCCGAGACCACCTCGATCTCGCAGATCCGGATCGGGTGCATCCGCTGGGCTCGCCCGAAGACACCCAGGGCGATGTCGTTAAACCGCTGGCTCGGGGTGAACAGGTACCGGCCCTGGATGGTCCGGCAGGTGACATGAACAAGGCGGACACCGTCTGGCACGTATCGAAGTTTTCGACTCATGCCTCTTTAAAGACGGAAATCCGCGCTCCAATCGCTCACAGATTTTTCTTGAATGGCTGCCAAAGCCGCCTTCAGCGGAGTCGGCCGGAGCAACCTGAAGAACTACCGGTAGATCGCCCTCGCCTGCCCCAGATTGGGGATTCGCCAGACCATGTCTGGCGAATTGGTGCCCAACCAGACCTGACCGAGGCTGTCGGCCCTGCTACGGAGGCCCATCAATAGACCCAACAAGGTTCTTGTTGTATCCTTTCAACATGGCAGTACGTCCCGTACAGATCTCCATGGAACCCGATCTGCTCGATCAGATCGATGCCGACCCTGAAGCGCGGGAGAGGGGACGGTCGGCCTTCATCCGGTCCGCCGTGCAGCTCTACCTGGAAGCCAAGAGGCGGCAAGCCATCGAGAGGCAGCTCGCCCAGGCTTACGCGGGAGAGGCAGGTAGCCTGCTTGAAGAAGTTGAGGTTCTTATAAGCCTGCAATCATGGCCGAACGACTGAACCGCGGCGAAATCTGGTTCCTCGAGCTGCCTCGCCCGGACAAGCGGCGTCCAGTCCTGATCCTCAGCCGCCCCTCGTTGATCCCGCTGCTGCACACTGTGACGGTCGCCGCGATCACGTCAACTCTCCGCGGATCTCCCACGGAAGTGGAGCTGGGTATTCCAGAGGGGCTCAAGCAGACCTCTTGCGTGAATCTCTGCAACCTCTTCACGGTACACCAGAGCGAGCTCAGGAGCTTCGTCGGGACCGTGAGCCGCGAAAAGATGAAAGAGGTCTGCCGCGCCCTGGCGATCGCCTGTGCTTGCGATTGAACGCTCATTCCACGCTTCTTCGGAGACGAGGCAGGAGCGCACGGCGCGCCCAGTCCCGCGCTCGGTTCGGACACGCACAAGAAAGGACAAGCCATCCTGAGGGCGAGGGGCTCACGAAGCGTCGTGACGTGCCATCGCCCTCAGGGTACGACCTTGGCCTTCCGAGGGTTACGCCCGACGCCTACCAGTACCAGCAGCCACCGGTGCTGATCGAGTTCCACACTTCGCAGTTGCTCGCCTCGCCCTCCTTGTCGGTCCCCGGCGGGCAGGGGCAGGCGGCACCCTCGGGCTTCCCCGCGCAATAGGAGGCGCTACAGTAGACGATGGCCTCGACGTTGGGCGTCCACGAGGCGAGCACCGCGATGCCGAGCGCGGCGGTGAGTGCGAGCAGTCGGTTTCTCATGATGTTCTCCTTTCGACTCGACGCGGGCGCACCCGTCCGCGAGACGGGCGTCCCTATCCACACCGGTGCCTGGGGACGCGAAAACGAGCGCAGCCGCCGCGGGGTATCGCATATCGAGGAGGGTGACGTGATCTCCGCCTCTGCGGCGCGCTCATCCTCCTCCCCTCCGGAACGTTCATCCTCCCCCACGGAACGTTCATCCTCCCCCGCGGAACGTCCATCCTCTCTCGCGGAACGTTCATCCTCCCCCCCGGAGCGTTCATCCTCTCTCGCGGAGCGTTCATCCTCCCTCGCGGAGCGTTCATCCTCTCCTGCGGAACGTTCATCCTCCCTCGCGGAGCGTTCATCCTCTCTC
>DATHUD010000926.1:0-3134 GCA_035462575.1 Thermoanaerobaculia bacterium | reverse complement strand
CCCATCGCCCCCCCATCCGCCGGGAGAGGGGGACGCCTGCAAGCGGTATGGCCGTAGGGGACGTTGTGCGCACGGGGAGGGCGGTGGAAAGCAACCTATACGCACAGCGCACCCTGCAGTCTCCCTCCTCTCCCGGGGGATGGGGGGGCGATGGGAGAGGAGGGCCGGGGTGGTGAGGGGCCGGGCGGGGGACGCGGCCGCGGTTTCGCGAAGCCGCTTCAATGGTGGTGCTCCCCGCCGCCTTCCTTCTTCTCGGCCTCCGCGCGGAGCACGAAGGCGCCCTCGACCACGACGGGCTCTCCCGGCTTCAAGCCCGAGAGGACCGCCACCTCGTCTCCGAGGTCGCGCCCGCGCTCCACCGGCCGCACCTCGAACCGTCCTTCCCCCCGGGGGAGGAAGACGACCCACTGGTTGTCCATGCGCTGGAGCGCCGTCGCGGGCACGGCCACGACCTTCTCCCCCTCGCCGCCGGTCCCGATCCAGGCCGTGGCGAACATCCCGGGCTTCAGGCGCCCGCCTTCATTGGGCAGGACGATGCGGACCGGCACGGTCCGCGAATGGGCGTCCACCTCCCGGCCCACCCAGTCGACCGTGCCCCGAAGCTTCTGCCCGGGAAGGGCCGCGAGCGCGACCTCGGCGGGCGAGCCTGTCCGCACCCGGGTCACGTCCCGCTCCGGCGCCTGCACGATCAGCCAGAGGCGCGAGAGGTCGCCGATCCGGAACAGGGTCTGCCCGGGATCGGCCGCCTGCCCCTGGACCGCCTTGCGCTCCAGCACGGTCCCGGAGATGGGGGAGAGCAGGGCGAAGGCGGAGAGCCCGCCGCCTCCGCCCCGGCCCACTCCCAGGGCGTCCAAGGACGCCTCGGCCGCCCGGAGCTCCGCCTCCGCCTCGGCGGCGCCGGCCTCGGCCCGCTGCAGCTCGCCCCGGGAGACGATCCGCTCCTCGGCCAGGCCGCGCTTCCTCTCCACGGTCTTCTTGGCCAGCTCCGCCCGCGCCTGGGCGCCGGTCAACGCGGCCCGCGCCTGCCCCAGCTCGACGCTCTGCAGCTGCGCCAGCGCCTGGCCGCGCCGCACGGGCTGTCCCGCGCTCGCGGTGAGGCGGACGATCCGGCCGGCGATCGGCGCTCCGACCTCGGCGTAGGCCGTCTCGTCCACCTTGAGCTCGCCCAGCGCGGTCACCCCTTCGCCTCCCGGGCGCAGCTCGGCAGGGAAGGTGGTGAGCTGCAGATCCCGGAGCACCTCCGCGTCCACGGCGAGCACCCCCTCTTCTTCGGTGTGCTCTTCACCGGCATGCTGCTCCTCTCCCGCGTGCTCTTCTCCCGCGTGCTCCGCGGCCTCCTCGCCATGGCCGGCCTCCTTCGTCTCTCCGCCTCCGCACCCCGCGAGGAGGAGGAGCAGGGCGATCCGGATCATCCAGACTCTCGGGTTCATGGCAGGGCTCCGGCGGCCGCCTCCAGCTCGAAGCGCGTCAGCGAGGCTTCGAGGAGGCGTTCCAGGTAGGCAAGGCGGGTTTCCAGGATCTCGCGGCGGATCAGGAGAAGCTCCCCCAGATCGATCTCGCCGGCTTCGAAGCTCTTGAGCGCGAGGGACTCGTTGTCCGTGAGGGCGGGGAGCGCCGTCTCCTCGAGCTCCCGCACGGCCGCGAGGCGCCCCGTCAGGGCCGCGTACCGTCCCCGGACCTCCGCGTCGGCGGCTCCCCGGGCGGCGGCGAGGGCCTGGCGCAGCGCCGCGGCCCGGGCCTCGCCCACGGCGATCGTCTCCTGGCCCCGGTTGTGGACCGGGAGGCTCACGACCACGCCCGCCGTCACGATCTCCGCCCCCTCCTCCCGGCCGACGCCGCCGCGAACCCCCAGGCCGGGCCGCGCCAGGGCCCGCCCCAGCAGCACCTCGGCCTCGGCCTCGCGCAGCTCGGCGGCCAGGGCCCGGAGGTCCGGCCGCTCCCCGATCCCCGCGAGCAGGGCCGTGAGCTCCACGGGTGGGCCCGGCGTGAGGCTCCCCCGGATCTCCAAGGTCTCTCCCGGGGGCAGGCCGAGCAGCGCCTGGAGCTCCCCGAGCGCCGCGCTCCCGTCGGCCTCGGCCGCGGCCTGCCCGGCCCGGGCGGAGGCGGCGGCGGCGCGGGCGCGGTTCAGCTCCAGCGCGGTCGCCTCGCCGGCCTCATACCGCCGTTCGGTCGCGGCCAGGAGAGCGTCGGCGGCCTCGCGGCTCCGCGTCAGCAGGGCGGCCTGTTCTCGGGCCGCGAGGACGCGGACGAACGTCGTCCACACGTCCCGCACCAGCAGTCGCCGGGCCTCGTCCAGCTCGGCCTCCGCCCGGTCGAGCGCGGCCCGGGTCCCCGCGAGCCGGGCGCTCCGCCGGCTTCCGGAGTCCAGGCCCTGCGAGACGGCCGCCTCGAAATCGAGAAAATCGTCCTCGGCGCGCCGGTACCCCCCGTTGACCTCGAGAGCCGGGTTCTCCTGGAACCGGCGCCCGGCCTGAGCCTGCCGGGCCCGGGCCTCCTCCACCCTCCCGCGCGCCAGCACGACGCTCGCCCCCTGCTCCCGCGCCAGGGCCAGAGCCTCGTCGAGCGTCAACACCCGCGCCTCCCCGAGCACCGGGAGAGCACACAGAAACAGCGTGGCCCACGGCCACACGAGTCGAATCCTCATCAGCCCACCTCGCGAAAGCGGAGTCCGGGGATGGTTGAAACGGAGAACGGTGGAGCTGGATCAGGAAAGCTTGGGGACGTGGAACACGTCTCTGGGATCGGAGGAGAGGACATCACCCCCCGCCGAATCGCAGAAGATCGAGGCGAGGCCCGGATCACGGTCCATCCGGACCGCGCCGGCGAGGACCGTCCGGCCCTGGCCGCAGCAGAGGCAGAGAGAGCAGGCCGAGGGACAGCAGCCCGGCTGCTCGCCGCCCAGGCACTCGTCGCACGACTCCGCGAATCCCGCGACCGGCAGGAGCAACGCCAGGACGATCATCCAGGCGAGCGGGTGGAGGAGGCGGCCGCGCATCGGGCTTTTGTATATCACAGCCTCGATACCGCACCCGCCGCCGACCGGGGCTTCCGCCCGGGTGACGATACTGCGCCCCCAAGGGCGCTGTCCGGTTAGCCCAGGGTGGAAAACCCTGGGCGGCGGGCCGGGGGACCCC
>DATHUD010000925.1:0-1638 GCA_035462575.1 Thermoanaerobaculia bacterium | reverse complement strand
CAAGCCGCGGCGGCGCAGGAAGCTCGCCAGGTAACAGGCGCCGAGGTTGGGTACCTTGGCGACGTTGTAGGAGGCAGGCTTGCCCGTCGCGAGCTCCAAGGCGTGGTTGAAGAGCGTGGGGTATTTCACGCGCCGGCCGTTCAAGGGGACCGTGTTGGCGAGGAGGTGCCGGTAGGTGCCCGAGAAATCCTTGTAGACGGCCGCCTGCTCAACGAGCTCGGCGATGGAGACGTCGTTGTACCCTACTACCACGCAGTCGAGATGAGCGCCCATTCAAACCTCCTACAATAGTTACGCTTGCGCCTTCCGGGCGAACACACAGGCGGTCAGGCCAGTATGCCCGAAGAGAAAAGGCGCGGCAAGGAAGTGAGTCGCTCCGGCGGCGCTTTCACCTCTCGCCCCGGATGCGCTTCGCGAGGAGCTTCCGTTTGGCGGCCGAGAGGGAATCGAGGCTCCGGGCCGGCTCGGAGGGCTCCCTCGGTGCGATCGGCGCGGGGGGCGCGAAGGCGGGCTCGGCCTTCGCCTCGGAGGGCTCCGGCGCGCTCACCTCCAGGGTGCCGTCGGCGAGGCGGCGGGAGAGCCGGCCGGCCGGCGCGCCTGCCAATTCGCCCCAGATCCCGATCGGCGCCGGGCCGCCGTCGACGTGCACCGCCTCTCCCCACTCGAAGGTCACCTGATGGCGCTCGCCTTCCGAGAGCAGCGGCAGCTCGGTGAGCGGCCGCGTCGGGTCCGCCGCCGCGCCCGCGAGGAGCGCCTCGAGATGGCCCCGCCAGCGCAGGGCCGTCGTGGAGTCGAAGAGCGCCTGGTTGTAGGAAAAGGTCCCGCTCAGGCCGCCGCCGGTTTCGACCAGGTCGAGAACGAGGGCGAAGTCCCCGGACTGGATTCCCTCGACCGGAAACTCCGTGACCTCGGCGTCGGGGGCCGCGACCTCCGAGCTCGGCGGTTGCATCAGGAAGAGGACCTCGAAGTGGGGCGGCCCCTCCTTCGCGCGCAACGCCTCGACGAGGAGGGAGAACGGCAGGTCCTGGTGGTCGTAGGCGGCGAGGGTCGCCCCGCGTGTCCGGGCGAGGAGCTCGCCGAAGTCCGGGTCACCCTCCGCCGCGGCGCGGAGGATCAGGGTGTTGGTGAAGTAGCCGACCAGCGGCTCGAGCTCGGCGCGGGTCCGGCCCGCGGTGATCGTCGCGACGGGGAAGTCGCCCCGGCCGGTGTGCCGGCGCAGGAGGCCCGTGAAGGCGGCGAGGACCGTCATGAAGAGGCTCGCCCCCTGGCCGCGCGAGAGGGCGCTCAAGCTGGCGGTCAAGGCGGCGTCGAGCCCGAACGGCAGGATGCCCGAGTCGGAGTTGCCTCGCGCGGAAGGCGTCCGGTCGGTGGGCAGGTCAAGGTGCGGCATGCCGGCGAGCCGCGTGACCGCGGCGCCGAGGAGACGCTCGAGCGCCTCGCCCTGGAGCCACCCGCGCTGCCAGATGGCGAAGTCGCGAAACTGGAGGGGGAGCTCGGGGAGCGGCGAGGGCAGGCCGGCCTGCGCAGCCCGGTAGAGCGCCGGCAGCTCGCGCCCCAGGACGCGCATCGACCAGCCGTCCGAGATGATGTGGTGGAGGGTCAGGAGAAGGACGAAGACCTCCTCCTCGAGGCGCAGGA
>DATHUD010000924.1:0-2856 GCA_035462575.1 Thermoanaerobaculia bacterium | reverse complement strand
CGGGCGATTCGCTCGGAGAAGGGGAGGTCCCGCGCCATCACCACCGTCGGAGAGAGGCGGGAGGGCCGACGGAGTAGAGGTCGAGTTGGCCGCTAGAAGAACCGATCCCGGATCTGGGCCGTGCTACGCGGCCGGCTACGCTCAACCCGCGTCAGTGTGCAGGAGGGTGGGAAGCGTGCTCCTTCTCATGCTCGGCGATGAGTTGCCGAAAGAGGGGCACCAACTCGGCAGGCACTTCCATCACCGTGTGCTCCGGGCTCGAGAGAGCCGCCTCGTGCTCGGCAGCGGCTTCCTCGTCGGTCTGGCTCTCGTAATGGTCCAAAACTTCCCGGACCCGCCGCTCGTCCCAGCCAGAGGGGAACTCGTTGGTCTTCTTCATGATCTCTTCCGCCTTCTGCGGCGCCGGTAAGCCGCCAAAGCCTTTCCCGTCAAATCATACGCCGTTACGACGAAGATGCCGAGCCGGTCGGAGTCGGGCACGTATACGACTTGTAGGTATCGGCCTGCCCCGGTCTGCCCTAGAGCGATTCGGGAGTGGTTCCGACCGGGGAGATCGTCTCCAGGATGCCGCAGGATCTCTTCGACTTCTTCTTCCGAGACACTGTGCTCATAGATATGCGGCTCTCCGGTCGTGGGGTCTATGTAGAAGCGAAGGTCCACCACGGCATCTTATCTGTTCCGGACTCATTTTTCTGCAATCTCATCACTCCGAGATCTACCCCGCATAAATCTGCAACTCCCGCAACTCCCTGATCTGATCCCGCATTGCCGCCGCCTCCTCGAACTCCAGCCGCTTCGCCGCCGCCCGCATGTCCTTTTCCAGGCGGGCGATGCGCTCGGAGAGCGGAAGGTCCGCGCCATCCCCACCTTCGGAGAGCCGGGTGGGTCCCGCGGAGTAGAGGTCGAGCTGGCTCATCTGGACGAGGGGGTTGTGGATGTCCTTCAGGATGGTGGCGGGCTCGATGCCGTGCTCTTCGTTGTAGGCGCGCTGCTTGGCGCGGCGGCGCTCGGTTTCGGAGAGGGCCCGCTTCATCGAGTCGGTCACCTTGTCGGCGTAGAAGATGACGCGGCCGTTGACGTTTCGGGCGGCGCGGCCGGAGGTCTGGATGAGGGAGGTTTCGCTGCGGAGGAAGCCTTCCTTGTCCGCGTCCAGGATGGCGACTAAGGAGACTTCGGGGAGGTCCAGGCCTTCGCGGAGGAGGTTGATCCCCACAAGGACGTCGAACTCGCCGCGGCGCAGGCCGGTGATGATCTCGACTCTCTCCAGGGTCTCGATGTCGCTGTGCATGTAGCGGACCTTGACTCCCAGCTCGTTCAGGTACTGGGTCAGCTCCTCGGCCATGCGCTTGGTGAGGGTGGTCACCAGGACGCGCTCTTTCTTCGCGACGATCTTCCGGACCTCGGCCAGGAGGTCGTCCACCTGGCCGCGGGCGGGGCGGACCTCGATCTCGGGGTCGAGCAGGCCGGTGGGGCGGATGAGCTGCTCGACGACGACGCCCTGGGTGCGCTCGAGCTCCCAGGCGGCCGGGGTGGCGGAGACGTAGATGCGCTGCCCCATGCGGGCGTCGAACTCCTCGAACCGGAGGGGCCGGTTGTCGAGCGCCGAGGGGAGGCGGAAGCCGAAGTCGACGAGGGTCTGCTTGCGCGAGCGGTCGCCGTGGTACATGCCCCGCACCTGGGGGATGGTCTGGTGGCTCTCGTCCATGACGAGGAGGAAGTCGTCGGGGAAGTAGTCGAAGAGGGTCGGCGGCGGCTCTCCGGGGGCGCGGCCGGAGAGGTGGCGCGAGTAGTTTTCGATGCCGTGGCAGTAGCCGATCTCTTTCAGCATTTCGAGGTCGAAGCGGGTGCGCTGCTCCAGCCGCTGGCGCTCCAGGAGCTTGCCCTCGCGCTCGAGCTCGTCGAGGCGCGGGCCCAGCTCGGCCCTGATCCCCTCGATGGCCATCTCCAGGCGCGATTTCGGGGTCACGTAGTGGGTCTTGGGGTAGACCGCCATCCGGTCCACCTCCTGGACGGCCTCGCCCCGGAGCACGTCGAAGCGGGTGATGCGCTCGATCTCGTCGCCGAAGTACTCGACGCGGATGCCCAGCTCTTCGTAGGCGGGAAGGATCTCCAGAACGTCCCCCCGCACGCGGAAGCTGCCGTGGAAGAGGTCGAGCTGGGTGCGCTGGTACTGCATGTCGACCAGCCGCTTGAGGACCTTGTCCAGCCCCTCGGTGTCCCCCTTGCTGAAGAACTGGAGCATGCCGAAAAACGCCTCGGGCGAGCCCAGGCCGTAGATGCAGGAGACGGAGGCCACGATGATGACGTCCCGCCGCTCGAACAGGGCCTTGGTGGCCCGCAGCCGGAGGCGGTCGATCTCCTCGTTGATGCTGGTCTCTTTCTCGATGTACGTGTCCGTGGCCGGGACGTAGGCCTCGGGCTGGTAGTAGTCGTAGTAGGAGACGAAGTACTCGACGGCGTTGTGGGGGAAGAAGCTCCGGAACTCCTGGAAGAGCTGGGCCGCGAGGATCTTGTTGTGGGAGAGGACGAGGGTCGGCCGGTTGACCGCCTCGATCATCTTGGCGATCGAGAAGGTCTTGCCGGAGCCGGTGACACCGAGGAGCACCTGATCCTTGTCCCCCCGTTCGAGGCCTTCGACGAGCTGGCGGATGGCCTCGGGCTGGTCCCCCTGGGGCGTGAAGCGCGAGATGAGCTCAAAACCTGACATGGCTAGATTGTAAACGAGGCGGAAGAGGAGGATGTTCCCGGATTTCGAAGCGGCCTTGCCGGTCGAGCTTCCCCCCGCCCGAAGACCCTCACCCCAACCCTCTCCCAGCCCCCTCCCCCCGACCGGGAGAGGGAGCCTTTGCAGAAGAA
>DATHUD010000923.1:0-12529 GCA_035462575.1 Thermoanaerobaculia bacterium | reverse complement strand
CAGGTTTGTCGATTTTGTCTTTCCCTCCCTCTCCTTTAGGAGAGGGAGCCGGAGGGTGAGGTCGCAGGCCACGGCCGCACCCATTCAGAGCAGAAGCAACGCTATCCTCTCCTCTGTGCGTCACATCCTTCCGCTTCTCCTCCTCCTCGCCGCCTGCCGGGACGAGCGGGCCTCCGGCCCTCTGCGCCAGGAGGCGTACGTGTGGCAGCGGAGCTGGACGCCCTCCGTGCGGGAGGCGGTCGCAGAAGCGCGCGGCTTTGCCGGGCTCGTGGTGCTCGCGGCCGAGGTGGACTTCCGGGGGGCGGCGCCCCGGGTGGTCCGCGTGCCTCTTTCCGGACCGTCGCTCCGGGCTTCGGGGCGCCCGGTGGGGGTGGCGGTCCGGGTCCTCTCGTTCCCGGGGCGGTTCGGGGACGATCCACGGCTCGGGCGGTACCTCGCGAAGCTTGCGCGGAGCCTGCTCGCCGAGGCCAAGGCTCAGGGTCTCCCGCTTTCCGAAATCCAGATCGATTACGACTGCCCGGAGTCGAAGCTCGACGACTACCGCGGGCTCCTCCCCGTTCTGCGCAAGGCGGTGGCGCCGGTGCCCGTGGTGATCACGGCGCTCCCCGCGTGGCTCTCGCAGAAGCGGGCGTTCGGAGAGCTGATGGCGGCGGCGGACGGGACCGTGCTCCAGGTCCACTCGCTCTCCCCTCCCCGCGGCCCGGACGAGCGGATCGTGCTCTGCGATCCGGAGGCCGCTCGCGAGTGGGTGGAGGCGGCGGCCCGCTTCGGGCGGCCGTTCCGGGTGGCCCTCCCCACCTACGGCTACGCGGCGGCGTTCGACCGCAAGGGCGCGCTCTTGGGGCTCTCCGCCGAAGGGCCGCGCCTCTCCTGGCCGGAGGGCGTCCGGGTGGAGACGGCGCGGAGCGATCCGGCGGCGATGGCCGGCCTCGTCCGTGGCTGGACGGAGGACCGCCCTCCGGAGCTCGCCGGCCTTCTCTGGTACCGGCTGCCCGTGCCGGAGGACCGCCTGAACTGGACGGCGCCGACGCTCGCGGCGGTGATGGCGGGGCGGGTGCCGCGGGGTGCGGTGCGGGCGGTCTCCCGCGAACCCGAGCCGGGGTTGGTGGAGATCGATCTCGTAAACGTTGGGGACGGCGAAACCCCCTGGCCGTCGCCGGTTCGGGTACGATGGAGCCACGACACTTTCCTCGCCGCCGACGGGCTCGGGGGCTACCGGGTGCGGAGGCGGGGCGACCGCGAGATCCTGCTCGAACGGACGGGCTCGTCCTCGCGGCCCGGCGAACGCCGGGTGGTCGCCTGGCTGCGCTTTTCGGCCCCCACGGAGGTCCAGGTTGAGATACCGCGTTGAGCTGGTCCGCGTCACCGCCGTCTGTGCCCTCGCCCTGGGCGGCGCGTTCGCGCTGTGGGCGTGCGGCCCCTTCTTCCCCAACTGGCTGCTCGCGAGCGACGCCTACGTGCTCGACGCGCCCACCGTGTGGTTTGCCAAGGAGGTCGAGCCCTTCCTCCCCACGGGCCAGCCGAAACAGAAGGCCGCTCCCGTGGACGACCCGTACCTCCAGACGAAGCAGGTGGCCCTCGAAGACCTCCGGGCGGCCCTCGACAAGTCCGGGATGCCGGCGGCCCGGCGCGAGGAGCTGCTCGGGCAGTACGAGGCCCTGCGGGACGGGGTCGTCTCCTGGGGCGCGGCCCTCGCCGGTTGGCGGGAGGAGGCCGCCTGGTCGGACTCTCCGCCGCCGCGCCCGGCATTCAGCCCGATGGCGGTTCCGGCCGGGCTTCCGGGCGAGCTCGCGGACTACGAGAAGGGCGCCATGGCCTTCCATGCGGAACGGATGGACGAGGCGCGCGCGGCCTGGGAAAAGCTCCTCGCCCGCCCGGCGGGAGAGCGGAGGTACCGCACCACCTGGGCGGCCTACATGCTCGGCCGCTCCCAGGTGGAGAGCGATCCGGCCGCGGCCGTGAAGTGGTTCGCGAAGACCCGGGAGCTCGCGGCCGAGGGCTTCGCCGACCCGCTGGGCCTCGCCGCCGCGAGCCTCGGCTGGGAGGCCCGGGCCGAGATGGCGCGCGGACGCCATGACGTGGCCCTGAAGCTTTATGGAGAGCAGACGAGGACCGGCGATCCGCGGGCCGTCGAATCGTTGCGCCGCGCCGCGCGCTCGGCGCTCAAGAATCCCGAGGCCGCGCGGCGCGTGGCCCGCTCGCCCGAGGCGCGGCCGGTGGTGACCGCCTACGTCTTGTCGGACTGGACCCGCGTGGACTATGACGGCCCGCTCGATCCCGGGAAGGCCCGGACGTGGCTCGCGGCGGTGCAGGCGGAAAAGCTCACGAAGGTGGAGCACGCGGACCAGCTCGCCTGGGCCGCCTACCGGGCGGGGGACTTCGCCGCCGCCGACGAGTGGCTGAAGCGGGCGGCGGCCGACGCTCCCATGGCGCGCTGGATCCGCGCCAAGCTCCTGATGCGGGACGGAAAGCTCGCGGAGGCCGAGGCCCTGCTGGCCCAGGCCGCGCCCGCGCTCGCCGAAAACCCCGTGGGGGACGAGGATTCCTGGCTCGCCTACGAGAGCGGAGTCCAGCCCGCCGGCCGGCCCCGCGCCCTGGGCGAGCTGGGGGTGGTTCGCCTGGCGCAGAAGGAGTACGCGCCCGCCCTCGACGCGCTTCTGCGGGCCGGCTACTGGACCGACGCGGCCTACGTGGCCGAGAGGGTCCTCACCGTGGAGGAGCTCAAGGCCTACGTGGACAAGGAGTGGCCCCGCGCTCTGAGGAAGACGGTCGACGACGAGTCCGTGGACGAGGGCTGGGACCTCGTCTTCGCCGGCCTCGCCTCTCCGGAGACCGAGGACATCTCCTGGAGGATCCGCGACCTCCTCGGCCGGCGCCTGGTGCGGGCCGGCCGCTATGCCCAGGCGGTCCCCTATCTGGAAGGGAACGGGCCGACGGTCGAGGAGCTGGAAGCGGCGAAGAAAGCCGGGGAGGATGCGGCGCGCCCGGCCGAGCAGCGGGCGGAGTCCCTCTTTGAGGCCGCCTGTATCACCCGCCACCACGGCCTGGAGATCCAGGGGACGGAGCTCGATCCCGACTGGGCTCTCCACGGCGGATCCTACGACGTGGGCTCGTTCGTGGAGGTCCGGACCCAGCCGGAGACCCACGCGCGGCTCGGGGCCACGGAGGACGAGACGAAGCGCGCCGAAAAGAGCCGGTCGGAGCCTTACCAGCGCTTCCACTACCGCTTTCGGGCCGCCGACCTCGCGTGGGAGGCGGCGTCGCTCCTGCCGGACGGCTCGCCCGAGAAGGCGCGGATGCTGGCCGTGGGCGGCACCTGGATCAAGAACCGCGACCCCAAGGCCGCGGACCGCTTCTACCGGGCCCTGGTGCGCTGCTGTGGGCAGACGGACCTGGGGCGCGAGGCCGCCCGCGTGAAGTGGTTCCCGGCGGTGGAGGACTGCGCCCCGCCGGCTCCCGAGGGGGAGGAGGGGCCCTGACCGTCGCTCCCCTGCTGCGCTTCCACCTCGCGGTGGGGGCGCGGCTCGCCATGCTGGCCCTGGCACCGGCCCTCGTGGCGGCCGTGGCCGGGGGGATGCTCCTGGGGGACGACTTCCTCGTCTCCCTCGCCAGGATGCTCTTCGGCCCCGGCTCTTCGGGCGGCACCTGGGCGCTCCTCGTGGCGATGACGCTCGGCGCGGCTTCGGCCGCGGCGCCCCGGATCTGCCGGGGGCTCTCCGGCTGGCTCCGCCATCTGCCGGTGGACGGCCTCTCCCACCGCCGGGCCGCGGCGCTCGCGGTCGCGGTGGCGCAGAGTCCGCTCCTGATCCTTCTCGCCGTCCTCTCGGTCGCCGGCGCGGCGGGGAGGCAGGCTTTTCTCGTGGACGTCCTCGCCCTCGCGGTGACGGCGCTCGCCACGGCGGTCGCCGTGGTGCCGGCCAGGCGGCGGCTCGCCTCGGCCCCGCTCGCCCTCGCCGCGGCCCTTGTCGCCGGTTCCGGGGCCTGGCTGGCGCTCGCGGCCGGCGCGGGGCTCTTGGCGATGGCGGACGCGGTGGCGGGCCCGCTCGCGCGGGTGGCGCCGGCAACCCTGATCCACGGGCGCGGCGGGAGGCTCCCCGGCCCGTGGATCGAGGCGCGGATCGCCTGGCGCGCCCTGGGGTGGCGGCTCGCCGGGGCCTACGTGGCCGGGCTCCTGCCGCTCCTCGCCTGCTTCGCCTTTGCCAACAACAACGAGCCGTTGGCACCGGCCCACCAGCGGCTCGCGACGCTCCTCGGGGGCGGCTGGGCCGTGGCGCTGCTCTTCGCGCAGCTCGCCGAGAC
The DNA here is from genome assembly GCA_035462575.1 of Thermoanaerobaculia bacterium. Classification (GTDB taxonomy): domain Bacteria; phylum Acidobacteriota; class Thermoanaerobaculia; order Multivoradales; family UBA5704; genus DATARR01. The sequence goes on along the minus strand of DATHUD010000923.1, from coordinate 8,230 downwards.
GCTCGCGGTGCGCCGGCCGGCCTGGCCCTGGTCGCGCTCGCTCCCGGGGTCCGCCCGGCGCCGCGTGGGGTTCGACGCCGTCTTCCTCGCGCTCCACACGCTCCCGCTCTTCGCGCTCGGGATCCGGATGGCCCCCACGCCGTGGGCGCTCCTGGCTCCGGCCGCGCTCGTGCCGTTCCTTTCGCTCCGCGCCGCGGGGGCCATGCGCCGCGCCCCGGAGCGCAAGACCGGAGCCGCGGGGGAGATCCTGGGCGAAGGGCTGTTCTTGGGCGCCCTCGTCTCCCTCCTCCCCTGGACCGCCCTCCTGGCCCTTCCGGCCGTGCCCTGGGCATTGAAAGCGGCGGCGGAGCGGGACCGGGCGCAGAAGGTGAGCCGCTGGCTGGAGCTCCACCACCTGGCCGCGGGCGATCCGCAGTCCTGGAGCGCCTCGTGATCCGACTCTCGGGCGCCTCGTTCGCCTACCGGCCGGGCGAGCCGGTCCTCGCCGCGGTCGACGTGGAGATCAACCCGGGGCTCACTCTGCTCCTCGGCCGGAACGGCTGCGGCAAGAGCACGCTTCTGAAGCTGGCGGCCGGGATCGAGCGGCCGGACTCAGGGAACATCGAGATCGACGGCCACGACCTGTGGACGGACGAGGTCGCGGCGCGGCGGACCCTCGCCTACGTGCCCGAGCAGCCGGACCTGACGCCCTACGCGACCGTGCGGGAGATCCTGGACCTCGTCTGCGGCTTGCGCGGCGAGCCGCGGGAGCGGGGGCGGGAGGCGCTCGAGCGCGTGGGCCTCGCGGGCCTCGCCCACCGCTCGGTCCGCGAGCTCTCCATGGGGCAGCGGCGGCGGGCGGTGCTGGCCGCGGCCCTCGTGGGCACGCCGCGCCACGTGCTGCTGGACGAGCCGCTCGAAGCCATGGACCGGGGCGCCCGGGAGGACATCCTCGCCTGGATCGACCGGCTCCTCGCGGCGGGCGCCGTGGTCGTCGTGGTCTCCCACGACATCGAGCCGTTCGTGCCCCGGGCCGTCCGCGCGCTCACGGTGCGCGGCGGCCGGTGCGTGGATGCGGGGGTGCTGCCGGAAGACCCCGGGGCGAGGCTGGCCCTCCTGGACCACCTCGCCCGGGGAGAGGGCGTCTAGAAGCCGGCGTCTAAGCGCCCGGCATCGCCTTCTTGAGCGGCTTCAGGAGCAGGAACAGCACCACGGCCATGAACAGGGCCATGCCGCCCAGGAGAGCGAAGAACTGCGAGTGCGGCATGTCATCCCACAGCACGCCGATCGCCGTCAGCTTGTTGCCGATGGCGGTCGCGCCGAACCAGCCGCCCATCATCAGGCCCCGCAGCCGCACCGGGGCCACCTTGGAGACGAGCGACAGCCCCATGGGCGAGAGCATCAGCTCGCCCAGCGTGAGGACGCCGTACGCGGAGATCAGCCACCAGGGCGAGACCTTCCCCACGTCGCCTCCCGCCTTGCCGGCGAAGTACATGACGAAAAAGGCGGCGCCGGTCAGGCACATGCCGATGGCCATCTTGGTCGGGGTGGAAGGCTCCAGGCCGCGCTCGTCGAGGCGCTTCCAGAACCAGACCAGCGGGAACGTGAGGAGGATCACCCACGCCGGATTGATGGCGTTCGAGATGATGCCGGTGACGTTCCAGTCGGTGTTGTCGTTGGCCCAGTAGGTCAAGGTGATCTGGTTCTGGTGGAAGACCATCCAGAAGACGATCACGATGAGGAAGATGACGATCAGGGCCATGACCCGCTTCCAGTCGGGCACCAGGTCCATCGGGTGCTGGTGGCTCACGCTCGCGGGAGGGGCGTCGACGGCCACGGCCGCGGCGTCCCCGGAGGCCTTCACCCTCTTGTGGTCGGTGGACTGCACGTCCCGCCGGAAGAACCAGAGGACGCCCACGGAGATGACCATCCCCAAGGCGCCCATGAAGAACGCCGGGTGGTACCCGAAGTTCTGGACCATGAATTCGGCCACCAGCGGGGCCAGGAAGGCGCCGACGTTGATGCCCATGTAGAAGATGTTGTACGCCCGGTCCTTCAAGTGGCTCCCCTCGGGGTAGAGGTTGCCGACCATGGTCGAGACGTTCGGTTTGAAGAAGCCGTTGCCGATCACCAGACAGGCGAGAGCGGCGTACATGATCGGAATGGACCGGAACGCGAGAAGGGCATGGCCGGCCATGAAGAAGAGGCCGCCCAGCATCACGGCTCTTCGATAGCCGAGCTTCCAGTCCGCGATCAGGCCGCCGAGGATCGGGCTCGCGTAGACGAACATGAGATAGGTGGACCAGACGCTCGTGGCCTGGTCCTGGCTCCATCCGAAGCCCTGCTCGGCGTTCTGGACGTAGAGGACCCACATCCCTCCCACCGTGTAGAAGCTGAAGCGCTCCCACATCTCGGTGAAGAAGAGGACATAGAGGCCCCGCGGGTGCTTCCCTTCGGCCGCGTGGGTCCCGGCGGCGGTGGCGGCGATCGAGGCGGTGCTCATCGTCATCGTCTCCTGGGTCGAAATCCTAGTGAACGCCGCTCATCAGGCGGCGGATCGGCTTGATCAACAGCGCGAGGATCAGCCCGGCCCCGGCGGTGGTCGCGAACACGGCTCCGAAGATCTGCGGCAGCGGCAGGGACTGGAACTGTCCCGCCACCATGCCGGCGATCAGGTTGCCGAGGGCCACCGACATGAACCAGACGCCCATCATCTGCCCCACCTTCCGGTGCGGGGCGAGCTTGGTGACGGTCGAAAGGCCCACGGGCGACAGGCACAGCTCGCCGCAGGTGTGGAAGAAGTAGGTGAGGATCAGCCAGACCGGGGCGACCTGCCGGGTCTGGTCGTTGGTGAGGATCGAGGCCCACACCATCACGCCGAAGCCCAACCCCAGGAGGACCAGGCCCATCGAGAACTTGGCGGGGGCCGAAGGCTCTTTCCTGCGCCGGCTGAGCGCCACCCAGAGCCACGCGAAGACCGGCGCCAGCAGGATGATCAGGATCGGGTTCACCGACTGGAGGACGCTCGCCGGGATCTCCCGGCCGAAGATATTCAGGTCGGTCAGCCGCTCGGCGAAGAGGTTCAGCGAAGAGCCCGCCTGCTCGAAGCCCGACCAGAACAGGGCCGAGAAGATGAAGAGGACGAAGATGACGATCATCCGCTTCTTCTCGGTCGGATCGAGCCCGCCGGCCATGAGCTGGAAGACCAGGTAGAAGATCGCCAGGCCCACGATGATGACGCCGGTCGCTCCGGCGAGCGCCTCGATGCTCACCCCGAACACGCCGATCACCAGATAGACGGCGAGAGCGATGCCAACGGCGGCGATCAGCAGAAGGCGGACCGCCTGGCTCCGCGCGGGGGAATTGGCGGCCGTGTTCGGATGGAGCCCCGCCTGCCCCAGGTGCCTGCTCGTGGCCACGTACTGGATGAGGCCGAGCACCATGCCGATACCGGCGGCGGCGAAGCCCCAGTGCCAGTTGACCCGCTGCCCCAGGGGGCCGCAGATCAGCGGGGCCACGAAGGCGCCCAGGTTGATGCCCATGTAGAAGATCGAGAAGCCGGCGTCGCGGCGGGCGCCCGCCTCCGCCCCCTCCCCGGGGTAGAGCTCGCCCACCATGGTGCTGATGTTCGGCTTCAAGAGCCCCGTGCCGATCACGATCAGCACGAGCCCCAGGTAGAACGTCTGAATGCTCTCGACCGCCATGCTGAAGTGGCCGGCGGCGATGATGACGCCGCCCCAGAACACGGCCCGGCGCTGCCCCAGGAGCTGGTCCGCGATCCAGCCGCCGGGGAGCGCGAGGAGATAGACGAACGCCGTGTAGAGGCCGTAGACCGCACCGGCCCGCGCGTCGCTGAAGCCCAATCCCCCCGCCTCGGCCGAGGCGGTCATGAAGAGGATGAGGAGGGCGCGCATGCCGTAGTAGCTGAAGCGCTCCCAGAATTCGGTGAAGAACAGTGTGGCGAGGCCCCGGGGGTGTCCGAAAAAGCCGGTCTGCGAGGCGACGGCGGCGGGGCTGGCGAGCTCTGACGTCGGGTCTTTGGCCATAGGCGTCCGATCTGAAAGAGAAGGTTGACGTTCCCCCGCCGCGCGCGGGCCTCCGGACGGTTGCTCCAAGCTCCTGATCTATGCGCGCGGGAGCTTACCGCACCCGCCGTTTCCCGGCCAGCATCCAAGGCACGGTCAGCAAGTCAGGTGCCAGACCTCCTCGGGAAAGGGACAATCACCGGGCTCCGGAGGCCCCGAAACCGCCACTGTCTTTCCAAGAGGACGGGGCTGTGCACGGAAACGTCCACTCCGGGGAGCGCCAACCCCGGGGCCTCCGGGGGAAGGAGGGGGGAAAACCGCCTGGCATCTCATTTGCCTTAGGGTATGAACGGGACGTTTGAAAGAAGCCCGTCAACCCGCGGCAAGAGAGCGTCGCGCGGCACAAATAAAGGGGTGCCGGGTTCGCGCCCGGCCCCCCTTCCCTCCTCCCCCCTTCTGTCCGTCATAGAATCGCACCTCCTTCGAAGGGAGGCGTGCGCCATGAGCCCGGAAAACCCCCTGTCCGCCCTGCGGGACGCCATCGCCGACGTCGACCGCTCTCTCCTGGAGCTGCTGCGCCGCCGGATGGAGCTGGCCGCCCAGGTCGGCCGCCTCAAGGCCGAGTCCGGCTCGCCCGTGGTGGTGCGGGACGTGGAAGACCGGGTGCTCACCCGCGCCCGGCAGCACGCCGAGGCGTGCGGGGTCTCGGAGGAGGTCCTGGAAGAGGTCTTCCACGGGATCATTCGCGGCTCGGTCGAGCGGCAGTACCGGGTGGGCATCGCCCTTCGCGAGCAGCGGGGCGAGCGGGTGCTCGTGGTGGGCGGCGCGGGCGGGATGGGCTCGTGGCTGCGCGGGTTCCTGGAGATCGTGGGGCACAGCGTGGACATCGCCGACCTCTCGGTGGGAAACCTCCCGCCCGCGCCCGGCCGGTTCGTGCGGATCGCGGACGTCCCCGACCTCGACCGCTACGCCGCGATCCTGGTCTCCGTGCCCCTGGCGCGGACGCCTGCCGTCGTCGCCGAGATCGTGGAGCGGGCCCCCAAGGGGATCGTGATCGAGGTGGCCTCGATCAAGGACCCGCTCTCGGAAGCGCTCGCCCGGGCTCGCGAGCTGGGGGTCCGGACCTTCGCGCTCCACCCGATGTTCGGGCCGGGCAAGTCGTTCTACGAGCCGCTCACGTTCGTGCTCGCCGCGCAGGGAGATCCGGCGGAAGAGAAAGCCGCCCTGGCCCCCCTCCTCTCGCACCCCTACACCCGTCTGGTGGCGGTCCCCTTCCCCCACCACGACCGGCTGATGGGCTGGCTCCTCGGCCTCGCGCACCTGACGAGCATCCTCTTCGGAGCCGCCGTCACCCGCTCCGGGATCGAGCCGGCCGAGCTCCACGCCTGCGCCTCGGCCACGTTCACCCGCCAGGCCGCCACGGCCCTGCTGGTCCTCTCGCACAACCCGGACCTCTACCTGGACATTCAGCACCTGAACCCGCACCGGCACGAGGTCTACGCCGCCACACAGGAGGCGCTGGATCAGATCCGGACGCTGGTCGAGAGTCACGATCGCGAGGGGTTCCGGCAGGCGCTGGCGGACGCCCGCCGGGCTCTTCAGGGAGAAGAGTAGACGAGACCGGGGAGGTCAGGAGCTCTTCTTGGCCGCCTTCTTCCCGCCAGAAGACTTCTTGCTCGCGCTGGTCTTCTTCGCGGTCTTGGTTCCACCCGACGAGGCGCTCGCGGAGGACTTCTTGGCCGCGGACTTCTTCGCCGCGGCCTTCGCGCTCTTGTTGCGGGCTACGGCGATCCCCGCCGCGGCGGCCGCGACTCCGGCGGCTACGGCCGAGGCGATGGCAACCTTTTTCTTGGTGCCAGCCTTGCTGCCGGCCGTGGTCTTCGTGCCGGCCGTGGTCTTCGCAGCGCTCTTGGTCGACGTCGTCGCCGGGGTCTCGGACGAGCCGGTCCCCGGGCTGCTGACAGAGCCCTTCTTGCCTGTTGCCATGGAAAGCTCCTTTCTTTCGAGCCATGCTGGAAAAAACAACGGGTACAGCGTACGGTTCTCTCCGAAAGCAAGAACCGTGCACAATCGCCGTTTTTACCCCAGCGCCTGGGCGAGATCGGCGATCAGATCGTCCGGGTGCTCCAGGCCGATCGACAGACGGATCAGCTCCTGCGGCGTCCGCGAGGCCGGCCCCTCGCTCGTAGCGCGGTGCTCGATCAGGCTCTCGACGCCGCCCAACGACGTGGCGCGGGTGAAGAGCCGCGCTTTCGAAACGGCCCGGAGAGCCGCCTCCCGGCCGCCCACCGTGCGGAAGGAGAGCATGGCCCCGAAGGCCGACATCTGGCGCTTCGCGATCTCGTGGCCCGGATGGGATTCGAGCCCGGGGTAGTGGACCGCGGAAACGGTGGGAAACGCCGCGAGCGCCCGCGCCACGGCCGACGCCGCGGCGCTCTGCGCGCGGACGCGGCAGGCGAGCGTGCGCAGGCCCCGCAAGACCAGCCATGAATTGAAAGGAGAGCTGACCGCGCCCAGGGTGTGCCGGTAGTGATCGACTTTTTCGACCAGCTCGTCCCGCCGGGAGAAGACGAGCGCCCCGCCCTGGACGTCGCTGTGGCCGCCGAAGTACTTGGTCGTCGCGTGGAGGACGACGTCCACCCCGAGCTCGATCGGCCGCTGGAGGACCGGGGTGGCAAAGGTGCTGTCCACCACGGTCAGAGCGCCGGCCTTCTTCGCGATCGCGACCGCCCCCGCGAGGTCCACCACCTTGAGGAGCGGGTTCGAAGGGGTTTCGAGCCAGATCAGGCGGGTCTCCGGCCGCACCGCCGCCGCGAGGGCCGCGAGGTCGTCCATCGCCACGAAATCCGAGCGGATGCCCCAGTTGGGGAGCATCTCCTCGGCCGCGACCCGGAAGCCGTAGTAGGCGTCGTCGGGAAAGAGCACATGGGAGCCCGGCGGGAGCGTCTGGAGCAGGGTCACCCCGGCGGCCATGCCCGAGGCGAAGACGAGGGCCGCCTCTCCCCCTTCGAGAGGCGCCAGGGCCTCTTCGAGCTGCGCTTCGGTGGGGTTCGACTCGCGGATGTAGGTGTGGCCCCCGAGCGGAGTCCCCTCCGGATCGCGGGCGAAGGTCGTGGACAGGTGGATGGGGGGCGCGACCGATCCGGTGGCCGGATCGATCTCATGGCCCGCGTGAACCACGAGAGTCTCGAATTTCATGAGGCGAGCCTACCCCGAAGGCGGGGGCGCCGGAAAGCGGGGGCGCTGTAGACTGGCCTCGTCAGGAGGAAACGGCGTGAACGCGAACGAACGATCGATCTTCATCACGGGGGCGGCCTCCGGCATCGGCCGGGAGACGGCGCTCCTGTTTTCGCAACGCGGCTTTAAAATCGGAGCCGTGGACATCGACGAGGCCGGCCTCGAAAAGCTGCAGACAGAGATCGGGCCGGACCGCTGCTTCACCGGCCGCCTGGACGTGCGCGACCTCGCGGCCTACCGCGAGCGGATCGACGCCTTCGGCGCCTGGACCGGCGGGAGGCTGGACGCCCTCTTCAACTGCGCCGGCATCATGCGGATGGGACCTTTCGATCAGGTTCCCATCGAGGAGCACGTGCGCACCGTCCAGATCAACGTGATCGGCGTGCTCCACGGCATCCACGCGTGTTTCGGCCTCTTGAAGGCCACGCCCGGCTCGCACATCGTGACCATGGGTTCGGCCTCGGGGATCTACGGCGTCCCCGACCTGTCGAGCTACTCGGCCTCCAAGTTCTTCATCCGGGGCCTGACCGAATCGCTGAACATCGAGTTCGAGCGCCACGGCATCACCGTCACCGACCTGATGCCGCTCTACGTCGACACGCCGATGGTGAGAACCCAGGACTACCGCGCCGGCAGCCTCCACACCTTCGGCGCGAAGCTCACCCCGCAGCAGATCGCCGGGCTCGTCTGGAAAGCGGTCCACGGCACCCGCGTCCACTGGGTGCCGGGGCTCCTGCTCAAGACGCTCAACTACCTGGGCGGAGCGCTGCCGTTCGTTTCGCGGCCGACGATGAGGATGGTGGACCGGCGCCGGGGGTAGGGTCGAATTCCTCGTCAGTCGAGTCTGTTCAGAATCTCGGCTGGGGTGAGGAAGGGGATGCCCTGGAACGGGCTCAAGACGAGCCGGTCCCGATCTCCCGTCACGAGGATCTCCGCCTGTCCCGCGACCGCGACCTCCAGGAACTTGTCGTCTTTGGGGTCCCGACAGG
>DATHUD010000922.1:0-12154 GCA_035462575.1 Thermoanaerobaculia bacterium | reverse complement strand
TCCCTGGGCGAAGCGGGATGAACCGCCGCCCAGGTAGCTGCGTAGAAAAGGACATGAGCGTGAAAATTACCCTCGCCGTGCTCGGCCTGCTCACCGCCTTCGCCGTCCCGGCCGCCGCCGCTCCCCCTCCGGACTACAAGGTCTGGGGAGAGCTGCTCGGGAAGTACTACGACCCCGCCCGGGGGATGAACTACAAGGGCCTGAAGGAGCAGGATAAGAAGACCCTGGACGCTCTGCGCGAGCGGATGGGCGCGGTCGACGTCAACTTCCTCACCAAAGAGGACCGGCTCGCCTACTGGATTAACCTCTACAACATCTCCGTCGTGGGGATCGTGGTCGACAACTACCCCATCGAGTCGATCAAGGACCTTTCGACCGATCCCCTGATCCGCCTGAACATCTTCAAAAAGCCGCTGGTGAAGACCAAGCAGGGCATGGTCTCGCTGAACGACATCGAGAACGAGAAGATCCGGGACGGCTTCAAGGACGCGCGCATCCACTTCGCCATCAACTGCGCCGCCGAGAGCTGCCCGCCGATCCGGAACGAGCCCTACGTGGGCTCGAAGGTCAACCAGCAGCTCGAAGACCAGACCATCCGGTTCCTGAACGGCCCCAAGGGGGTGCGCACCGAAAAGAAGGGCGCAGTCCTCATTTTGCACGTCACCAAGGTGATGGACTGGTTCGAGGAAGATTTCAACAAATGGGCCGGCGGGCAGCTCACGTTCCTCGCGAGATATCTGATCCGCGAGAAGCAGAAGCAGCTCGAAGCGGCCGGCAGCCAGGTGAAGATCGAGTTCGACGACTACAGTTGGAAGCTCAACGACACGTCGAAGTAGGATGGGGGGGCCTTCCTCCGGGGGAGCCCCGGCCGGGGCTTTTGCCGGGCGTTCATTGACCCTTGCCACGAACCCATTGCTCATAGGTGAGCCACAAGTGGGCCTCGGCCCGGACGAAGCCGCCTCGGGCGATGGACCGCCGGACGGCGGCGATGAACGCCCCTGGATTCTTGCGAAGGATGTTCCGGACGGACTTCTGCGCCTGGAGGAACATGGCCGCGAGATCGGAATGGGCACAGGCCCCCCGGAGAATGAAGAGCCGGCCCCCGTTTTCCATTACGGCCCGGACGGCATCCGGATCCCGCCGGATGTTGTCATCGTGTGAGAGAGCGATCCACCCCTTCCCGGCCACGAGCTTCAGCCATTCGGCGTCGGGAGCCTTGGAGTTGGCAATATGATCGGAATACGGCTCGACAAGGAGACCCTGCGCCCTGAGGAGCCCGGGAAAGATCTTCCCCAGGTCCCGGTCGGTGAAGAAGACAGGATCAGGCGGCGGCTGGGAGGGCTTCGTACCGGATCGCCTCTTCGACCTCGAACGCCTCCAGGTCGTAGTCCTCGGCGATGTCGCGGATCGACTCGCCAGCCTGGAACCTCCCCGCAATTACCGAGGTCTTGATCGCCTTGCGCTCGACGATCGGGCGCCCGAACGCGATCCGCGGATCGATGGCCACGAGCCTCGGGCCCTCGGGATGATCGTCCCGGGTCAGTGGGAACATCCGGGAGGGGAGCCCCGCAGGGTCCCACTCGACCCGAGCGAGATAGGCCGCCAGGATCTCCGGCATGGCCTCCTGGCCCGCCCGGCTGACGTTGATCAGCTTGCCGAGATGCTCCAGAAAGACGTTTCCGGTCGTCACCCGGAGCTCTTTGCTGAGCAAGACCCGATCGACCCCGAGCGCACCCTTCGCGTATTCCAATGCCGTCCGCACCGCCGGCATCTTCACGCGATACTGCTTGCGGAGAGCGTTCAGGACGTGCGCCTCGATCAGGTTCGAGAAGGAGAGCCGGGAATCGGACGGATCGGGGCGGCGGATGAGCCCTTCCCAGTACCTGCGCCCTGCAACCACGGGATAGGAACGCCCCGCAATCCAGCTCTTGAGCGTGCCTCGCGACATCCGGAGGTAGTGGGCGGCCTCCGGAATTGTGTAACGGGGACGCTCTTTGGGATCGACGGTCTGGACTAGAGGATTCTCCCGGGGCACGACGAGATTATACAAAGAGAAGCCCTTCCGATCCAGCGCCGGACATTCCACTTCGCCGCTCCACCCCTATAATCCCCGCATGCGCACCCCCATCCACGTCATCGGCGGCGGTCTGGCCGGCTCGGAGTGCGCCTGGCAGCTCGCGGAGCGCGGGGTGGAGGTGGTGCTCCACGAGATGCGGCCGGTCAAGGGGACCCCGGCGCACAAGGGCGGGGACCTGGCCGAGCTGGTCTGCTCGAACTCGCTGCGGAGCGACGATCCGTTCCACGCGGCGGGGCTCCTCAAACGCGAGATGGAGGCGTTCGGCTCCCTCATCATCGGCATGGCCCGCAAGGCGTCCGTCCCCGCCGGGAGCGCTCTGGCGCTCGACCGCGACCGGTTCGCGGCGCTCGTCACCCAGGCGATCGCCTCCCACCCGCGGATCGAGCTTCGCCGCGAGGAGGTGACGGCCCTTCCGGACGGGGAGGTCGTCCTCGCGACCGGGCCGCTCACGTCCGAGGCCATGTCCGCCCGGCTCCAGGAGCTTCTGGGGAGCGAGTACCTCTACTTCTACGACGCGATCGCCCCGATCGTCGAAGCCGACAGCCTCGACATGACGAAGCTCTTCTGGCAGTCGCGCTACGGCAAGGGGGACGGGGAGGATTACCTGAACGCCCCCATGGAGAAGGAGGAGTACCTCGCCTTCCACCAGGCGGTCACCGAAGCGGAGGTGGTGGCCCCCCACGACTTCGAGAAGGCCGTCTTCTTCGAGGGATGCCTGCCCATCGAGGAGATCGCCCGGCGCGGCGTGGACACCCTGCGCTACGGCCCCATGAAACCCGTGGGCCTGCGCACGCCCGACGGCCGGCGCCCGTGGGCGGTCGTCCAGCTCCGGCAGGAGAACCTCGCGAAAACCCAGCTCAACCTCGTGGGCTTCCAGTCGCGCATGAAGTGGAGCGATCAGGGGCGGGTGCTGCGGATGATCCCGGGGCTCGAAAACGCCCAGTTCGTCCGCTTCGGGCAGATCCACCGGAACACCTTCATCAACGCTCCGACCCACCTCGACAAGCTCTACCGGGTGAAGGAGACCCCCCGCGTGCGCCTCGCCGGGCAGATCACGGGCGTCGAGGGGTACCTCGAATCCGCGGCCACCGGCCTCGCGATCGGCCTGTACCTCTCTTTGGAGCGGGGAGGCCGCACACCCGAGCCCTTCCCCGCCACCACGGCCCTGGGGGCGCTCGCGCGCCACCTCACGGAGTCGGACCCCAAACACTTCCAGCCGGCCAACATCAACTACGGCCTGTTCGAAGAGATCCCCGGCCGGATGAAGAAGGAAGAGCGGCGGGTGGCCTTCGTCGAGCGCGCCCGCCCCGAGCTCGCGGCGTGGGCGGAACGCCACGGAGTGCCCGTCGAAATCGAAGCCGACGCCACCGCAGCCATTCCCGCCGCCCTCCTCACATAAATTGATGCGCCGCCTCATCCAGCGGTACCTCGACCACATCCAGGACGAGCGGAACCTGTCTCCGCAGACGGTCCGCGGGTACGAGCACGACCTGCTCGACTTTCACGGCTTTCTCGTGCGCGACTTCCTGGGCAAGGAGGAGGTCACGCCTCAGGAGGTGGACGCGCTCGCGGTGCGCTCCTTCCTCGCAGCCATGACCCGGCGCGGGCTCGCCAAGCGGAGCCAGGGGCGGGCGCTGTCGGCCGTGCGCAGCCTGTTCCGCTACGCCTGCCGCGAGGGGCTCCTCCCGGCCAACCCGGCGCAGGCGGTGCGCACGCCCAAGGTCCCCAAGACCCTCCCCCGCCATCTGCGGCCCGGCGAGGTCGAAGGGCTGATCGAGGCGCCGGACGGCGACGAGCCGCTCGCGCGCCGCGACCGGGCGATCCTGGAGCTCCTCTACGCCGCGGGCCTGCGCGTCTCCGAGCTGGTGTCCCTCGACTGGCCCGACATCGACCTCTCCTCCCGGGTGCTCCGGGTGATGGGCAAGGGGAGCAAGGAGCGGATGGTCCCCTTCGGCCGGCCGGCGGCGGACGCGCTACGCCGCTGGCTGGACGTCTGGGAGAAGGTTCATGACCCCGGGGACGACGAAGAGCCGGTGTTCCTGAACGGAGCCGGCAGCCGCGCCGGGACCCGGTTGACCGACCGCTCCGTTCGGCGGGTGATCGACAAGTGGGTCGACGCCGCCGCGATCGCCAAGGGGGTGCACCCGCACACCCTGCGCCACACCTTCGCCACCCATCTCCTGGAGAACGGCGCGGACCTCCGGGCCATCCAGGAGCTTCTGGGGCACAGCTCGCTGTCGACGACCCAGAAGTACACCCACCTCGAAGTGGACCGCCTCCTCTCCGTGTACCGGGACGCCCACCCGCGCGCGCGCCGGGGAGGCACGGAGTGACGGGCCTCGGGCGCTTCCCCTGCACCCCCGGCGGAGCCGTGGTCCGGGGGCGGAGGCGGCTGAGGTTTCTCCTCCTCGGCCTCGCCGGCCTGATGGTGGCGGTGGCCATCGCCACCTGGATCGTGGGCCGCTTCTGGCCCGGCCTGATCGCCCTCCTGGTCGCGTTCATCCCCTGGACCGCCTGGCGGATGAGCGGCGACCTGGACGTGCTCTGGCTGGACCTCGTGGCCGGCCGCCTGACCGTCCAGATGCGCCGCCGCCATGAGCGCTTCGCCATCGCCGGAGCCGAAGCCCGCCGCCTGGCCCCCGACGAAATCGCCCATCTCGAAACCCTGACCGAAGCCGGCGGCGTCTCCGCCGGCACCGGAGGCTTCGAGTCCCACCGCCTGGGCGAATTCGACCTCTACGCGAGCAACCTCGCGAACGCGGTGCTGGTGGATCTGGGCGAGACGCGGCTGATCGTCACCCCGGACGATCCAGAGGGGTTCCTGGCGGCGGTGGGGGGCTCCCGCTAAGACCGCGCGGCCGTCGGCCTATATATCCTGGCAGCCCGGATATATATCCGGAGGCGTCCCGGGCGTGGGGGAGCCTCCCCCCTATATAACTTTTCAGCCCCGATATATAAAACTGCGAGCCGGAGCGCTCCGGGGGCTCTCGGGTATATAAACGGACGCGCTCGTTATATATCCAAGGACAATTTCCCTCATCGGGTGGGCCGGTCTATATAAGCGGACAGCCCGGATATATACGCGAGACGTCCGGGGACGCGTAACGGCCTCCCGCGTATATAGAGCGGCCGAGGTTCTATATAAATGGACGGCGCGAAGCCCTGGGGAAGGCCGCGGTCTATAGGGAGACGGCAGATCTATATGGAGCGGTCCGGCTCCTCCCATCGACTCTCATGTGGCAAGGAATCGCCGCTTCACTTCTTCCTGCGAGACGACCCGCCCTTCGTCCGCTGCCTTCACGCCTTCAGCGATCTTCTGGCGCACGTAGAGCTCGTACATCAGATCGTCCCAGGCTTTTACTGACTGTTTCATAGACGGGGAACAGAATAGGAGATCTCGGCGCCGCGATCAAGAACTTGGCGCCTGACCGTTCCCTGAGGAGAGAACACCGGGCGGTGCCGGCCGAGCCCACCCGCCCGAAGCGTACGCTTCCTCTTTCGGCGTCCGCCCCCGCAGCCGTGGTGGCCGTCCGGGCGGCCGGACGCCCTGAAGGAGCGTCCATGGTTCGTTCCAGCTCCCGCCTTCGGCGCGCGGGCCTCGCCGCCGCCATCCTCCTGCTGCTGGGCTCCCCGCCCCTCCCGGCCGCCGGCCTCTTCGACTGCTCCCAGCCGGGATTCCTCGCCCGGGTCTGGGACGGCCTTCTTCATCTGTGGGACAAGGAAGGCGGCGGCCTCGATCCGAACGGCCGGCCGGCCACGGCGGACGAGGGGGGCGGCCTCGACCCGGACGGTCTCACCAACTCGTCCGACGCGGGGCCCGGCCTCGATCCAAACGGGGTCCGCTGAGGTTGCGCGGGAGGGCGGCGCGGATTCGCCCTCCCTTTTTTCTTCGATCCGTGTCACAATCCGGGCTCCTGCGGCAACTGATACTTTCAGGGACGATTTCACGTCCTTTGAGAGGAGGATTTCTTGGCGGTGCATCGACACCTCGACACGGCAGGACTGGAGGATCTCGTTCTCCTGAACGGGCACAAGGCGCAGAAGCGGTTCCTTCTGGATGCCCTCGGGCTCTGCCCGGAGTGCGCCCGGGTGGGCGAGCACCTCCTGGCGGCGCGGGAGGCCGGCTGGCTTCCCGAGGATTACGGCATCCTGGAGGCCGAGCTGGCGCGGAGCCGGTTCGAGGCGCCGGCCCTCTGGGAGAAGCTCGCGCGGTACTCCCCGGAAAAACGGCGCGGCCTCATTCAGGATACGGACCGCTTCCTCTCCTGGGGACTGTGCGAGTTGCTCTGCCGCCAGAGCCGGGAGGTCACGACGGGAGACGCCGTTCAGGCAGTGGAGCTGGCCGAGCTGGCGGTTCTCGTGGCGGACCGACTGCCAGCCAACCGCCCCTTCGAGCCGGAATGGCTCTGCGAGCTTCGGGCCCTCGCCTGGGCCTACCTGGGCAACGCCCGCCGGGTGCTCGGAGAGCTGCGGAGCGCCGAGGAGGCGTTCTCCCGGGCGGACGAGCTGTGGACGAAGGGAGAGGCCGAGGTGGGCGATCCCCTGGGATACGGCCCCGTGATCCTGGACCTCCAAGCGTCCCTCCTCCGGGATCAGCGGCGTTTCCGGGAGGCCGTGATGTACCTCGACCAGGTCGTGGCGGCGTATCGGGACGGCCGTCCCGAGGTGCGGGATACCCATCTGGCCGGGCGTGCTCTCGTCAATAAGGCTTACACCCTGGACCAGATGGGCGAGCCGGAGCGGGCCCTCGAAGCTCTCCGGGAAGCCGCGCCTCTCGTCGATTCCAAACGCGATCCGAGACTATTCCTCTGTCTTCAACACAATCTTCTTCTCTTCCTCACCAATTTGGGACGGCACCGGGAGGCCGCCGCCCTCCTGCCGAAGGTTGACACCCTCACACGGGAGGTGGGGAACGCTCTCGATCTCGTCCGCCTGCGGTGGGCGGAGGGGCGGATCGCGGCGGGGCTGGGGCAGACCGCGCGGGCGGTGGAGCTGTTCCAGTCCGTGCGGCAGGATTTCCTGACGCAGGGCATCGGGTACGACGCGGCCCTGGTCTCCCTGGAGCTGGCCGCCCTCTATGCGCGGGAGGGGAAGACGGCGGAGATGAAGGAGCTCGCCGGGGAGATGCTGCCGGTGTTCCAGTCGCGGGACGTCCACCGCGAGGCGCTCGCGGCGCTCGCCGTGTTCCAGCAGGCCGTGGCGCGGGAGGCCGCGGGCGCGGAGCTGGTGGGGCGCGTGGCCGCGTTCCTCGACCGGGCGCGCCACGATCCGGGCCTGCGCTTCGACGCGGAGGGCGGGGCGAGCGCCTGAACCCCCCTGTCGCCCGATCTCCGCTACAATCCCCTCCCTATGGATACTTTCAAGTCGACCACCGTTCTCCTCGTGCGCCGCGACGGCAAGGTCGCGATGGCGAGCGACGGCCAGGTCACGATGAACAACAGCACCATCGTGAAGGGCGGAGCCAAGAAGATCCGGCGCGCCGGCAAGGGCAAGGTCCTCGTCGGGTTCGCCGGCGGCGGCGCCGACGCTCTGGCGCTCTTCACCCGTCTCGAAGCGAAGCTCGAAGAGTTCGGCGGCAATCTCGAGAGAGGGGTCGTCGAGCTCGCGAAGGACTGGCGGACGGACCGGGCGCTGCGGCAGCTTCAGGCTGTGATGATCGTGACGGACAAGGACAAGAGCTTTTTCGTCTCGGGCGGAGGCGAGCTGCTCCAGCCCGACGAGGAGGACGGCGTCATCGCCATCGGCTCCGGCGCGAATTTCGCGCTGGCCGCCGCCCGGGCCCTGATGCGCCACACTCCGCTCACCGCCCCCGAGATCGTGCGGGAGTCGATGAAGATCGCGGCCGAGATCTGCATCTTCACGAACGACCGCCTCACTCTAGAGGAACTGTAAGAAATCATGGCCATTCAGCTCACAGGCGAGGTCCCGGCCGGCCTCGCGCTCGAGAACATGACCCCGCGGCAGATCGTCTCGGAGCTCGACAAGTACGTGGTCGGGCAGAAGCAGGCGAAGCGCGCGGTGGCGATCGCTCTGCGCAACCGCTGGCGCCGGCAGCAACTCCAACCCGAGCTCGCGGAGGAGATCGCGCCCAAGAACATCCTGATGATCGGATCGACCGGCGTCGGCAAGACCGAGATCGCCCGGCGCCTCGCCCGCCTCGCCAAGGCCCCCTTCCTCAAGGTCGAGGCCAGCAAGTTCACCGAGGTGGGCTACGTCGGCCGCGACGTCGAGTCGATGGTGCGCGATCTGGTCGAGATCGCGGTCACCATGGTCAAGGAAGAGAAGCGCGACGCGGTGCGCGAGGCCGCCGAGGTGCGGGCCGAGGACCGCCTGCTCCAGCTCCTGGTGCCGCCCCGGCCCGTGTCGAGCTATCTCCGCCACGACCCGGAAGAGAACGAGGACGAGCTCGCCGCCACGCGCGAGAAGTTCCGCGAGAAGCTCCGCTCCGGCGCGCTCGACAACCGCAAGGTGGAGGTCGAGGTGGACGAGGCCTCCTACCCGAGCCTGGAGATGTTCACGCCCCAGGGGGTCGAGGAGGTGGGCCTGAACATCAAGGACATGCTTCCCGGCCTTTTCGGAAAGAAGAAGCGCCAGCAGGTGACGGTGGCCGAGGCGCGCGAGATCCTCCAGCAGCAGGAGTCGGAGAAGCTCATCGACCGCACCCAGGTGGCCCGCGAGGCGCGCACGAGGGTCGAGCAGGGCGGCATGATCTTCCTCGACGAGATCGACAAGATCGCGGGCCGCGAAGGTTCGCGGGGGCCGGACGTCTCCCGCGAGGGCGTGCAGCGCGACCTCCTGCCCATCGTCGAGGGGACGAACGTCTCGACCAAGTACGGGATGGTGAAGACCGACCACATCCTTTTCATCGCCGCGGGGGCCTTCCACGTGAGCAAGCCGTCGGACCTGATCCCGGAGCTCCAGGGCCGCTTCCCCATCCGGGTGGAGCTCGACGCCTTGACCGAGCAGGATTTCGTGCGCATCCTGACCGAGCCCGAAACCGCTCTCACCAAGCAGTACGTCGCCCTCCTCTCGACGGAAGGGGTCACGATCGAGTTCACGCCGGACTCGGTCGCGGAGCTCGCCCGCCTCGCGGTCGAGGTCAACGCGACGACCGAGAACATCGGCGCGCGGCGCCTGTCGACGATCATGGAGCGGTTGCTCGACGAAGTCTCCTTCGATGCGCCCGAGATGGCGGGCGTCTCCGTCAAGGTGGACGGCGAGTATGTCCGGCGGACCCTCGCCGACATCGTCCAGAACCAGGACCTGTCCCGGTATGTGCTCTGATCCCGGACGGAGGCTCGCCGCGAAGCTGTCCCGTCTGGCGCCGGCCGCGTTGCTCCTGGCGCTGCCGGCGCTCACCGCCTGCGGCCGGCAGGGCGACCCGATGCCTCCGCTGCGCGCCATTCCGGCGCCGACGCGGGACTTGGCCGTCGTCCAGCAGGGAAGCCGGTTCCTCCTGAGCTTCACGTACCCCAAGACCACCCCGGCGGGCACGGCCCTCGAAGGGATCTCGGCGGTCGAGGTCCTCGAAGCGGTGCGGCCGCCGGCGCCGGACGGCAAGGCTCCGGTCCTGGACGCGCGGCAGTTCGAGACCGCCGCCAAGGAGCGGCAGAAGGTCTCGGGGACCGATCTTTCGAGCTACATCTTCGGCGACCGGATCGTGATCGATCTGCCGCTCCCCGAAATGACGGCCGACACCCGGCCCGAGGCGCGGTACTTCGCCGTGCGGACCGTGGGCAAGGACGGCGACCGCTCGGACCTCTCGAACGTCGCCGCCGTGGTGCCCAAGGCCCCGCCCGCGGCGCCCGAGAGGGTGAACGCGACCGCGCGGACGGACGGCGTCCTCGTCGAGTGGACCCCGGTCGAGAGCACCTCGGGGTACAACGTCTACCGGCGCGACGCTCAGGAGAAGAGCTACGGGCAGGCGATCTACACGGCCGGCGCGGCCGAGACGAGCTGGCTCGACGCCACGGCCCGCTTCGGCAAAAGCTACATCTACACGGTGACCGCTCTCGCCCAGGCGCAGCCGGTCGTCGAGAGCTCGATCGGCAGCGAGCGCGAGGTCCGCTACCAGGACCGCTTCCCGCCGCCGCCGCCGTCCGAGCTCGTGGCCCTGGCCGAGGCCGGGCAGGTCCGGGTGGTGTGGCGGTCGAGCGACGCCGCGGACCTCGCGGGCTACCTCGTCTACCGCCGCGGGCCCACGGGCGACTTCGTCCGGGTCACCCCGCAGCCGATCCAGGGGACGGAGTACGCGGACACGGCCGTGGCCCCGGGCCAGACGTATACGTACCGCGTGACCTCGGTCGACCAGGGCGGCAACGAGAGCGATCCCGGCGGCGAGGTGCGGACCACGGTCCAATGACGCGCTTCTTCAAGGTCTCCGGCAGCGGCAACGATTTCCTGGCTCTGGCCGAGCCCCTGGAGACGCCGCCGCCGGAGCGCATCAGGACCTGGTGCCGGCGCGGCGTGTCGCTGGGGGCGGACGGCCTGTTCGTCCTCCGCCGCGCCCAGGGGGGCGCGGCCATGGACTACTACAACGCCGACGGCTACCCCGCCGACCTCTGCTTGAACGGAACCCGCTGCGCCGCCCAGCTCGCCTTCCACCTGGGGTGGGCTGAAGGGACGGTCCGCGTCCGCACCGGGGCCGGCGGGTTTTCGGCCGAGCAACTGGACGAGTCCCGGATCGCGGTCGACCTCCCGTTTCCGGAGGGCGATCCCCGGGAGGTGACGATCGAAGTCGAGGGGCAGCGGCTCACGGGCTGGTTCCTCACCGTGGGGGTGCCCCACTTCGTCCTCCCCTGGCCGGAGAGCTTGGCCACCGTGCCCATCGTCCCCCTCGGCCGGCCGCTGCGCCACGATCCCGTTTTCGGCGCACCGGGGGCCAACGTCAACTTCGTCCGTTTTCCCGAACAGCACCGCATGGAGATCCGCACGTACGAGCGGGGGGTCGAGGACGAGACCCTCTCCTGCGGGACCGGCATCCTGGCCGGGGCCGCCGTGGGTCTTTCGCTGGGGAAGGCGGCGCTCCCCCTCCGGGTGATGACCCAAGGGGGCTTCGAGCTCACGGTGGACGGCGATCCCCAGAGCGGATGGTGGTCGCTCGCGGGCGACGCCCGGGTGGTGGCCGAAGGGAGCCTGCTGCCGGGCTCCGATGCCTCCCCCTCTCCTCCTCCCTGGGGCTGAAAAAGGCTCCTCTCCCGCGATCCGCCGAGATCCGTTATCCTTCGGCCGTCGGCCGGGGCGTTGCGACGGCCACGTTCTTGCACATCCGCAGCAGCGGGAGGGTTGATTCGATGAGGAGCGCACCCGCCAACGATCTGCGCGTGGCAGCCATCGTCCCGGCGTACAACGAGGAAGCCACGCTGACGGAGGTGCTGTCCGTCTTGAAGGCGACCCCTGGGATCGACGAGATCCTCGTCGTCTCCGACGGCTCGACGGACGGCACCGTGGAGATCGCCCGCTCGCTCGGCCTGCGGACCATCCACCTGCGGGAGAACCAGGGCAAGGGCCGGGCCATGGCGATCGGCGTGGCCCACACGGATGCGCCGGTCCTCCTCTTCGTGGACGGCGACATCCTGAACCTGACCAAGGATCTGCTCACCCGGCTGATCGAGCCGGTCGTCTCCGGCCGGTCGGACATGAACGTGGGCATCCGCCACCGGGGAGCCGTGATCAATGCCTTCCATCGCCGCACGGGGCCGCTCCTGTCCGGTGTCCGGTGCCTCAAACGGGAGGTCTTCGAGGCCGTGCCCGAGACCCACCTCGAAGGCTTCGCCATCGAGACGGGCCTGAACTGGGCCTGCCGCGAGCTGGGGCAACGCATCACGACGACGGTGATGCACAACCTCAAACACCTGGTCAAAGAGAAGAAGCGCGGCCTCGTGGAAGGCTCACGGGCTCGCTACAAGATGTTCGCCGCCGTGTTCAAGGCCTGGGTCAGCCTGAAGCTCGACAGGCCGGACCTCCGCCGGGCTCCCAACCATCCGTTGTTCAAACCCGAGCTCGAATACATCAACTTCTGATGACGACAAGACCGTTCTCCGAAGTCGACGAGCAGATGGCGCTGCTCGCGCGCGG
>DATHUD010000921.1:0-5748 GCA_035462575.1 Thermoanaerobaculia bacterium | reverse complement strand
GCGTCGCTGTTGGTAAAGGAGAGGCCTAACACGCCTTCCCGGGCCATCCGGAGCGTGTAGACCGAGGCGGCGCCGAAGTGGTTGGAGTTGCGGACGGCCACGGCCCCGACGCCGTTCTCCTTGGCGAGGCGCACGGCCTCGGCGGTGGCCACCCGCCCGGCCACGATCCCCAGGGCGTGGCCGGCGTCGAGCACCCGCGCGGCGCGGGCCTCGCCCAGGAAGCGGAGCTCCGGGTCGGGAAGGCTCCGGCCGCCGTCGAGCTCCGCGATGTAGGTGGGAAACAGGCGGACGCCGTGGGTGTCGATCCCCCGGAGCGACGTTCCGAGGAGACCGTCCACCACCCAGCCCGCGTGCTCCTCGGGGACGCCGCGCCGGAGCAGGGCCTCGCGCAGGATCGGGGCGAGCTTGCCGGCGGCGATTTTCTTCAATCGGCGATCCGGTCGTGCACGAAGCGGGCGAAGCGCCCGATCCCCTCTTCGATCTGCGCCTCGGTGACATAGCTGAAGGAGAGCCGGACCTGCCGCTCCCGCCCGGCCGTCAGGGCGAAGAAGGACATGGGGCAGACGATCACCCCGTAGTCCCGGGCGCACTCCGTGAGGCGCTCGGGCGTGAATTCGAACGGCAGATTCAACGTCAGAAAGAATCCCCCCTCCGGACGGTTCCAGGAGACCGGCCCGCCCGCGCCGAGCTCGTTTTCGAGACAGGCGAGCATGCGGTCCCGGTTGGCCCGGTAGAACGGGATCTTGTCCTTCATCAGGGGGGCGAGCGAGCCGCCGCTCTCGAGCAGGATGCCGCCGGCGATCGCCTGGACGAGCGGCGAGGTGTTGACCGTCGTCAGGCTCTTCACCTTGGACAGCTCGGCCGCCAGGGGGACGCGCTCCCCTGAAGGCAGGACCACCCCCGGGTCGGCCACGAGGTAGCCCAGCCGCAAACCGGGGAAGAGCGTCTTCGAGAAGCTCCCCATGTAGATGACGATCCCGTGCTCGTCCAGGGCCTTGAGCGGCGGGAAGGGTGCGCCGTCGTAGGAGAACATCCCGTAGGGGTTGTCCTCCCAGATCAGCAGGCCGTGCTCGCGGGCGAGCGCGAGGAGCGCGTGCCGGGCCGGCACCGGCATCCGGGTGCCCAGGGGGTTGTTGAAGTCGGGGATGTCGTAGAGCGACCGGGGGCGGAGCCCCTTCGCCCGCGCCTCCGAGATCCCGGCGCGGACGGCCTCGGGCGTCAGCCCCTCGGGGCCGGTGGGGATGGGAATCATCGGGATCCCCATCATCCGCGCGAGGCCGGGGATGCCGATGTAGGTGGGATCGCTCACCAGGAGCGCGTCCGTGGCCGGATCGAGGAGCGCCAGGAGGAGGATGGCCATCCCCTCCTGGCAACCGGTGGTGACGACGATCGAGCCGGGAGCGGCGACGATCCCCTCGTCCGCCTGAAGCTGGCGGGCGATCAGGTCGTTGATGATCCCGTTCGTCTTGTTGTACTGCCCGAGGTCGTTCCAGATCGCTTCGGGGGAGAGCCCGGTGCGCACGGCGTGGTGGTCCACCCAGACCCGGGCCGCGCCCAGGCTCTTCTCGACGTCGAACCAGCGCTCGGCCGGACGCCCCGGGGCGAAGGACACCGCCTCGGGGTAGCGGTGCACCACCTCGTTCAGGAAGTTCATCACGTCCAGGAGCGGGTCGGCGAAGCAACCCTTGAGCGCGACGTCCATGGCGTCCGGCGCCGGGGTCAGAAGGCGTCCTTCTTCTCGAGCTGCTCGAAGAGCTGCTGCACGCTCTGGTCGGAGAAGTCGCCGCCCATCCGCTCGATGAACTCGAACATCATGCCGGACCCCTTGTCCCGGGTCGAGAAGATCTGGCGCAGACCCGGGCTCTGGATGACGCTGGTGTCGAACTCCAGGCCCGCGGCCTTGAGCTCTTCGGCCATCTGCGGGAGGTCCTCGACGCCGATCGCCACGTGCTGGACACCCGCGCCGTAGTGCTCGACGAACTTCGAGACCTGCGAGTCGGGGGAGGTGCCCTGAAGGAGGACGATGGAGATCGACCCCGCCTTCAGGACGGCCGAGACCATGGCCGTGTGCTTGCCCTCGGTCCTGCGACGCTCCTTGAGCTCCAGGCCCAGCACGTTCGTGTAGAAGGCGATCGACTCCTCGAGGTCGTGCACGGCGATCGCCACGTGATCGATCGACCGCGCGTATTTGGACAGCAGGGTGGCGGTGTTGCTCATCAAAGTCTCCTCTCTCGGACTGCGGCCGGGACTGGCCCTCTCCCCTCAAGGGACTACCTAGTGTACTCGGAGGCTCCTGGGAGCCGCTCCGTAAGGAGAGGTGATCCTGGGAGGGGTAACCGAGACAACCCCGAGGCTCCCGGCGCTCGGCCGGAGCCGGCCGGTACCGTGACAGACTTCCCGCCATGGACGGCCGGCCAGCGCTCCGCGCGATCCTCCTGGGGGCGAGCAATCTCGCCCTGGCCCTCCCCCTTGGGGTGGACGGCCTGCGCCGCCGCGCCGGAGGCCCGGTCGAGGCCCTGGCCGCCTGCGGGCAAGGCCGCTCCTTCGGGACGTGGAGCCGCTTCTTCTTCGTCCGGGGGCTCCCGGGGATCCTGGACTGCGGCCTCTGGCCGGAGCTCGACCGGCTCCCGCCCCTTCCCACCGTGGCCCTGGTGACCGACGTCGGCAACGACCTGATCTATGGCGTGGACGCCGCCACCGTCGCCTCCTGGGTGGAGGCCTGCCTCGGCCGCCTGGCCGATCAGGGGGCGGAGACCGTGCTCACGCTCCTCCCCCTTCCCCGCATCGAAAGGCTCACCCCGCGGCAATACCTCATGGCGCGCTCGATCCTCTTTCCCGGCCGCAACGTGCCCTGGCCCCGTCTCCAGGCCGAGGCCCGGGAGCTCGACGCCCGCCTCCGGCGGATCGGGGCCGAGCGCGGCATCCCCCTGGTCGAGCCCGAAGCCTCCTGGTATGGCATCGACCCCATCCACGTCCGCCGGAGCCTTCGGCCGGAGGCGTGGGACCGCGTCTTCTCCCTCTGGCCCCTGGCCTCCGCGGGGCTTTCGGGGAGACAATCGTCCCCCCCGGGCCGGTGCCGGCCCAGCCTTTTCGGGACGGCGTGCTTCCGCCTCTTCGGAACCGAATTCCGGAGGCCCCAGCCCGCTTTGCGGCTCGACGATGGAACGACCCTCTCGCTTTTCTAGGCTCTCGAGACGCCGCGCCCTGATGATCCCGGGGCTGGCGCTCCCGGCGTTGCTCCTGATCGCCCCGGCCATCAGCTCCGAGGCCCGCTTCCTCTACCGGGCCGCCTGGGAGGAGGGGCGCATCCTCGCCGCCCGGGAGCCGCTCGCCGAGCTCGCCGCCTCCCCCGAAGTCCCCCCCGCCCGCCGCGCCCGCTTCGAGCTGGTGCTGGCGGCCCGCACCTTCGCGGCGGAGCGCCTGGGCCTCGAAGCGAAAGAGACCTACACCACCTTCTCGGACATCGGCTCCGGCACCCTCCTCCACGTGCTCTCGGCAAGCCCCAGGAACCGCCTGGAAAAGTACCGCTGGTGGTACCCGATCACCGGCTCCGTCCCCTACAAAGGCTTCTTCAGCCGGAAGGCGGCGCTCGCCGAGGAGCGCCGCCTGAGGCTCGGCGGCTACGACACGTACATGCGGCCGGCCGGAGCCTTCTCCACCCTGGGCTGGTTCAACGACCCCCTTCTCTCGACCGCCCTGGACGGCGACCAGGTGGACCTGGCCTCGACGGTGATCCACGAGATCGCCCACAACACCCTCTGGGTGCCGGGAGAGGCTGAATTCAACGAGAGCTTCGCCAATTTCGTCGGCTTGAAAGGAGCCGAAGCCTTCTTCGCGAGCCGGGGAGACCGCGAGGCCTCCCGCCTCGCCGCCGCCACCTTTCGGGATGAAAAGCGCCTCGGCGCCTTCTACGCCTCCCTCGCCCGAAATCTCGAAGCGCTCTACGCCGCCGGCCTCTCCGGACCGGAGCTCGAAGCCCGCCGGCAGGAGATCTTCGGCCGCGCCCGAAAAACCCTCTCGGGCCTGCAGCTCGAGGTCTACTCGCCGGAAAAGCTCGGAAAAAGGGAGATGAACAACGCCACGGTGATCGCCCAGCGGATCTACCGGACAGACCTCGAAAGCTTCGAGCGGGTGCTCTCGGCCCAGAGGGGGGATCTGCGGGCGGCGGTCGCCGATCTGGTGGCAGAAAGGAGACCCCGAAGGGAAACCTAACCCGGAAGGGGAGTCAAATCCAGAAGGGCGAGGGTAGCCCGCGCCTCCTGGTCGATCCGTTGGGAAGAGAAGACCGGGAAAATCTCGGCCGCGATCCGCGTTACGTCCACGGTCTTTCCCTGCTCCGCATAGAGGGAAGCCAGCTCAAGGGACACCAGCGCCGCGTCGTACGCGCTCCCCTGGGCGAAAAAACCCTGGCGGACCGCAAGGAAGAGCGACTCCGCCAGCGCCGGATCGCCCAGCCCGCGGGAAATCCGGGCTTCCAGCCACGTACGCCGGTTCCGGGTCCACAGATCCGGGAAACGGTTGTAGAGATCCCCGATTCCGGCCAAGGTCTCGGCGGCCTCCGCGAAATGTCCCGCCCCGGCCAGGTTGGTCGCCAAGTTGTGCTTCAGACAGAGCAGAAGGCGGAAGTCCTCTGATTCGGGATCGAAGCGCTCCAAAGCCTTGCGCAGCGGTTCAAGGGCCTGCTCCGGCCGGCCACTCAGCTCGTAGAGAGTTGAGATTTTGTTAAGAAGGAGGACGGTCCCAGGGACATCTCCGGCCTCTTCGAGCAGACCCATGGCCTGTTCCAGGAGGCGGAGCGCATCGTCGAACCTCCTCTGGTCCCTGCGCAGAGAGGCCAGCAGGTGGAGAACCAGCGCGCGGCTCTCCGGCTCCGCCGCTCCCCGGCGCAGGTACGAGAACGCCTTCTCGAAGGCTTCGTCCGCTCCGGTGAAGTCGAACCGCAGCCGGCGCGCGTTCCCGACCGATGCCCAGGCGCGGGCCTGCAGATCCTCGAGAGGCGGAGGCGCGGAACCCTCGGCCGCCACAATCCGAGCCAAGTCCAGGGCCAGCCGCGCCAGATCCTCCTCCAGGACCGGATCGAGGATCGCCTGCTCGAGGCTCCGCTCAATCAAGCTCCGCAGAACCGCGGAGGTTTGAAGGCGCCGGTCGCTCCGGAGCAGGGAGATGCGCTCGGACCTCGGCCGGTCGACGAGCTCGGCCAGGAGCTCCTCGCTTGTGCCGTCTTCGAGGCCCAGAGGCTTCGCGGGAAGCTCCGCGACAGGCCCACCCGCCGGAGCTGCTTCCGGCCAGCCCAGGATCTTGGCCATCGGTGCCGGCTCGGGCCGGGCAGGGCTCAATGACCGGAGCCGCCCCTGGCAGTCGCCGCACTCTTCGAGATGCTTTGCAAGAGTGTTCTCCTGCTGGAGCAACTCGACAAGATCTGCAAGGAGCAGGTCGTGGGGGTGAATCCTCATATAGAAATCAAAACGAGGCGGACGGCCTACGGGGCTCTACAGCCGCCGCGGTCGTGCTTCTAGGGAGCTTCGCTGAATCGCAGCTCCGGGTCATAGCGGGACCGTTTCAGATAGGAGGCCACCTCGTTGACGAGCTCGGAGCTCGCCATCCGCATCCGAACGGCCCGATACCAGAGTGTCAACGCGGCGAGCGCCTCCCTGTGGATCTGGCGCGACGAGAAGATCGGTACCGTCTCCTCGGCCAGATGCTCGAGCTCGGCGGCCCTTCCCTGTTCGGCATAAAGCGCCGCCAGAT
>DATHUD010000920.1:0-5557 GCA_035462575.1 Thermoanaerobaculia bacterium | reverse complement strand
CGCGGCATCACCCTGATCTACGGCGGAGGCCACGTCGGCCTGATGGGCGTGCTCGCCGACGCGGCGCTCGCGGCCGGCGGGAAGGTGATCGGCGTCATCCCGGAAGCCCTGGAGACCCGGGAGGTCGCCCACACCGGGCTCACCGAGCTCCGGGTGGTGAGATCGATGCACGAGAGAAAGGCCCTGATGTCCGAGCTCGCGGACGGCTTCATTGCGCTGCCCGGCGGCATCGGCACCATGGAAGAGTGGTTCGAAGTCTGGACCTGGGGCCAGCTCGGAATCCACCCCAAGCCGCTCGGAATGCTGAACGTCGCCGGCTACTACGACCACCTGCTCGCTTTCTTCGACCGGATGGTCGCGGACGGCTTCCTCTCGCAGGCCCACCGATCCATGGCGATCGTCGGGAAAGACGGGGGAACCCTCCTCGACCGCCTCGCCGGGTACGTACCGCCCCGGACGGAGAAGTGGCTGGACCGGGGTGGGCGGTGAGACCGGCTCGTCAGCCGCCCTGACGAACGGCTGCGGTAAGAGCCGCGTGGATCTTGCGGTTGATCCGGCCCGCTTCGAACAGCTCCTGGAGCTTGTCCTGGGCCTCTCTGCTGGAAATCAGGCCGGCTCGAAACGCCTTGACGACCTGGCCTGCAATTCCGGAAATCTGGAGTCCCAGACTCCGGGCGCACTGGCGCCCGGCTTCCTCCTCAATCAGCAGAGGCAGTCCTCGCTCCAGCGCTACCTGGATCGCCTCCCGCTCGCCAACGTCCAACAGATCGACCCCGGGCCCCTCCAAATCGCCTCGGGTTTCCACGACTTCCAGCAGATCCTCAACCCCGTAGTGCTCCAGGTACACTTGAGCGCTGAGGAACTGGCCCTGGACTAGCTCACCGAGCACGGTGCGGGGAATGAGGATCTTGTCGTAGAGAAGGCGGATGAACCGGTAGCCGTCGCTGAGCTTTTCCAGAGTGATCAGGGGCCCTGTGTCACTCGCGGTCTCGCGCTCGCCGGTCAAGCGCTCAGCTCAATTTCCAGGTTGTCCCGGCTGTCAACGAGAATGGAGAATCCGAAGCGGGGGAGCATCTCCTCGAAAGCACGCCGGGTCATGCCCAGAGCCTCCCGGGCCTGCCGTTCCGAAAGCTTGCCCGTATGGTAAAGCATCGCGATAAGGGCTTCTTTCAAATAGCGGGGATCGGAGGCGATGGAATCGGGTAGCTCAAGGGATACTCTCATATCGTAATTCTACCCTATCTGTTCGGGAGCCACCGGGGTCCGCGGGGCGCCCACGGATGGCGGGGGGAACCGCTGCCCCCAACGGGGGAGAGGCTCCCCCGAACAGGTACGCGTCTCCCCCGAACGGGTACGGGCCTGTACCCACTGGGGGGAACCGCCGCCCCCAACGGGGCGAAGGCTCCCCCGAGCAGGTACGCGTCTCCCCCGAACAGGTACGGGGCTGTACCCGCTGGGGGCAAGCGCCGCCCCCAAGGGGGGAACGCCCGTACCCAGCGGGTACGGGCCCGTACCCGCTCGGGGGAGCGTTCGCCCCGTTGGGGGGAGCTTCCGCCCCGTTTCAACCGGTGATGCGTTCGTCCAGAATGGCGCCGGAACGCTCCAGGGCGACCTGTCCCCCGGACTCCAGGAGGTTCGCGAGGGACTCCGGCGAGCGCAGGAGGCTCTCCCCGGCGTTCAGCGCGTCCACGAGCTTCTCGTCGAAGAGGGCGAGGTGGCCGATCACCGCACCACCCCCGTTCGCCTCGATGGCATAGCCCTCCGGCCCCGCATCTTTGTGGAGACGGAAGGCGGGCTCGCGGCCCGTGCCCGGCAGGAAGGCCGCGGCGAGGAGGGCCGCCCAGCGCTCGGCGAACACGGCGTACGGCCGGTCGCCCCGGGCGGCAGAGGCCCCCACGGGGAAGAGCCCCCAGCCTCTTGAAGAGATCTCCTCGATGCGCCACGGCCCGGCCACGTCGGCCTCTCCGGCCGTGGGCGGCTCGTCGCGTAGAGCGATGCGTTCGAGGAAGGACGGGGAAAATGCGTTACGGGAAGACGGAATGATACCATCCAGCAAGCTGCGCATGGGACTTCTCCTCCTGTGCGTGGTCAGGCCCGGGGGTGAGGTTCCAGCTCATCCTCGGGCCGTCTGTGTGTAGCCCAATCCTAGAAAAAATCGCGGGCGAAAGTCAAGCGGGGAGGCGCCCCTCCCCCGCCCTACTCGTTCCCGGGCGTCCCGCCGGTCGCGGGAACCGGCGCCGGGGCTTTCACCCTCAAGGCCGGGTCTCCCAGCAGGTTGTAGAGGTCCTGCACCTCGGGCAGGCCGCCGGACTCGGCGTAGGCCGCGAGGGAGCGGCGGATGGCCTCTCCCACCCGCTCCCCGCCCGGCCGGCCCAGCTCGAGGTAGAAGCGCTCGCCCAGGGTCTTCGATTCGTTGCTGAACGAGAGCCCCGAAGGCGCCCACACCGCCGCCGCGCCGCCCCCCGCCTTGCGCACCAGGTCCGCGCCCAGCGGCGGGAAGTAGGGCAGCTCGAAGAGGTTGATGATGCAGGTGAGGGCCGTCATCACCGGCAGGCGGCTGCCGTTTCCGAGCCCGGCCACGTCCGTGGCCAGGAGCAGGCCCTCGGCCGCCAGCCGGTCCGTTGCGCCGTGGCCGACGTAGCCGAAGAGGCCCACGCCGTCGTTCAGGCGGGAGACCAGCTCGGAGCGCAACGCCTCGGCCGAGCCGCCGGAATAGCCGAGCGACTCGACCGTGTAGCCCGAGGGCAGCACCGCGGCCAGCTCGTCGCCCTCGGCGTGGAAGTCGACCCCGCCCTCGGCATCGTCCGTCACCAGGAGAGCCCGCCCGCTCCAGTCGGCCGGCGGCGCCGCCTCGTAGGCCGCGATCTTCTGCACGTAGGCCGAGAGCTCCGCGGCCGTGCGGACCGGCAGCCGGCCCACGGCCATCTCGGGGACGCCGTCCCCGCCCGCCACGTCGCCGAACCGGTTGTCGGCCGCGAAGAGGCCGTTTGCGGTGGAGACCAGGAACGGCGGCAGGAGGTTGCCCCCGAAGCCCAGGTTGTCGCGATAGTCGAAGGTCCCCCCTCCGGCCAGGACGACGAAGCGCGGGGCCGGCGACCAGCGCTGCCGGGCGTAGACCAGGAAGTCGCGGATCGCCTTCGGGGAGGCCAGACCGGCGTTGAACTCGTCGTAGATGTCCTCGACGTCCACCACGACCGGCAGGAGGCCCTGGCGCTGCCGGAGCGTGGCGAGCTCGCGGGCCGGCGCCAGGAGGTCGCCGGTCGTGATCACCAGGTAGGTGGCGCCCTGGCGCGCCTGGAGCGACGAGAAGGCGTCTCCCCGGAGTGTGCTCGGAGACCTCCAGCCGGCCGGCGAGACCGCCAGGTACTCGGCCCCCGGCGAGGAGGGCGTGAAGGTGGCCCGGAAATCACCCGCGGTCCCGTCCAATGCCACGCCGGAGAGGAGGCGCGGCGACTTCGGATCGGTCACGTCCAGCACGGCGATCCGGCTGTCCGCGAATCCGGCTACGGTGACGGCGGCGTTGCCGTCTCCGCGGAGCGCCAGGGCGTCCCCGGCGGCGCGGTAGGCCCGCGGATAGGTAAGGTCGAAGCCGTCGACGTAGAAGATGCTGTAGGCCACCCCGGAGTCGAGCACCGCCTCGACCTCCACGGTGTTCTCGCCCGGCACGAGGAGCGACGGGCTGAAGTCCACCTCGAAGGAGCTCTCGGTGAGGCCGCTCCACCGGCTCTCCCCCACCTCGGTGCCGTTCACGCGGACGATCGCGTGGTGCTCGTCCGCGACGCCGGTCGCCGTGGCGCCGTGGAGGGTCACCCGCAGGCGGGCCGTGCCGTCCGTGCCGGAGAGGTCGGCCGCCTGGACCGGGAAGCTCCGCTTGCCGTCCGAGGCCCCGCCGGCGTTCAGGTAATCCCAGAACCACCAGTCGGTGTCCGGATCGGTCGTCACCACCGTGGCCGGCAGGCGGTCCATCTCGGCGTGGACGGTGTCGAGGAACCGGAGCCCGGGGGCGGGCGACGGGGAGCTGCCGGAGACCGTGGCCATCTGCAGGCCCCGGGTTCCGGCGGTCAGGCGGTAGACGTTCTCCCGCGTGTAGAGGCTGTCGAGGCCGGCGGGCGCCTCGCCGTAGAAGAGGACTCCGGCGCCTCCGGCGGCGAACGTCCAGGCCACCTCCTGGCCGCGGTTGGTGATCGAGATCTGCCCCTTCTCCATCACCTTGACGAGCTTCTCGGGCTTCAAGTCGAGGATCGCGGCGAGGTCTTCCGTGCGCACGAGATGGAGCCCGGAGGTCTCGACCCCGATCCGGATCGCCTCGGCCTTGCGCACCGGCCCGCGGCCATTAGCCTTCACGGCCGCCGCGTGTGCGGGCATCGGCCGCGGCTGGCTGCTGAAGCCGGGGAGATCGCTGGCGGCCTCCTTGGCAACCGTTTCGGGCGCCACGCGGACCCGGAAGGGCCCGTGACGCCGCTGCTCGCCCGAGGCTTCGATTTCCATGAGGACGTAGCGCTGCGGGGCCGCGGGATCGGCGCCGGAGTCGACAAAGCGGTAGCGGCTCCCCTGCGGCGCCTCCAGGCGGGCGGCGAGGAGCTGGCGGTTCACCTGCTCGTACTTCTTGCGCTCCGGCGACCACCGGTAGAGATCGAATCCGACAGTGCCGACCTCGGAGACGGTCTCCCACTCGACCACGACGCCGTCCGGGCCGGCCTGGGCGGTGAGGCCCGAGATCACGGCGGCCGTGATCACGTCTTCGGTGGCCTCGAGCTGGCACAGGGGGCCCTGGAGATAGGTTGCCCGCGTCTGCGAGGTGTTGGCCGTCTCGTCCAGGTACTGGGCGCGCGTGCCGTTGCCCGAAGCCGGGGTGGCGGTCACCGGGATGACCTGTCCGTTGGAGGTGGGCAGGACGTTCACCCGGTAGGAGAGGAGGGCCGTGGCCCCGGCCGCGAGCGTGCCCGGGTTCCAGGTGACGTTGCCCGTGCCGCCGATCGACGGCTCGCTCACGATCGAGCCCTGGCTCACCTGCGCACCGCCATTGTAAGTCGCCCCGGAGCCCGGGACGTTGGACGTCACGATATTGCTCGGGGTCGAGAAGGTGATGTCCTCGCTCGTAGGGTTGACGACCCGCACGGTCACGGTGAAGCAGGAGGTCTGCCCGGTGTCCGGCGGGTTGGGGCCATTGCTGCCGGTGTCGCAGGTGTGGCGCAGTTGCTGCTCCAGGTACGGCTTCGGGGGAGCGCCCCCGACGCCGGTGTCGGCGTCGGTCGGCAGGTAGATGCGGAAGGAGTTTGCCTCCGGCTGGGTCGTGGGTGCCCCGTTGGCCGCAGAGGAACTGCCGGCCCAGATGACGCCGTAGTTACCGCTATCCGCGCCGTAGCCGGTGATCGAGACGTCCATTTCCCAGATCCCGTAGTCGGTCGCCTCCGGGTCCGAGGCCCAGCCAGTCATCACCGTGTTCCTCCAGGCATCGTTGGGCGCCGGAGTGATCGTCCGGGTGAACGCGCCCGTCCGGCTCGAATAGACGATCGACCCTGCCACGCTGTTCGAGTCCCAGTCGAAATCGTTGTTG
>DATHUD010000919.1:0-1761 GCA_035462575.1 Thermoanaerobaculia bacterium | reverse complement strand
CGTCCGGCTCGAAGGGGATCTCCTGGACGTCGATGAACCCCTCGTCGTCCGGCTCGTGGGGGGCGGAGCCCACGTCGCGGAAGATCTCGTTCCGCCGCGGGTGGCGCATGGCTTCGAGCTCGGAGATCTCCCCGGCATCCTCCCGGGCGCCCACGGGGGAGTGGTCGCGGGTCACCTTGCGGATCTCGCCGGGGCGGAGGGCATAGAGCCGGCTGTCCCCCACGTGGCCCACGGTGAGCTTTGAACCGTCGAGCACCGCCACGGTGAGCACGCAGGCCATGCCGGCGAGGCGCTCATCCCGCTGGGACTGCTCCAGGATCTGCTTGTTGGCGAGGGCGATCGCCTCGCGCACGAGGCGCCCCGGGTCGGTCGTCCGGCGGGAGAGCCGCGCGCGCAGCACGTCGAGCGCCGTCTGGGCCGCGACCTCGCCCCCCTCCTCGCCACCCCCGCCGTCGATCACGGCGAAGATCCCCCGCTCGGGGTCGCAGAGGACGCGGTCCTCGTTGTTCTCCCGTTCGAGCCCGGGGTCGCTCCCGGCCGCGGCGGCCAGGCGCCGTGCGGAGGAGACGGGCAACCCTTACGTCCTCTCCCGGGCCGCGAGCCACACGGCCGCGCCCGTGACGACGAGGAGGACGGCGAGGAAGGCCAGGCGGGCGAAGAAGAGGCCGGTCACGCGCGGTCCGTCCGTTCGAAGTCGAGGACCACGACGCCCGCGAGCCCGATCTTCGCCTTGTCCGGCAGGTCGAACCAGCGGTCGAGGTCCTTCACCTCGCCGCCCACGGATTCGAGGCTCCGGGGGATGGGCGTGCCGTTCACCGTGGTGCCG
This sequence comes from Thermoanaerobaculia bacterium, assembly GCA_035462575.1. Taxonomy (GTDB): domain Bacteria; phylum Acidobacteriota; class Thermoanaerobaculia; order Multivoradales; family UBA5704; genus DATARR01. The sequence goes on along the minus strand of DATHUD010000919.1, from coordinate 935 downwards.
AGCTTGGACAGATCCTTCAGGCGGAACAGCCCCTCGGACGTGCGCTGGAGCCGGGCGTGCTCGCGGGAGACGTCGGGCAGCGTGTCGAGCCGCAGGTCCACCCAGACGTCGGGCGCGTCGCGGCCGATCACGATCTCGTTTTTGGTCATGAGGTACGTCTGCGGCCCCCGCTTGTCCGTGAAGGTCAGGCGGGCGAGCGACCCGATCGAATCGACCGTCTCCTGGCGGACGACCACATCGGTCTGACCCAGCCGCCGGGTCGTCGAGATCCGTTTGGTCTTCGACCCCGCGCCGTAGCCGGCGGACGGCGGCTGGGCGAACTCGGAGATCACCTCGATGTCGCCCGGTTCGAGCACCCCGTTGGGGTCCTCCTGGAAGCGGACGATCCACCGCCCCTCGGCGCTCACGTACTTCATGGCGGGCTCGGCCGCCGGGGCCGGCTCCTCCCCCTTCTTCCGGAAGGTCTTGAGCAGCCGCCCGAGGGCAGGGGCCGGCACCCGGTTCATCCGGGCGAGCTCGTCGTCCAGGAGCCTCTTCGCCTCGGTCTCGAGCTCCCCGAAGATCGTCCGCAGGTGGTCGTAGTCGTCCGGGTGGAGGTAGATCTGATAGAGGCTGGGCGCCAGCGTCTTGGTCACCAGCGGCTCCAGGCTCTGGCGCATGTTCTCGCTGATGGCGAGGATCACGTCCCTGCCCGTGGCACGGTCTTTTGTCGTCACGTCGCTCTCCTCCCGGGGCGCGCCGGGCACAATTCCGGCATGGACCCTGCCCGATTGAGTATATCCGTACGAAAATCGTGCCTGCCGGGTTGCGGAGCCTCCTCCAGTCCGGTTCCCCCAATGTAGAGACGCCCCGTGGGGCGTCTCCGGATCGGGGACGACGGCCCCGGATTGGCGAGAGATCCCGCGGCACGTCTCTGTTTGCGGAAGGATCTCGCC
>DATHUD010000918.1:0-3675 GCA_035462575.1 Thermoanaerobaculia bacterium | reverse complement strand
ATTAATGCGGTTATCTTGCAGGCGCTTCGGGGGCTTGTCAAGAGGGCCAAGGAGAAATTGGAGCGCAGTGAGATCTTGACGCGGGTCCAACTTCATGCAAGTGTATTGGAAATTATACGGGAAAGGCCGTGGCTGGATCGCCGCCGGTCCCGCGTTCTTTGACAATCGATGGACCTTCCCGCCGGGGCCTGGGCCACCCCGGCGGGGGGGATTTGCGTGCACCCCCGGCGCGGTGGCCGGCGAGGCCCTCAGGATCCCAAGGACACCAAGGACTGCAAGGACTGCAAGGACATCGAGGGCAAGGAAACTCGTCCTTGGTGTCCCTAGTGTCCTTGGTGTCCTTTGGCTTTTCTGCCGCGCAGCTCCTAAGGCGTGATCTGGGCTCGCTCCCTTGCGGCCGTCTCCCCGTCCCAGGGGACGGCCTCCCCCAGCACGACCCGGACCTCGTGCTCCCTTCCGTCGTCGACCAACGGAACCTTCAGCCCGGCGAGGATTTCGCTGTCCAGCCGGATCTCGGTCACGCCCCGGCTCACGCCCCGGGGATTCTCGATCCGGACGCGGTAGACGGCGCTCCCCTCGCGGAGCACGGCCTCGAAGCCGGGCCAGGAGCCCGGAATGCAGGGGTCGACCTCCAGGGCCCCCGCCGTGCGGCGCAGGCCGAGGAGCGCCTCCACGATCACCTGCCAGGTCCAGCCGGCCGTGCCGGTGTACCAGGTCCAGCCGCCCCGGCCGGTGTGGGGCGGGACGCCGTAGATGTCCGCGGCCACGGCGTAGGGCTCGACGCGGTAGCGCTCGACCCCTCCGGGTGTCGCGGTGCGGTGGATCGGATCGATGGCGCGGAGCACCGCCAGGGCCCGGTCGCCGTCGCCCAGGGCGGTGAAGGCCCAGGCGGCCCAGGCCGCGGCGTGGCTGTACTGGCCGCCGTTCTCGCGCACGCCGGGGGGATAGGCCTTGATGTAGCCGGGGTCGTGGCCGCCGCGGTCGAAGGGCGGGGCGAGGAGGAGGGCGAGGTCGTCGGCGGGCCGCACGAGGCGCTCCCAGGCGGCGCCCAGGGCGCGGCGGGCGCGGTCCGGCTCCGCGGCCCCGGAGAGCACGGCCCAGGCCTGGGCGATGAGGTCGATCTCGCACTCGGCGCTGCCGGCGGCGCCCAGGGGCGTTCCGTCGTCGTACCAGGCCCGCAGGTACCAGCCGCCGTCCCAGGCGGACGCCTCCAGGGCCTTCCGGAGGAGCCCGGCCCGCTGGACGAGAGCCGCGGCCTCCCCCTCCGCCTCGCACAGGGGCGCGAAGGCGTTGAGCACGGCGTAGAGGAACCACCCCAGCCAGACGCTCTCCCCCTTCCCCCCGAGCCCCACCCGGTTGAAGCCGTCGTTCCAGTCGCAGGAGCCGATCAGGGGGAGCCCGTGGAGGCCCGCGGTGGTGCCGTGGCGCAGGGCCCGGCGGCAGTGCTCGAAGAGCGTGCCGGCCGCGCCGTCCAGGGGGTAGAGGTCATACCGCTCGGCCTCGCCCGGCGGGAGCGGGGGGCCGGTCCGGAAGGGCACGGCCTCGCCGAGGATGGCGCGGTCCCCGGTCGCGGCCACGTAGCGGGCCGTGACGTACGGCAGCCAGAGCAGGTCGTCCGAGCAGCGGGTGCGCACGCCGCGGCCTTCCGGCGGATGCCACCAGTGGAGCACGTCCCCCTCCTCGAACTGGTGGCGCGCGGCCTCCAGGATCTGGGCCCGGGCCACGGCGGGGGCGGCGCCCAGGAGGGCCAGAACGTCCTGGAGCTGGTCGCGGAAGCCGAAGGCGCCGCTCGCCTGATAGAGGGCCGAGCGCCCCCAGATCCGGCAGGAGAGCGCCTGGTAGAGCAGCCAGCGGTTGGCGAGCAGGTCGATCTCCGGCGCCGGGGTCGACACCTGGACGCCGCCGAGCACCCCTTCCCAGAAGGCGTCGCTCTCGCGGCGGGCGGCGCGCGCGGCCTCCGGGTCCTGGAAGCGCGCCACGAGGTCCAGGGCCTCCTGCCGGTCCGCGCCCTGGCCGAGGAGGAAATGGGCCTCCGCGGTCTCGCCGGGGCCCAGGTCGAAGTGGATCTGGAGCGCCGCGCAGGGGTCGAGCCCCGCGCCCACCGCGCCCCCGAGGCCGATGCGGACGAGGCCCGCGGGCCGGGCCCGGTCCGGCGGCCGGCCGAAGAGCTCGGTGCGGTCGGCGGTGAGCCCGTGGGGCCGGCGGTCGGCGGCGAGGAAGGCGGTGCGCTCGCCGCCGGCCGGGTAGGAGGCCCGGGCGAGCAGGGCGCCGCGGCCGGCGTCGTACTCGCTGACCACGTGGGCCGCGGTGGCCCGGCGGTGGGTGCCCAGGACCCATTCGGCAACCCAGGTGGCGGTGATCCGCCGCGGCCGCTTCCACAGGTTGGTGAGGCGGAGGGCGGCGATCTTGACCGGCGCCTCCGGGGGGACGAAGAGGGTGAGCTCCTGGCCGAGGCCGCGGCTGTGCTGGAGGTAGCTCGTGGAGCCGGCCCGGTGGCGCGTCTGGCACGCCTTCCCCTCGCCCGCGGGAAGCCGGGTGATCGACCAGATTTCCCCGGTCTCCTCGTCCCGCAGGTAGAGCGTCTCGCCCGGGACGTCCGCCACCGGGTCGTTGCGCCAGGGCGTGAGCCGCCCTTCGGCGCTGTTGACCGCCCAGGTGGTGCCGCCGCCCGACTCGGAGGCGAGGAAGCCGAAGCCCGGGTTGGCCACCACGTTGATCCACGGCGCCGGCGTGGCCCGCCCCGGCTCCAGGTGGATTACGTACTCCCGGCCGTCGGGGGTGAAGCCGCCGAGGCCGTTGTCGAACCGGAGGTCCGCCGGGCGCGGGAGGGGCGGCGTGGCCTCGGGGGGGAGGTTGGACGAGGAGATCGGCACGAGCTCCGGCAGGTGGTCGGGCTCGCGCGTCTCGCGCAGGGGCTCGAGCTGGACGGCGAGGCCGCCGCGGGAGGCGTCCAGCACGGCCCCGGCCGCCGCCTCGAGGAGGGTCCGGTCCTCCGCTTCGAGGAGCGCCGCCCGCACCACGAAGATCCCGCCCGGCCGGTCGCGGTGCTCGGCGCCGCCCGTGCGGGCGATCTCCCGGTCCAGCCAGTCGCGCAGCGGCTGGTTGTACACCGTGGCTCCAAGGTCGAGCACGACGAGGTCGATCAGGATCCGCCGCTTTCGCCAGTAGGCGTGGACGGCGAGGACCTCGCGCAGGAGCGGGGAGCCCTCCCGGGCGCGGACGAGGAGGATGGGATGGTCCCCCGAGATGCCGTGCGGCCAGAGGCCCGGCTGGCCCCGCCGGTTGGCGGCGATCGCCGGCGGGGGCGGCCGGAGGGCGGGGTGGGGATGGAGCACGGCCGACAGCAGCTCCTGGACGTGCCGCGCCTCCCCCGGCGGGACGCCGGCCTCCCGCAGATCGGGCCCGGCATGGATCCGCGCCTGCTCGAGGACCGCACGGACCGTGCTCAGGGTGTGGTGGCGGCCGAGGGCGTCCAGCACGGCGGGCCGGGACGGGCCGGCGGCGGTGAGGAAGGCGATCTCGGCCTCCTCGCCGGGCGCGAGGTCGAGCCGGCGGCGGAGGGCCAGGATCGGGTCCAGGGTGGAGCCGGTGGTGCCGGAGAGCCCGGGCGAGCCCGGAGCGAGGGCCGCCGGGCGGCGGTAGCCGCCCGGACGGCCGAGGAAGCGGGCGCGGTCG
>DATHUD010000917.1:0-17649 GCA_035462575.1 Thermoanaerobaculia bacterium | reverse complement strand
TGGCCGGCCTCGCCTTTTTCGACAACTGACCGGCCGCCACCCGCCTCCCCTGCGGGGCTGCCGGCGAGCCACCCATGCGGGTGGCGACACCCCGCTCGACAGCCGGGTACCCTTGCGGAAACGATCCAAGGAGGCCCCATGCTTCAGGCCCTGCGCCCCAACCCCGCCCTGCTCAAGCTCGACCTCTACTGCAAGGGGCTGCGCCTCGACGACTCCTGCCTCGTCTTTGAGGACGGCGGCCGGAAGATCCTGCGCACCCGCGCCGGGCTGGGCAGCGGCCTGGAGATGATCCTGCCGGGAAATCTCTGGACGAACGTCCCGGTGACCGAGAGCTTCGCCGCCCATTCCCCCTACACGCTCCACCGCGAGGGGGGCCGCTACCTCCTGCGCTTCCTCGGCGAGGACGTGACCGAGGTCCAGCTCTCTCCGCGCCCGGAGTGGTACGACCGCAAGACGGCGACGGGCAAGCTCATGACCCGCGTGGGCACGCTCCAGGGAACCTACCTCGGGATCTACCAGGCCAAGGTCTGCGAGTACTGGACCGAGAAGCCGGAAAAAGTGAACTGCAAGTTCTGCTCGGTGGGGCTGAACCTGGGGATCGACGACGCGGACGACAAGTCGATCGACGAGGTGATGGAGGTCGTCCGCGCGGCCCGGGAGGAGTCGGGCATCACCTATGTGGACTTCAACACCGGCCACTACGAGGGCGACACGTACCTGGACATCCTGGAGCCGTTCATCGTCCGCATCAAGCGGGAGCTCGGGCTCCTCGTGGGCGTTCAGACGCCTCCCCACCGGGATCTGAAGCGCTACGACCACCTGCGGGAGATCGGCGTCAACCGCGTCTCCTTCTGCTTCGAGATCTTCGACCGCCAGCTCTTCGAGGAGATCTGCCCCGGCAAGCATGCCGAGTACGGGCTCGACCACTACCTGGAGGCGATCCGCTACTGCGCGACCCTCTCGAAGAAGGGGCCGAAGGACGAGCCCTGGGTCACCAACGGCGAGATCATCGCGGGGCTGGAGCCGCCGGAGTCCTCCATCCGCGCCATCGACTGGATCACCTCGGTCGGCGCCGTCCCCACCGTCTGCGTGTTCCGCCCCCTCGTCGGCACCGACCTGGAGCACCTCCCGCCGCCCTCGACGGACGACCTGGTCCCGGTCTTCCGGCGTCTCTACGAGGCGTGCATGGAAAAGGGGCTTCCCGTGGGCGTCGCCCCCAACATCCACGTGAGCCTGGTGATGCTGCCCGACGAATGCCGGAGCTTGAGCCCGCACCGCTATCCGCTGCAGACGCTGAAGCTCAAGGCCATGTCGAAGGTGTTCCGCCGCCGGTTCGAAAAGCGCCTGGACCGGATGGCACCGGTCCGGCCGGAACCGGCGGCGGCGGTCGCCTGAAGGATCTACCGGCCCGCGGCCGGCTTCGTCTCGGTCTTCGCCTCGCGCAAGGCGAAGACGTGGCTCCGGCCGCGCACGATGAGCAGGCCGTCCGAGATCGCAGGCGTGGACATCAGCGGCTCCCCCATGGGGTTCTTGGCGAGGAGCTCGAACTTGGGTCCCGTCTTGACCACGTAGACGTCGCCGTCCTCGGTCGAGACGTAGAGCTTGCCGTCGGCCGCGACGGGCGAGGAAGTCACCGAGATGCTCCCCGTGCCGGCGACGCGCTCGCGGTAGAGCCGCTCGCCCGTCTTCACGTCGTAGACCGCGAGCGTCCCGTTGTTGGCGAGGACGTAGAGGTGGTCGCCGTAGACGAGCGGGGTGGGCATGTACGGGCCTCCCTGCCTCTTGCTCCAGGCGATGTGGTCGCTCGCCTCCTTCCCCTCGGGCAGCGTGATGTCGCCGCGCGCGCCCGGGCGGATGGCGTAGATCGGCTGGACCGGCGCGTACCCCGAGGTGACGAAGATCAGGCCGTGGGCCAGGAAGGGGGTGGGCACCACGATCTCCGAGTTCCCCTTGAGCTGCCACAGCTCCTTGCCGGTCGCCGGGTCGTAGCCGCGGATGCCCTTGGTGGCGTTGGTGACGACCTCGGCTCCCTTCTCCGTCTCGACCACCGTGGGAGAGGCCCAGGACGGGATCTCGTCGCGCTCGGTGCGCCACACCTGCCGGCCGTCCTTCAAATCGTAGGCGGCGAGGAACGAGCCCTTCTGGATGTCCGCCTGCACGATGACCCTGTCCTTGTAGAGGACCGGCGAGCTGCCGTACTCCCACTGGTACGACGGATCGTAGAACCAGCCGGCGTCCAGCGTGCCCAGATCCTTCTTCCACAGGAGCTTGCCGTCGGTGTCCCAGCAGTAGAGGCCCTCGGAGCCGAAGAGGGTCACCACGTGCTTGCCGTCGGTCGCCGGGGTCGAGTTGGCGTGGGTGGCCTTCATGTGCCGCTTGACCTTGGGGATCCCGGTCGTGGCCGTTTTCTCCCAGAGGACCTTGCCCGTCTTCTTGTCCAGGGCGTAGACCTTCCAGGTCTGCACGGCCTTGCTCTCGACCGAGTCGACATCGCCGTAGCTCCCCATCCTGTACGTAGGGTCCTTCTCGTCGGAGACGGCGGTGGTGACGAAGACGCGGTCTCCCCACACGACGGGGCTCGAGTTGGCGAGGCCCGGGATCGCCGTCTTCCAGGCGACGTTGACCGATTTCTCCCCGTCCCAGGTCGTGGGCGCGGTCCCCTGTCCCACGCCCGAGGCCTGGGGCCCGCGGAACGAGGGCCAGTTCTGCGCCTCAACGGAGAGGGCGGAGACGAGGAGAGCGGCGGCGAGCCGCAGGGTGATCTTCATTGCGCGACCTCCTTTTTCTTGAGCGGCCTGATGGTCCCCGCCTGCACGAGATTGGCGCCGGCGACCTTGCCGTCCTGCACCTCGAAAACCAGGCTGGCGCCGGGGATCTCGTTGGGGCGGAAGGTGACCTTGTCGACCGCTCCCAGGGTGAACGTCCCGCCTCCGATCGCGGCGGTGAGCTTCCCGTCCTTGAGGGCCACGGTCATCGCGAGGCCTCCCTCTCCCTCGTAGGTCCCCTCGTAGCTCTTGAGCGTGGCGGCGTCGACCTCGAAGTTCGCCGGGGCCGGGGGCTTGGCGCCCGCCGCCTTGAGGATCTCCACGATCTCAGGGTTGCCGACCTGCTCGGCGATCGCCAGGGAGTCGGTGAGAGCGCTCGCCTCCGGCTTCGTCCGCTCGAGCATCAGCTTGACGATGGCGGGCTGCTCTCCGTAGATCCCCATCATCAGGATCTGGGGGTCCGGGGTGACCCCGCGGTCCAGGAGCAGCTTCAGAATCTCCAAGTGCCCCTTCTGGGCCGCCCAGGTTACGGGCTTCGCCTTGTAGAAGGTGTCCTCGGTGTCGGGGTTCGCGCCGCGGTCCAGGAGAAGCTTCACGACCTCGGTGTGGCCCCGATCGCAGGCGAAGGCCAAGGCGGTCCCTCCATAGGTATTGGCGGCGTTCACGTCGGTCCCCTTGTCCAGCAGCTCCTTGACCTTGGCCACGTCTCCCGCTCCGGCCGCACGACGCAGCTCGTCGCCGGGATCCTGCGCCGAAGCGCTCCAGGAAAGCAGCAGGAAAAGAGCGAGACCGAGCTCCACGGAACGTATTTTCAGCATGGTGGATCGTCCTCCGATTTGACTATACGCACGAGACTCCGATCGGTTGCACCGTAATGTCGCCCGTAATGATACCGCCCTATCCTCGGCCTCGTGCTCTTCCCCGCGACAGCGGGCGCGAAGGAGCGGCCCGGGCAGACAACCGCGCCGCTCCTCTTTTTTGCTATGGGGCATGTAGAAGTTCCTCAGACCCGCCCCCCGATCCTCGGAACGGGGACCTGGGCCTCCGGGTCGGGATTCGAACAAACGCTCCATGCGGCCCGGCTGCTCTCAAGGGCCTTTCCAGAAGGTAAGTACCCTGGCAGGCCGATTGCAAAGGATCTATAGGCAAAGAGCAATGGAACTGACCCGTTGCTCCCGAGCCGGTGGAACCCGGAACCAAGGAGAGCGAGAGATGAGCACGAAGATGACCCGCATGACCACGATTCTTATCGCTTTCGCCGTCCTGTTCACGTTAACGAGCGTAGCCGAGGCCAGTGGGTTCGCTTCCCCGAGAGCGCCCCGGCTCGAAGCTCCGGTGAGCCTGGTCGACATGGCCGGGGAGTGGCTCACGAGCCTCTGGACCGGGATGACCCAGATCTTCGAGAAGGACGGGGCCCTTGGCGGCGGTGACCCCACCACCAGCGCCTGCACCAACCCGAACGGCTGCGGCGACGCCGGCTGGGGCATCGATCCGAACGGCTGATCTTATCCCTTCATCCCAGCCGATCGATGGCATTGTATTTGCTTAAAGAAATGCGAGCCGAGCGCGATAATATCGACCGGCCGATCACCTGGAGAGATTTGTGTACAGAGAACCCTGGATGACGGAATCCTCCCCCCCCTCCTCCGAGGAGAGCTCCTGGAGCGGCGGCACTCCCTCGTGGTACCGCGGGGGCTCCCAGAGCTGGGGGGTGTGCGACTCGCTGATCGCGAGCAGCCGCGCCTGCCGGTATCACGATCCCGAGAAGATGGTGATGCTGGCCGAGCGGGCGGTTTCCGTCTCTGAGGGGCTCGATCCGATGTACTACGGCCCCGAGATGGTGGCCGACATGAGAGCCCGCACCTTGGCGGAGCTCGCGAACGCCCACCGCGTGGCGGACAACCTGGAGGCCGCCGAGCGGGTGATGCGGCGCGCCATCGAGCTCTCCGCCCAGGGGACCCAGGACCCTCTCCTCCTCGCCCGGCTCATGGACCTGACCGCCTCCCTCCTGGGTGGACAGCGGAAGTTCCAGGAGGCGCTCGCGCTGCTCGACACCGTGCATATCCTCTACGAGAGGCACGGAGACCGCCACAACTCGGGCCGGGCACTGATCAGCAAAGGCCTTTACTGTGGCTATAGCAACGACCCGGAGCAGGCCATCCGTCTGTTGAGCGCCGGCCTCGCGATGATCGACCCGGCGACCGATCCGAAGCTCGTGATCTCCGCCGTCCACAACCTGATCGGCTTCCTGGCCGACAGCGGACGATTCCAGCAGGCCCGGAGGCTCCTGCGCCAGAGCCGGCAGGCCTACTTCGCCGAGGGCGACCGCCTGAACCTCCTGAAGCTCCACTGGCTCCAGGGCAGAATCGCCGCCGGGCTGGGGCAGCTTCGGCTCGCGGAGAAGTCTTTCCTCTGGGTGAAGCGGGAGCTCGAACAGGCCGGGCTGGGCTACCACGCCGCCCTGGTTTCGCTCGACCTCGCCATGGTCTGGCTGCGCCGGGGCAAGACCCCCAGGACCCGCCGCCTGATCGAGGAGATGGTGGCGATGTTCCAGGTGCGGGGGATCGCGCGGGAAGCGCTGGCGGCCCTGCTGCTCCTCAAGGAATCCTTCGCGTCCGACTCCGGCTCTTTGGAGCTGCTCCAGACCGTCCGCGAGTACCTGAAGAGGCTAGAGACGCGGCCCAGCATGAAGTCCAGGCTGAAGGCGCTCTAGCCCCTCCGGCCCTCCTCCGTCAATCCGGATCGGACCGTTCGCGCGCCGCGAGCTCGTCGCCGAACGCCTCGCGCAAGACCGTGCGGATCCGCCGCTCCAGCTCCGCGCCATTCGGCGGAGGGTAGTCGGGAATCGCGGACTCCTCCGGGTCGAAGCCCAGGCGCCGGGAGCGCCCGATGAGCTCCTCGACCAGGAACGAGCCGCTGTCGTCCGGATCCTCTTCCTCGTCGGAGCTGCCCCGCGCGTTCGCATTCAGGCTCAAGCCGTCGAGGATGGCCAAAACGTGCTCGGAGTGGAGCTCCACCCGGCCCCCCAGGACATCGGAGAGAGCCCCCTCGTTCCACCCCAGCCGTCTCTCCAGCTCCCGCTCCGAAAACCCGAACGCCTGGATCGCGGCTTCGAGCATGCGGGCGACCCAGCGGGTCTGTTCGTTTTGCGTCACCCAGGGATTCTAAACAATTCAGTGGGCTTGCGCCTGTCTGGAAGCTTGCGCGGCAGAAACAAGGACCCAAAGGACTGCAAGGACAACAGCTTGATGTCCTTTCCGTCCCTGGTGTCCTTGGTGTCCTTGCAGTCCTTGTTTTTCGTCTTTCGGCCCTACCCCTCGTTCTTGAACACCTTCCCCCCCTTCATCACGAAACGGACCTTCTCCATCGTCTTGATGTCGGTGAGGGGATTGCCGGGGACGGCGATCACGTCCGCGGCCTTTCCGGGCTCGAGGGTTCCGGTCGTCCTCGCGATACCCAGGAGGTCGGCCGCGTTCGCGGTGGCCGAGCGCAGGGCCGCGGCCGGGCTCATGCCGTGGTCCACCATCAGGGCGAGCTCCTGGGCGTTCAGGCCGTGGGGGCTGACCGAGGAGTCGGTGCCGAACGCGATCTTCACTCCCATCCGAAGGGCGTTCTTGAACATCTTCGAGCGCACCGCGACCGCCTGCCGGGCCTTCTCGGCGATCTCCGGCGGATATTGGCGGACCGCCGCCTTGCCGGCCACGTACTCGCCCGCGAGGAGCGTGGGCACGAGGTAGGTCCCCTTGTCTTTCATCATCCGCAGGGCCTCGTCGTCCAGGAACGAGCCGTGCTCGATCGAATCGACGCCGGCGCGGATGGCGACCTTGGCACCCTGGGCGCCGTGGGCGTGGGCGGCGACCTTCTTCCTCAGGCGGTGGGCCTCCTCCACGAGGGCGTCCATCTCGTCCTGGGCGAGCTGGGGGGTGTCGACCTCGTCGGCGAGCGAGAGCACGCCCCCCGTGGCGCAGACCTTGATCAGGTCCGCGCCGTACTTGATCTGGAAGCGGACGGCGTCGCGGAACTGATCGGGCCCGCTCGCGATCCCCTGCTCGACGCCCGGCTCGGGCCCGAAGCGCTCGTAGGGGAAGCCGCTCTCGTCGCAGTGGCCGCCCCGCGCCCCGAGAGCGTGCGAGGCGACGAGCATCCGCGGCCCCGGGACCACGCCCTCCCGGATGGTATTGCGCAGCCCCACGTCGATCCACTGCCCCGAGCCCACGTCGCGCACCGTGGTGAAGCCGGCGAGAAGGGTCTTCTGGGCGTAGGCGGTGGCGCGGATCGACATCTCGGGCAGCGTGCGCCTCAGGTTGTCCATCGTGCCCTGGAGCCAGTTGTCCGTGGACTCGCCGGCCATGTGGGTGTGGGCGTCGATCAGCCCGGGGAGGAGCGTCGCGTCGCCCAGGTCGATCACCCGGGCGCCCGCGGGAACGGCGAGGCCCGGCCCCACCGCCTTGATCGTCCCCCCCTCCACGATCACGACACCGTTGTTGACGACCGCGTCCCCCTTGCCGTCGAACAGGCGGGCCGCCTTCAAGACCACGATCTCGGGGGCGGCCGGGGGCGCCTCCTGGGCGAGGAGGAGCGAGGGGAGGGTGGACAGCGCCAGCGCGAGCAGACGGGCTCTCATGGGAAGCACCTCCGAAGAAATGAGGACCGCATGGTAACTCGAATCAACGGGACGGAGAGTAGGGCCGCCCCTACCCCAGCTTGGGGACCAGGGTCTTGCGGAGCATCCCGACCTGGCTCGCGATGAGGAGGAAGCCCCGGCGTGCCGCCTCCTGCTCGACCTCGGCCAGGGTCTTCTGCGCGCCGGCCGGATCGCCTGCCTTGGACTGGATGGACCCGTAGCTCAGGCGGGCCGAGAGGTTGGCGGCCACGAGGCCAGCCCTCTGCGACTCGCCGATGGCCCAGGTCAGATGCCCGAGCGCTGCCCGGGTCTGCCCCGCGGCGGCTTCGATGCGGGCCATGGAGGTGGCGGTCAGGACCCGGACCTCCAGGTCTTCGCTCCGGTCCGCGAGCTCGCGCGCCCGGGAGGCGGTCTGCCGGGCGTCGGCGAGCCGGCCTTGCCGCATGAGGGCCTCGGCGACGAGCGCGAGCGCGCGCGCCTGGAACCCGTAGATCTCCCGCTGGCCGTACCAGTCCGCCACCTCGCGGGCCATGCGCTCGGCTTCTACCGGTTCCGCTCCCTCCATCATCGTGATCGAGGCCAGAATGAGCCGGCACGAGGCGGCTTCGAGGTCGGCCCCGCCGTTCTTCATTCGTCCCAGGGCGTCCTCCAACTGATCGCGGGCGCCGTCCAGATCGTTCGACGCGTAGCTCCAGACCCCCAGGTCCCGGAGGGCCTCGGCCTCGACGAGCCGCGCCCCGGCCTCGCGCGCGACCCGCAGGCTCTCCTCGGAGAGCTTCCGGGCCCCGGCCACGTCCCCCGCCTGATAGGTGAGCCGCGCCATCGAGCCCAGGATCCGCGCGGCGTACACCCGGTCGCCGATCTTCCGTTTGGCGGCGAGCGCCTGGTCGAACTGCTGGCGGGCCCGCCGGAGCTCTCCCAGATGGGCCAGGGTATCGGCCAGCCCCGCCCGGACGTTCGCAGTCCGGCTGTTGTCGCCGATCGACTCGGCGATCGTGAGCGCCTGCTCGTGGAGCTTGCGCGCCTCGCCGAACCGGCCCTGGCGCCCCAGGCCCAGCGCGAGGTTGTCGAGCGCCCTCACCTCGTCGATCCGCGTGCCGGACTGGCGGGTCATGACGAGGGCGTGCTCCAGGAGCTTCCGGCCCCCGGCGATATCGCCCCGCAAGAGGAGAACGGTCCCCAGGAGGGTCGACGACCGCGCCTCGTAGACGCGGTCTCCGGCTTCGATGAAGAGGGCGTTCGACTGCTCCATGAGCTCCTGGGCGCGCGCCAGGTCCCCCTTGTCGCGCGCGATCAACCCCAGGTTGCCGAGCTGGAGAGCGCGGCCGATGACGTTTCCCGTGCTCTCGTTGATCGAAAGGGCGGTCCTGAACGTCTCCTCCGCCTCCTCGAGCTGGCTCTGCTCGTGGAGCGTCACGCCCATGCGCGTGAGCATGAGCGCCGCCTGGGTCCGGTCGTCCTCCTTGGAGAAGAGCTCCCGCGCCTCCTGAAAGGAGGCCCTCGCCTCCGCTCCGTGCCCCGTCAACAGCAGGGAGTCCCCCTTGTAGACGAGGGCCTGGGCGACCACCTGGCTCCCTCCCAGACGGCGTCCCTTCTCCAGGGCGAGATCCGCCGTCCGCCGGAGGTTCTTGAAGTCGGACATGCGCTTGGCGTTCAAGGCCTCGGCCAGATCGATGCGCGGGTCGTTGCCGGCCGGCGGCGGGAGCCGGCGCAGGACGGCGATGGTCTCGAGCGACTTCTTGGTGAAGCCGCCGACGGTCTGCGTGTGGGCCAGCCGGAGGCCGTACTCCAGATTGTCGGGATAGAAGGTCCAGAGCGACTGGTAGATCTCGCTCGCCTCGTCCCACTGCTTCTTCGCCTCGCGGTAGCGCGCTTCGATCGCCAGCCGCTCTTCCTTCGGCAGGGAGGCTGCCAGCCGGACCGCCTTTTCGGCCTCCTCCGCCGCCCGCACGTCGTACCCCAGGCCGCTCCACGCCTGGGAGATCGCGGAGCGGATGATGGCCGAGCCGGGGTCGGCCTCGGCGGCCTTCTCCAGGGTCTCCAACGCCGTGCGGAAGTCGAACGTGCGCAGCCGGGCCAACCCCTCGGCGTAGAGCCGGGTGGCTTCCGGATTCGCGGGCCGCAGGGCCTGGACCGCCCGGGCCTCTTCCGGGGACGGCTGCTCCCATCCGAGCGACGTGCGCAGGTGCTTCCCGGCCTCCGAGACCAGCTCGAACAGCTCGGGCTCGGTGCCCACCTGGGCCACGGACGCCACGGTGACGCCGTCCGGGAGCTGCTGCACCCGCAGGTCGAGCCGGATCTTGCCGCCCCCCTTCTCCCCGAGGGCGAGATAGGAGCCCACCACGATCAGGTCGGCTCCCAGGACGGAGTGGAGCCGCTCCAGATCCCGGGTCCGCGCGGAGTCCGCATAGGGGAGCGAGAGGGACCTCTGGGCCTGCGAGACGTTCTCTCCGGAGATCACCCGCACCCGCGTTCCGGCCGCGAGCTCCGTGGTCAGCATCTCGGCGAGCGCGGTCGACAGCCAGGCCCGCTCCCGGTTCCCCGAAAGGTTGCGGAGCCCCATCACGGCGACGGACGACCGCCGGACGGCGGCCGTCCCGGTTCCGGCCTGGGCCGTCTCTCCGAGCGGCGCGGGCGTTCCCCCCGTCACCTCTCCCTTCCCGGCGAGAAAGGAGAGGATCGCGAGCGTCCCCGCCCCGAGAAGAGCGAGCCCGAGGAGCCCCAGCCCCACGATCTGGAGCCGGCGCGTCCGGACCGGAGCCACGATGGGCCCCGAGGGATCGAGGTCTCTCGCCGGAGAGAGCCCGGCCTGCGGAACCGGAAGGACGGTGTCCGCCGGAGCCCCCTCCGCCGGCTCCGGCTTCTTCAGGGCCTCCGGATCCAGGACCACCGGGATCTCGCCCGTGGCATCCCGCGAGGTCTCGAAGACGTCTCCCACGAACGAGTAGCCCCGGCCGGGGACGGTCACCACGTACCGGCTCTCGCTCGCCCGCTCCCCCAGGGCCTTTCTCAAAGAGGAGATGTTCTGCGTGAGGTTGGCCTCGGTCACGAAGGTGTCGGGCCAGACCTTCTGGATCAGATCCTCCTTCTCCACCACCTCCCCGGGCCTCTCCAGGAGGACCAGGAGGATCGAGAAGGCCTTGGGAGTCAGCGGCACGAGCTCGCCGCCACGCATCAGCCGGCGCCGCACGGGATCGACCCGGAAATCGTCGAACTCGTACAGGCGCTTTTCGGCCTTGGGAGAGACAGCGTTCATGGCAGAGAGGATCGAAGCGCTAACAGACCAGACCGGAATCCTGCCCCCCGGCCCCGGGGGTGTCAACCCGTCGGCCCAAGATCGGCCCCGGCCGGATCAGTACGTAGAAGCTTAAAGGATTCTACCCCAAACGGTTCCGCTCCGCTCCCCCCCTCTTTGATGTTTTTTGAGGTCCTTTTGAGGGATCTTGAGCCATTCTCTGAGGACTCTTCAGCACCTCAGTGCCTACACTCCAGCCATCTTATGAATGTACTTTTTTGTAGGTGAGGGGAACTGAGAAAAGGGGGCAACCCGGGGGGAGGGGTTCATTTTTTGTAGTCTTGTGGTGCTCTGACAGGGGAGTTACGAATTCTGCAGGTCTTTGTTTCAGCTCTTCTTTGACGAAGGCGCATGGTGGTTGAAGCCCGGGACCGAGGTCCCGGGCTTTTTGCTTTCAGGGAAACGAGACCCCGGCGAGGACGAAGGCCATCAGCAGGAGGGCCGCGACGAGCATCAGGAGGGATCTCCAGAGATCGCCCCCCTCCGCCGGGCGGGGCCGCGCGGGTAGCGGGAGGGGGGCCGCGAGCCGGAGGAGGGGCTCGGGCGGCGCCTCCGGGCTGGCGGCGGGCCGGTTCCGGCGAGACCTGGCGGCAAGGCCCGCTCCCGCCCGCCCGGCCTCCCGCAGAGCATCCGCCATCTCCCCGGCGCTCCCGAACCGGGCGGCAGGATCCCGGCAGGTGGCCCGGGCGAGCACCTTGAGGAGCGGGTCCCGGGCGGCGCCCCCCCGAAGGGCGCCGGTGAAGGCGAGGCGCCGCAGGAGCATCCCCACGGCGTAGAGGTCGCTCCGCGGCGTGCACGGCTCCCCGTCGAGCGCCTCGGGAGGAGGGGCGACGGCCGGGTCGAACACGAGCTGCGTGAGGCCGAACCCGGTCACCACCAGGTGACCCTCCGGAGTCACGATCACCTCGTCCTCGCTCAAGTGGCGATGGAGGATCCCCTCCCCATGCGCCTCCTCCAGGATCTCCAGGAGCTGGCACCCCCATTCGAGGAGCAGCGCCCGGTCCGGGCGCTGTCCCTGGACCAGGACCTCCCGGAGGCTCCGCCCCTCGGTGGGAGCGAAGGAGAGCAGGAGAGCGCCCTCGTGCGCGGCGACCTCGAACAGGACCGGGAGGCCCCGGTGGTAAATCCGGGAGAGGGCCCGGGTCTCCTCGAGCAGGATTTCCCAGGACTCCGCCTCCTGCCATGGG
The DNA here is from genome assembly GCA_035462575.1 of Thermoanaerobaculia bacterium. GTDB lineage: Bacteria > Acidobacteriota > Thermoanaerobaculia > Multivoradales > UBA5704 > DATARR01. The sequence goes on along the minus strand of DATHUD010000917.1, from coordinate 5,778 downwards.
CCGGGCCGCGAGGGAGAGAGGACCTTCAAGGTCACCATCCGGTCGCTCCGGACGTCCAAGGCCAGATAGGCGGTGCCGAACGGCGCGGGTCCCAGATCCTCCAGGACCTGATAGGGACCGATCTCCTCGATTCCCCTGATGACCGGTGTTGATAGCATGACGGTGGTCTCGCGTTGGCTCGGGTCCCGCAAGCTGCCGGGATACAGGCTTCGAGGAGTGCAAGTTCCGTGCAGGGACCAGCCCTCGGACCTCAAGGCGCCGGACTTGCAAGAAGCCGGGCGTAGAACCTTCGGTGAAGGAGGAGTCGTGCGCGTAGGGGTCCTCTCGGATACTCACAACCTGCTCCGCCCCCGGGTCCTGGAGCTGCTCGCCGGTTGCGAGCGGATCCTGCACGCCGGGGATGTCGGAGACCTTCCGGTCCTGGAGCAGCTCCGGCGGATCGCGCCGGTCGAAGCGGTGCGCGGCAATACCGACGCCGGCCCGGTCGCCGCCACCCTCCCGGAGACGCTCTCGGGCGCCCTCTCCGGTCTCCCCTTCCGCATGGTGCACCGCCGCGAGGACATCGACCCCGCCTGGATCTCCCAGGCGCGCCTGCTCGTCTTCGGCCACTCGCACCGGCCCGAGCTCTCCTGGCAGGGCCGTTGCCTCCTCCTGAATCCGGGCGCCTGCGGACCCAGGCGCTTCCATCTCCCCCTGACGCTCGCTATCTTAGAGGTCGCCGGCAACCGGATCGTGCCGGAGATCCTGGCCGTGGAGTGAGAGCAGGGGGCAAAACCACGAGCCGCATCCCATTCCTTAGATAGATAGGAGAAGACAGACGCCATGCGCCAACCCCGCATCGTCCTGCTGTGTCTTGCCGCCCTGCTCGCCGGGGCGGATCTGGCCGCCGCCTCGAGCTTCGGCCTCTTCCAGCACGGCGGCCGCGCCATGGGCCAGGCCGGGGCCTTCACCGCCCGGGCCTCCGAGCCCTCCGCCGTCACCTACAACCCGGCCGCGATCACCCGCCTCGAAGGTCTCCAGGCCCAGGCCGGGCTCGACTTCAACAATCCGGACGACGAGTACCGGAGCAGCACCGGAAGCTTCTCCGCCAACCACATCATCCAGTTCCCCCCCTCCCTCTACGCCACCTGGAAGCCCGGCGAGAGCCCCTGGGCCCTGGGGATCGGCCTCGACTCCCCCTTCTGGCACCGGGTGGACTGGAAGCCCGTCTTCTTCCCCGGCAGGTTCCTGGAGCGCACCTTCGAGGTCCGCGTCTACGAGCTCCACCCCGTGCTGGCCTACGACCTGGGGGACGGCTGGAGCGTCGGCGGTGGCGTCCGCTACCTCTTCGGCACCATGGAACAGGGAGACAACGCGCGGGTCGACGTGTTCACCGCGCCGGGCCAGCCCTTGACCCGCGTCGAAGTGGAGCGGACCGCGGAAGCGGACGTCGACGCCCTCTCCTGGGACCTGGCGGTCCACTACGCCGCCACGGTCTGGGGCTGGGGCGCCGTCTACCGGGGGAACGCCGAGCTCAAGGGCTCGGGCGATGTCAGCTACGATCCGCGGGACGTCCCGGCCGGCAACCCGGCGCTCGACGCGGCTCTGCGCAGCCGCTTCGGAGGCGGCAGCGCCCGCCAGTCCTTCGAGCTCCCCCGGGAGATCCGGGGCGGCGTCTGGATCGCCCCCTACCCCGAGCTGCGGATCGAGCTCGACGCCTCCTGGCAGTCCTGGTCGAGCCTCGAGAACACCGACGTCTCCTACAACCCCAACGCCTTCGGCGACGGCCCCACCGTCACCACCCCCCGCGATTGGGACGACACCGTGAGCCTCCGCCTGGGTCTCGAAGGGGACTTGACCGACACCGTCATGCTCTACGGCGGCGTCGCCATGGAGCCCTCCCCTGTTCCCGGCAACACCCTGGAACCGGGCTTCCCCCGCGGCGACGCCATGGTCTACTCGATCGGCGGAAGCTACAGCTTCCCCACGATCTCCTTCGACGTCGGCTACTCGCTCCACCAGCACGACGACTTCGGCGGCCGCAGCCAGGAGCTCCTGAACCCCGGCGTCCGGGGGAGCTACAGCACCAACAACCCGACGTTCGGATTCTCGGTGCGCTGGCGGCCGTAGCATTCATTCCTGCTTGCCTAAATCGAAAACTCAGAATAAGCTCCGATCAGCTTCAGGTCGTACGAAGTTGAGTCGGAGCTTGCTGCACCCTTCGCGGTCCCGCGTCCTTCGCGAGGCCCTCCTTCCGGCAGGTCATTCGTCTTCGTCCGGCCTGGCGCCGCAGCACGCGTCTTGTGCCAACAACTCTGGAGAAGCGAATGAACACCCGAAAGAACCTGTCCCTCCCTCTTCTCGCCCTGCTGGCGGGCCTGGCCTCGAGCCCGGCCGCCTTCGCGCAGGATCCCAAGCCGGGCGAGCCCGGCTTCACGTCTCCTCCCGCCCCCACCCGCGCCGCGGCGGGCCGCTTCGGCAGCTCCCCCTTCGATCCGCCCGAGGCCAACGACGCCACGTTCGTCGTGGACCAGGACGCCGGACTCGACACCGGCTGCACCTTCCGGGGCGGCGGCCCGCTCGTCTTCACCGTCAAGATCGGCCGCGTCGTGGGCGACGTGGCGAAGCTCAAGCAGAACAACATGATCTCGGCCACGGCCGAGTTGCGCATGCCCGCCTTCGACGTCGATTTCGACGGCGGCGGCTCGGGGTTCAACCCGGAGCGCGACCGCGTGACCTTCAACGGCAACGTGGTCCCCACCGAGTTCTTGACCGGCTCGGACAGCGTCTGGAAGCTCAACTCCTTCCGGGTGCCGATCGAGTGGTTGAAGTTCGCCAGCGACCCCGGCCAGGGCGGCACCGCGACGCCCGCAGATAACGTTGTCCGGATCGACATCGACACCGCCAACTCCCAAGAGGTCTGGTGCACGTCGATCGACTGGGCCGCCCTCTCGATCGAGGCCGCCCGCCCGGTCGTGCTGGCGCACGGCATCCTGTCGAACGGCGGCACCTGGGCTCCGGTCTGGACGTCGCAGCTCACGGCCCTGGGCCTCCCCCACACCAACGAGCTCAACATGGGCAACCTGGACAGCATCCAGAACAACGCCGGCAAGATCGGCCGGGTGGTGGCGAGCTCGCTCGACCGCTGGGGCGTCGACAAGGTGAACCTCGTCTGCCACAGCAAGGGCGGCCTCGACTCCCGGCACTACGTCGAAGGCAACGACGACGTCGACCAGGTGATCCAGATCGGCACGCCCAACGGAGGCAGCCCGCTGGCCGACGCGGTGCAGGGGGCGTCGCTCTACTTCCTGGGCGGCATCCCGACCCTCATCATCAACGCCCTGGCCGGCCCGGCGGGGATTCAGCTCACCCAACCCTACATGGGCGGCTACAACCTTTTCCACGGCTCGAACCCGGACGTCCAGTACACGGCCCTGGCCGGCGACTACAATCCGGACTGCTTCTTCCTGAACATCTTCTGCCGTCCGATCGACCGGCTGCTCCTCCTGATCACGGGCCGCGGCGACACGATCGTCCCGGTCCGCTCGGTCCACACCCTGGGCTACACCCAGAACCGCACCTTCCGGAGCAGCGGCGGCAACGGTGAGGCCAAGCACACCCAGATGACCTCGTCGCAGGGCATCTACAGCAATCTGCGCGACCGGGTGCAGGCCTTCGGCCGCCAGGCCGACCTCTCGGGAGAGCAGCTCGAGAGCACGGTCGGCCGGACCGCCACGCTCGCGGGCGTTCTCGCCCAGGGGCAGGTGCAGACCCACCTCGTGCCGGTCGACTCCTCGTCCCCGCTCTTCTTCTCGCTCGCCTATCCTTCCGGCAACCTGGATCTCGCGCTCGTCTCCCCCTCCGGCCGGCGCTACGACGCCGCGACCGTCCAGGGCGACCCGGACGTCTCCCGGGAAGAGCAGGAGATCCTGGGCGGAATGCTCGAGGTCTACAACTTCAACGCCCCCGAAAAGGGTGTGTGGACCGTGGAGGTCACCGCGGCCTCCGTGGTCGAGCCCGCGGGCACGGTGGGCTACGCCGTCCACGGCTGGTTCGAGAACCCGTCCCTCACCGTCTCGGCCGGCGTGAAACAGGTCAACGTCCACGCGGGCGAGCCCCTGGAGATCACCGGCACCGTCCGTGAGAACGGCGTCCCGCTCCCCGGCGCCACCGTCATCGCCCGGATCGGCCTGCCGGACGGCACTGCCCGCGAGGTCACCCTCCTCGACAACGGCCAGGGGGCGGACACCACCGCGGAGGACGGCGTCTACAGCGGCCGGCTCTCCGACACCGCGCAGCCCGGCACCTACCGCATCGTCGTCGCGGCGAGCGGCACCGGCCTCCTCACGACGCCCGACTTCAGCCGCGAGGATTTCACGCTCGCGACCGTCAGCCGCAGCAACTCGTCGATCGCCGGGACCTTCCGCGACCGGGGTGAGGACACCGACGGCGACGGGCTCTACAACGCCCTGGTCATCGACGTGGACCTCTCCGTCACCGCGGCCGGCACCTACCGGCTCTTCGGAGTCCTCACGGACGCTTCGGGCAACCGCCACGAGGCGAGCGCCGTGGCCGATCTGCCGGGCGGCCCCTCCACGCTCTCGCTCCGTTTCGACGGCGCCAAGATCTACGGCAACGGGGTCGACGGCCCCTACACGCTCTCGGCCGTCCGTCTGGCCGAAGAGAGCGGCCTGGACATCCTTCCGGTTGACGAGAAGCTCGACGCACACCGCACGGCGGGCTACGGCTACCGGCAGTTCCAGCACGCCCCGATCGTGCTGACCGGCGGCGGCACCTCGACCGGCGTCGACACCAACGGCAACGGCCTCTTCGACCTGCTGAACGTAGGGGTCGGCATCGAGGTCGACCTCGCCGGCTTCTATAGCTGGTCCGCGCGGCTGCTCGACGCCAACGGCAACGAGCTGGGCTTCGCCGCGAGCTCCGCCTTCTGGAACGGCGGGCGCAACACGCTCACCCTCTCCTACGCCGGCCTGCCCATCGGCCGGAGCGGGGTGGACGGCCCCTACTTCGTCACCGACCTTCTGGTGTTCGGAGCCGGCCGCTCCCTGGTGGCCGCGAGCGCCTTCACCACCGACGCGTTCCTCGCCAGCCAGTTCGAGGGGTACGCCGTCGACCGCACGGCGCCGCAACTCTCCGTCACCCTCTCCCCCACCGCCCTGTGGCCGCCGAACCACCGGCTGGAGGAGATCGTGGCCACGATCTCGGTCGAGGACGACCAGGATCCGCATCCCACCGTCCGGCTGGTCTCCGTCACCTCGAACGAGCCGGACAACGGGCTCGGGGACGGCGACATGCCGGACGACATCCAGGGCGCGGACCTCGGCACGGACGACCGCCGCTTCTTCCTGCGCGCCGAGCGCAGCGGAACCGGCGCCGACCGCGTCTACACCGTCACCTACGAGGCGAGCGACGCCGCGGGGAACACGACGACCGTCACCACGAAGGTCGTAGCGCCCCACAACCGGCCGAAGTAGTCTCAGAAGACGGGGTCTTTACCGGGCGGCGGGGAGGAATCCCCGCCGCCCGTTTTCTTTCAGGGGATCAGCAGTTCGTCGTCAGCCACTCGGTGGGGCAATAAGGGCAGTCGGTGTTGCACTCGGTGTGCTGGGTGGCGTTGAACCAGCACGAGTCGCTCGCGCCCGCGGCACCCCGGAGGCTCCACTCCTCCAGGTGGCGCAGCGTCTCTCGATTCAGAGTCAACTTCCTTGGACTTTTTTTCATCTCTCCTCCTTGGAAATTCAGACCAGGATCGGACGTTCCGCCGCCATCTTCGCGAAC
>DATHUD010000916.1:0-6353 GCA_035462575.1 Thermoanaerobaculia bacterium | reverse complement strand
CCGCCCACAGCCGGCGTCGAGGATCTTCGCGCCCGCCAGCGGACAGCTCCGCGCGATGGCCTCGAAGCGGGCCCGCTGCCCCTCCTGGCTGCACCAGAGGAGCGCGTGGAATCCCCTCATCCCCTGCTGGCGGGCGTCATGGTAGGGAACCAGGTAGCGGGGGACCGGGTCGGCGGCCTTGGGCATGCCGGATTCTTGCACGCCTGGCGTCCGCGCGTCAGAGCGCCCGGACGACGGCGTCCGCCACCGCCGGGCGCGCCTCGCGGATGAGGTTGTTCTCTCGCGTGGGGTGCACCCGGTTGGTGAGCAGGATGACGAAGAGCTCCCGCTCGGGGTCGATCCAGATCGAGGTGCCGGTGAAGCCGGTGTGGCCGAAGGAGCGGGAGGAGAAGAGCGTTCCGGCGGAGGACCCTTCGGCCGATTTCGTGTCCCAGCCCAAGGCGCGGTCGGAGCCAGGAATCCCGGCGCGCCGGGTGAAGAGCTCGACTGTCTCGGGGGAGACGAGACGGCGGCCCTCGAAGATCCCGCCGTTCAAGAGCATCTGAGCGAACCGCGCCAGATCGCCGGCCGTGCCGAAGAGCCCGGCGTGGGGCGCGACGCCGCCCATCGCGAAGGCGTTCTCGTCATGGACCTCTCCCTGGATCAGGCGTCCGCGCCAGGGATCGATTTCCGTCGGAGCGATGCGCGGCCGCAATTCCACCGGCGGGAGGAACCGGGTGTCGCGCATCCCCAGGGGCTCGAGCACTCTCTCGCGCACGAACGCATCCAGCGGCTGGCCCGCGGTCCGCTCGAGGATCTCGCCCAGGAGGATGATGCCCAAGTCGCTGTAGGTGGAGCGGCTGCCCGGCGGAAACTCCAGATCCATCGCCTGAATCCGCTCGAGGTAGGCCGTCCTCCCTCGAATCTCCTGGTAGAGAGGCGCCACCGCCGGGAGGCCCGAGGAGTGGGTCAGCAGGTGGCGCACGGTCACCGCCTCCTTGCCGGGGCCTGTAAATCCCGGCAGGAGCTCCCGCACCGGCTGATCGAGGTCGAGCCGCCCTTCGTCCACGAGGATCATGGCCATCGTCGTGGTGGCCACCACCTTGGTGAGGCTCGCCAGGTCGTAAAGCGTATCGGCCGCCACCGGGGGCGCGTCCGCGTCGTAGGTGAGGCGGCCGAAAGCGTGCAGGTGGACCACCTCCCCGCGATGGCCGACCGCGAGAACGCCGCCCGGGAAGGCGCCGCGCTCCCGGAAGCTCTCGAGAAGGCGGTCGGCGTCCTCGAGAGCCGGGGCGGAAGGAAGGACGACGGGAGACGGAGGCCGGCAGCCGGCGGCGAGGAGGACGGCGAGAGCCAGGCCGGCGAGGCTCCGTTTCTTCCGGAAGGCGAGCATGGCGGGAGTCTACCCGGGATAAACTTCCCGGCAGGAGGTCTCCATGCACATTCTGATTCGGGTCTCCCTGGGGCTCGTGCTCATCGGCGTGGCCGCTGCATCTCCGGCGAAGGCGGCTTCGGTTTCCGAGCTCTTCTGGCTCGCCGGCTGTTGGGCGAGCGAGGGGGCGGAGCCCGGCTCCGGAGAGCAGTGGATGGCGCCGGCGGGCGGCACTCTCCTGGGAATGAGCCGGACGGTCAAGTCGGGCAAGACCGTGGCTCACGAGTTCATGCAGATCCGTGAGATCGCGCCGGGCCGGCTCGCCTTCATCGCCAACCCCTCGGGCCAGGCGGAAGCCAGCTTTCCCATGGTCCGGTTGACCGCGGCCGAGGTGGTCTTCGAGAACCCGGAGCACGATTTCCCCCAGCGGATCCTCTACCGCCTGGAGGAGAACGGCCTCTTGCGGGGGCGCATCGAGGGGCTTTCGAAGGGGCAGCAGAAGGGCGTCGACTTTCCGATGCGGCGCGTCCCGTGCGACCCGGCGCCCAGGCCGGCGGGCTGAGCTGTCCCGCTCGGGCCCGTCCGGCGCACTCCGAAATGGAAATCCCCCAGGCGTCACTCTCTCGTTGAACCCGTCTTTTCGAGGGCAGGGAGGTTTCCGCCGTGGTTTCCCGGCCGGGGCGCGCTGCGTCGGGGCCGGATCTTCTGAAATGAGGTCTTGAAATGACTGGGACGCACAGGATGAGTGGACTCGCAGCCGTCGCCGTGTGGACTGTCCTCGCCCTGCCGGCCGGGGCGGCGACAATCAACGTGCCTGGGGAGCAGCCGACGATCCAGGCCGCCATCAACGCCGCGGTGGCCGGGGATGTGGTGGTGGTGGCCCCGGGGACGTACCAGGAGAACGTCAATTTCGGGGGCAAGGCGATCACCGTGAGGAGCTCCTCGGGGCCGGCGGTGACGATCGTCGACGGCCAGCAGCTCGGGCCGGTCGTGACCTTCGCCACGGGGGAGGGGCGGGGCTCGGTCCTCCGCGGCTTTACCCTGAAAAACGGGCGGAGCTCCTCCGGCGGCAGCGGCATCCGCATCCAGAGCACCTCGCCCACGATCGTCAACAATGTCGTCACCGGGAACCAGGGCTGCTCCAGCGGGCCCGGGATCAACGTTCAGGGCGGATCGCCCCTGATTTCGGCCAATACGATCTCCAACAACTCCGTCCAGACCGGGTGCTCGGGCCAGACCGGGGGCGGGATCAACGTCTCCGGGGCCGGCAGCACCGAGATCACCAACAACACGATCACCGGCAACTCGGCGACCTCCGGCGGCGGGGTTTCGTTCAACGCGGCGGGCACGCCGGTCTTGAGCAACAACAAGATCAGCGGCAATACCGCAACGTCGGCGGGTGGCGGGATCCGCCTCGCGAACGCGTCGAACGTGCTCATCCGGCAGAACCTGATCGTCGAGAACACCGCGCCCCGGGGTGCGGGAATCGAATGGCTCGTGCCGTCCGGAACGCGCGGGCCGCGGCTGGTCAACAACACGATCGCGGCAAATCACGCCACCTCCTCCCCCTTCGTCTCGGGCATCTACGCGGACGGCTTCGACGGCCAGGTCGAGATGATCAACAACATCATCTACGCGAAGGCGGGGATGATCGCGCTCTCCTGCGGCACCTCGATCGGCGCCGCGAGCGTTCCGGTCCTGCGTAACAACGACGTGCAGAACGCCTTCAACTCCGGGTCCGTCTCCCCCTATGCCGGGAGCTGCACGGACCAGACCGGGGTGAACGGCAACGTGAAGCTGGATCCGGGGTTCAACGCGAGCGACCCGTACACGCTGCTCTCGACCTCCGGCCTGCGCGACCTGGGGGACGCCACCCAGGCGGACGTCCTGCTGACCGACTTCGGCAACGGCAAGCGTCTTTTCGACGGCAACCAGGACGGGACGGCCGCGATCGACCTCGGGGCGGACGAGCTCGAAATCCTCCCCTGACGGGTGGCCCCCTGGGCCCGCGTCTCCGATACGATAGGCCTGCCGCCCGCTCCGGCCGGAGCGGGCGGCCCTATGGTTCCATCAGGAGGAGACATGTCCGATACGCGCATCGAAAAAGACAGCCTCGGCGAGATTGAAGTGCCGGCCGGGGCGTACTACGGCGCCCAGACGGAGCGGGCGCGCCGCAATTTTCCCATCTCCGGGATCACCCTGCCCAAGCGGTTCCTCGCGGCGGTCGCGATGATCAAGGGGGAGGCCGCGGCGGTCAACGAGGAGATGGGGATCGTCCCGCCGGAGGCGGCCCGGGCGATCCGCCAGGCGGCCGACGAGGTGGGGGAGGGCAAGCTCGACGGCCAGTTCCCCCTGGACGTCTTCCAGACCGGCTCGGCCACCTCGACGAACATGAACGTCAACGAGGTCCTCTCGAACCGGGCGATCGAGATCCTGGGCGGCGTCCTCGGCAGCAAGAAGCCGGTCCACCCGAACGACCACGTCAACGCCGGCCAGTCGAGCAACGACGTGATCCCCTCGGCGATTCACGTCTCGGCCTACCTCGCGATCCGCGAGGTCCTGGAGCCGGGGCTCAAGCGCCTGGCCGACGCCCTGTCGCGGAAGGCCGAGGAGTTCGACCCGGTGGTCAAGATCGGCCGCACCCATCTCCAGGACGCGGTGCCGGTCCGCCTCGGGCAGGAGTTCTCGGGCTACGCCCAGCAGGTGAAGAACGCCCTGGCCCGCCTGGAGGCGGTCAAGCCGCGTCTCGCCGAGCTGCCTCTGGGCGGCACGGCGGTGGGCACGGGCCTGAACGCGCCGCCCGAGTTCGCACCCAAGGTGATCGAGCGTCTGGCCGCGCGGACGGGCTGCCCCTTCGTGGCGGCGCCCAACCGCTTCGAGGCCATGGCCGGCAAGGACGCGGCGGTCGAGACCTCGGGGGCCTTGAAGACGATCGCCGCCTCGCTCACCAAGATCGCCAACGACATCCGGTGGCTCGCGTCGGGTCCGCGCTGCGGCATCGGGGAGATCTCGATCCCCAGCCTCCAGCCGGGCAGCTCGATCATGCCGGGCAAGGTCAACCCGGTGATCCCCGAGGCGGTTCTCATGGTGGCGGCGCAGGTGGTGGGCAACGACGCGGCGATCACGATCGGCGGCATGGGAGGCAATTTCGAGCTCAACGTGATGATGCCGATGATCGCGCACAACCTCCTGCAGTCGATCGAGATCCTGGGCAACGTCTCGGGCCTGCTCGCCGAGCGGTGTGTCGAGGGGATCGAGGCGAACCGGGAGCGCTGCGAGGAGTTGGTCGAGCGGTCGCTCGCCATGGTGACGTCGCTCGTGCCGAAGATCGGCTACGACGCGGCGGCCGAGATCGCCAAGGAGTCGGTGCGGACGGGCAAGACCGTGCGCGAGCTGTGCGTCGAGAAGAACGTGCTGCCGCCTTCCGAGCTCGCCGAGGCCCTGGACCCCTGGGGCCAGACCGAGGGCGGCGTCCACGCCGGCGGCGGGGCCGGCGGGTAGCTGCCTTCAGTCGGAGGAGCGGGAGCGTCCGCTCCGCCGGCTGATCTCGGTGAAGACCAGGAGGGCGACCCCCGAGACGAGGATCACGGCCGCGAACAGGAAGTCGGCCCGGGTGAGCCTCTCCCGGGCAATCAGGAAGGCGGCGAGGTTCAGCCCCAGGCTGAGCAGGAGCACGAGGAAGAGCGCCTTCTCGGCCTGGGAGCGGGGCGCTTTCGGCTCCACCCCGGGCCGGTCCGGCGCGGGCTCGACGGCGTTCTCGCGCGTCAGGCGTGGGGGCGCGGGGGCCTCCCGCGGCGGGAGAGTCGGGGTTTCCTGCCACTCCGGGAGCGGTCCGAGGCTCTGGGTCTCTTCCAGGGGGAGCCGGGGCTGTGGGTTGGGACGGACGGGCCGGGCCGGCCGCAGGGGAGGTTTCGCTCCGGAACGGCGCGGAGGGGAGACCGGGTGCGCGGGGATCATTCTGCTCTCGGCCATGATGATGCTCTCAAGGAGAGTGACGGCCCAGCCTGAAACATTTCCCGGGAGCCGACCGAAAAAGCGGCTCCCGGGAGGTTGACGAACGCCGCCTTACCCTGCGGCGTTGCGAGTGACGACCACGTCGTAATCTCCGTCGCCCCCGTTCAGCTCCACGAGGTCGTTGGCCGTGTGGGCGATCTTGGAGACGTGGATCTCCTCGCCCCCGTTCTCGATCAGGAACTCGACCCTCCACGGGCCGGGCTGGTCCAGGGGGTGCTTGATGCGCTGGCGCTTCTGCAGGGGCTTCCAGATCCCCGGGCGAGGGTTGACGCCCTGCGGCCCGCTGCTCCCGACTTTGACTTTGACGTCGTCCCCGGTGTTGTTGGTGATATCCATGGCGCTCATCCTCCCATCAGGTCGGTCCGGACCGGCGGCGGCCGGTCCGACAGGGTTTGACAACAGATCGGAAATCATCAGTCGGCAACGATCTCGAATTCCTGGACGCCGATCGTTTCGGCCTCTCCCTCGGCTTTTAACCCCTGGACCTTCATCGTGTACCTCCCATCCGGGAGACTCTCCGCCGGGATCTTGAGGATCAGGGCCGTTCCCCAATCCAGTGGCTGCGGCTCGAGCCCCTGACCTCTCCACACCTCGCCCGCCGCGAGGCTCGTCACCAGGGCGTTGAAGGTGAGGAACTCCCGTTCCTCGCCTCCCAGGTCGAGCTGGATGTCGATCTCTCCGGTCCCCTTCGGAACCGCGAACCGCGGCAGCTCCTCGGCCGGCTCAGCCGAGCGCCGGCCGGCGAGGGCGAGCTGGAAGACGGCCGTCGGGAGGCTTGGCGCAGGCTCAGGCGCCACGAGGGGGGCCGGAGCGGGAGCCGTCTCAGGGGGAGCAGAGCGATCGGCGGGCGTCTCTTCCGGTACGACCGTTGGCGGTGCCGGCTTCACCGGAGCCTCCACCCGGCCGGCTCGGTCGGAGCTTCCGCGGGCGATTTCCACCTCGCCTGCTGGAGGCTTCGCCTCCGGCAAGTGGGTGACCACCCAGGCGC
>DATHUD010000915.1:0-2527 GCA_035462575.1 Thermoanaerobaculia bacterium | reverse complement strand
GTCGAAGGAGACCGGGGCGAGCTGGAGGAAGACCTCCTCGGGCCCGAAGCGGACGTAGCCGGTCTCCCGCACGAGGCGGACCACGTTCCGGTGGGTGACCGCCACCCCCTTGGGCCGGCCCGTGGAGCCGGAGGTGAACATCACGTAGGCGAGGCCCTCCGCGTCCACGTCCGGGAGGACGGAGGCCTCCTCCCCGTCTCTCAAGGCTTCGAGGATCTGCTCCATTCCCACGACGACCGGGGCCTTCACGTCCTCGAGCATCAGCGCCAGCCGCTCGGCGGGATAGGCGGGGTCCAGGGGCACGTAGGCGCCGCCGGCTTTCAGAATCCCGAGGATCCCGACGATCAGCTCGATCGAACGCTCGGCCGAGAGCCCCACGGCCACCTCGGGGCCCACACCCAGGGCGCGGAGCCGGCCGGCCAGGCGGTCCGCCCGGGCGTCCAGCTCCCCGTAGGTCAGCGTCTCGTCGCCGAAGACCAGGGCGACGGCGGCGGGCGTCTGCCGCGCCTGCTCCGCGAAGAGGCCGTGGATCGTCGCCGCGCGCGGGTAGGCCGTGGCCGTTCCGGCCCACTGGCCGAGGATCTGCCCGCGCTCGGCCGGAGAGAGGAGCGGCAGCTCCGAGAGGCGCGCCTCGGGGTGGACGGCGATCCCCTGGAGCAGGACCGCGAAGCGCTCCAGGAGACGCCTCATGGTCGCGGCGTCGAAGAGGTCGGTCGCATACTCGAAGGCGGTCTGGAGCCGCGTGCCCGCCTGCGCCGCGTGGAGCGAAAGGTCGAATTTGGAGGTCAGCGCATCCACCCCCTCCGGCCGGGCGGTGAGGCCGGGGCCGATCGCGAGCGGGGCGGCCATTCCGGCGGCGTGCTGTACGGAGAGGAGGACCTGGAAGAGCGGCGTCCGCGAGAGGTCGCGCTCGGGGGCGAGCTCCATCACCAGGCGGTCGAACGGAAGGTCCTGGTGGGCGTAGGTGCCCACCGCGGCGTCGCGCACCCGGGCGAGGAGCCCCGTGAACGGAGGATCGCCCGAGAGGTCGGTCCGCATCACCAGGGTGTTGACGAAGAAGCCGATGATCCCCTCGATCTCCGACCGGCCGCGGTTGGCGATCGGCGTGCCCACGAGCACGTCGGTCTGCCCCGCGATCCGGGAGAGGAGGGCCTGGAACGCCGCGAGCAGCGTCATGAAGAAGGTCGCCCCGTGGCGGCGGCCGATCCGCTCCAGGACTCCCCCGATCCCGCCGGGGATCTCCAGCCTCTCCACCCCGCCGCGGAAGCTCGGCACCGCCGGCCGCGGCCGGTCGGTGGGGAGCTCGAGGACGGTGGGATGGGCGAGGCGCTCGCGCCACCAGGCGAGCTGGGATTCGAGCACCTCGCCCGAGAGCCACTCGCGCTGCCACGCCGCGAAGTCCGCGTACTGGAGGGGCAGCGGGGCGAGCGGCGAGGGGGCGCCGGCCAGGGCGGCCTGGTAGAGCGCCGCGAGCTCGCCCGTCATCACCTCCACCGACCAGCCGTCGGAGACGATGTGATGGGCGGTCAGGAGGAGGACGTGCTCCTGGGCGCAGAGGCGCAGGAGGGCCGAGCGGAAGAGCGGCCCCTCTTCCAAGGAGAACGGCCGCTCCCGGTCTGCGTTGATCAGACGGTTCGCCTCGGCCTCCCGCAACGCCTCGGGGAGGGCTTCGAGGTCGACCTCCGGCACGGGGAGCCCGGCAAAGGGCTGGACGGCCTGCACCGGCGCGCCCCCCTCTTCGCGGAAGACCGTGCGCAGCACCTCGTGGCGGCGGACGATCTCCGCGAGCGCCGCGTGGAGAGCCTCCGGACGGAGGGGCCCCGCGAGCCGCAAGGGGGAAGGCATGCCGTAGAGCGACGAGACGCCGAGCAGCCGGTCGAGGAACCAGAGGCGCTCCTGGCCGAAGGAGAGGGGGCGCGGCTTCGGCTCCGCGGAAGGCTCCTCCTCGCCCGCCAGCGCTTCCAGCTCCTCGACGCCCAGGCCGCTCTCGGCGAGGAAGGCCTGGCCCACGGCCGCGGCGAAGTCCTCCAGGGAGGAGGCCTCGAAGATCGTCTGCACGGGCAGCCCGATCCCCAGCGAGCCCTCCACGCGGGAGAGCACCCGGGTCGCGAGCAGCGAGTGGCCGCCCAGGTCCCAGAAGGTGTCGTTCCGCCCCACGCGGTCCACCCCCAGGACCTCGCACCAGATGCGGGCCACCTCGATCTCGAGCTCCGTGCGCGGGGCGATGAAGCCGGCGGCGCCCGCGTCCCGCGTCCGGTCCGGAGCGGGCAGGGCCCGGCGGTCCACCTTGCCGTTGGGCGTGAGCGGGAGACCGGGGATCGCGACGTAATCCACCGGAACCATGTAGGAGGGCAGCCGCTCCTCGAGGTGCGCGCGCAGCTCCCGGTCCCCCACCGCCGCGCCTTCCCGCGGGACCGCGTAGGCCACCAGCCGCTTGTCGCCGGGCACGTCTTCGCGCACGAGGACGACGGCTCCCGCCACGTCGGGATGGGAGGAGAGAACGGTTTCGATCTCTCCCGGCTCGATC
>DATHUD010000914.1:0-1772 GCA_035462575.1 Thermoanaerobaculia bacterium | reverse complement strand
GCGGAAGAGGGCGTTGTCGTCGAAGCTCATCTTGGCGTCGAGCGCCATCACGTCGCCGCCGCCGGTCACCATCAGGGGGTTGATCTCGGCGAGCGAGGCGTCGGTGTCCGCGTAGGCGTTGACGAGCCCGGTGATCAGCTTGGCCGCCTTGGCCGCCGTCTGGCCTTTGAGCCCCAGCCCGCGGGCCACGGCCCGGGCCTGGAAGGGGATGATGCCGAGCGTGGGCTCGACCGCCTGGCGGAAGATCGCCTTGGGGTCCTTCTCCGCCACCTCCTCGATGTCCATGCCGCCCTGCGACGAGGCCATGAGCACGTGCTTGCCCTGGGCGCGGTCGAGCGTGATCGAGAGGTAGAGCTCCTGGGCGATGTCCGCCGTCTCCTCGATCAGCACCTTGCGGACGAGCTGCCCCTCGGGGCCGGTCTGGTGGGTGACGAGCTGCATCCCGAGGATCTTCGACGCGTGCTCCCGCGCCTCCTCCTTCGACTTGGCGAGCTTCACGCCGCCCCCCTTGCCGCGCCCGCCGGCGTGGATCTGGGCTTTCACCACACACCGCCCGCCGAATTCCTCACAGATCCGGGCCGCCTCGTCCGGATTGTCCGTCACCTTGCCCCGGGGGGTCGCAACCCCATACCGGCGCAGGATTTCCTTCGCCTGATACTCGTGGATCTTCACGTCATCTCCTCCGACAAAGTTCCTGGGGAACGGATTCGAGACTGGGTCCCCCCTGGGAGGGGGGCTGGGGGCACCGGACGGGCCGGGCCGCGGGGGAGTGTATCAGAGGGGGAGGGGAGTCGGAGGACCGCTTGAAACCGTCACACCTCTACGAAACCCGGCTCCTTGAGGAGGTTACCATCGAACGTCGCGACCACCTCGCATCCGCTGGCCCTCGCGTGTTCACGAATCAGGTAGTCCGCAAAATCGCCAAGGCCCGCGCCATAAGCTTCGAGCGCCCGGGCGAGCCTTTCCGAGGACGAGAACGCCAGATTCCTGGAACGCAGCAGGCTGCCCAGGACTTGGCCGATCTGAGCCTTCCGGAACTTGTAGCTCCTCTCCAAAACCCAGACCACTTCGCACATCACGATGTCGGAGACATAACAGGAGGAATCGGAATCCACGGCCTTCTGGAGGAACCGCCGGGCCCTCTCCAACTGAGCCGCGTCATCCTCCACCAGAAACCGCACCAGAACGTTCGTATCGAGGGCGATCACTCCCCGGCGCCCCCCTGACGGACGGCCTCTTTCATGTCTTCGACCGTCACTCCCTTGACAGAAGGCTTGAGAACGCCACAAAGAGACATCAAGTCCACGTTCTCAGGACGCATCTCCGCGACTCCATCCTCCCGGAGCAAGAAGGCGACCCGGTGGCCGGTGTCCAGACCGAGAGCATCCCGAACCTCTTTGGGGATCGTGATCTGACCTTTGCTTGTGATTGTGGCCGTTGACATCCTTACCTCCTAGATAATTTCTTACCCGAGGGTAAGGACTCAGGAAGGCTCTGTCAAGCGGAGGAATTAGATGGCCGGCAAGGATGCCGGCGCTCCCAGCAGACCCCTGTCTTGACAGGCTACCCGTATTCGACGTCCTCGAGCCGCACGCCTCGGCCCTCGGCGATCTCCTGCCGGGAGGCCTCGATCCTCCTCATTTCGGAGCCTCCCCGCCCGGCCCTCACCCCCTGTCCCCCTCTCCCGCCACTCCACCCCGCCCTCCCCGGGAGAGTTGTTCATGCCGCCTGCCGCCAGACGGCACCGCAAGAGGGATGAAAATCCGGAACGG
>DATHUD010000913.1:0-4150 GCA_035462575.1 Thermoanaerobaculia bacterium | reverse complement strand
AAGTTGTGCTGTCCATTCAATTGATCTTAAATATCTAAGAATAAACGGAGTCGCCTTGGAAGTCGAAAGGAAGGCGAGCGTTAGCAAAAGAAAAGTCGCGATCGTTCGTCCGATTTCGATCATTGATTTTTTCTCTGCTATCAAATCTTGGATGGTGTGAACAAGTGCTTTTCCGATCTCGAGGAAGTAGAAAAACACGATATATAGAGCTCTCCGGCCGTAATCGGTAACAGCGTGAAGGACCATGAGCAGAACATTTGCGACTATTAGGGAGGGCTTAGCAATTAGTCCAACGAACGGTACGTCAATTACTTCTGGAATCTTCCAGGGGCGGAGGGGCGGAATTAGGGGTGGCTTCTTTTGAAAGGCACGGTACAAAGCTGTTGCTAATAGGGCGCCCAAAAATAGGATGCTTACAATTTTTCTAATATCAAGAAAGATATGCGCGGAATCTAGGTCTTGAACGGCGGGCTGCGCATAGGGGAGAAGGGGGCTGGTTCCAACAGATATTATAGTTCCCCATATAGCCCATGTTGCGCTAAGGCCAACCATAACCCGCTCTCTCCAACTTCTCTCCTTGGGCATCTTTTCAAGTGCGCTGACTACCCCTAGGTATGTCCATGCAAAGAGGCTAACCCAGAACGCAACCTTGCGGTGATCATGTGTCAGTCTTAAGGACATGCATGCTACTGGTCCGAAGAATACTGCAATTTTAAAGAACCAGACGGGGAACGTATCGACTTCATCTTCGAGAATCGCAAATGTTAAAGCTATCCAAGTAATCAAAAGGCAGCATTGAAAAATCTCTAGCACTGACAGGGCATGGGTGGTTGACATGGCAACTAGCTGAGAGCAAAGTAAGAATCCAGCTAGCGCAACTGCTGCAACCCCAAAGATGAATAGTTCTACTCCTCTGGAGGAAAATGCCTCTTTAAGATTGTCGAATCTTGATTTATCTTCCATGACGGTGCCAAGGTAATGGTATCTGGTTGACTGCAGAAAATCTATCCGCGCTAGATGCATTCATGTGACGGATCTTGCTGCGTGATCTCAAAAAATGCCATCGTTGGAATTCTTATTAGGTCTTCGAGGTGCAACTGTTGGAGGAGACTCGAAAGTCTGTTGCCCAGCACGATATCGCGCCGAGCAGACGTCGACTCCGCAGGATGACCTGTTGTAGATAGGGCTGACGGAGACTGATAAACCATGTTCCTTCAGATCCTCGGTGTTTTCAAGGTGGCCTGTCGTCGACATACAAATTTCTCCGCCTCCTCTGCTGTACAAATATTTTAATCGACGTTCGGCTACCGGTTACCTCTTACAAAGGTTCTTGAGCCCAGCGGCTAAACAGTCGAATGTGGCAACGAGTCTATGTGCTCGTGAACTGAAGCTTCTCTAAATTCTATGCCACTCAAGCATCCACGTCAACATAGGGAGTCGTGTCATGAGCAAACCGAGGAAGCAGGCAGTTCTGTGCTGCTTATACACGCTGAAAGGGGCAGATCCTGCTGCAGGCAGGAAGGTATGCTCTTGGTGAGAGCTACGAGGCTCTTGTATAAGCACGCCCAGGATGGGGGATGTGCTGCTTACACATCTCTCATGCTTCGGCTATAGAGCTAGACCTGTTGCTCGTTAACCTACAACCTTCAGTGGGCCTCACGTCCCTGGGTTCCGCACTTGGTGATACCTGCCCCCACCCGGATACACTCCCTCCGTGATCGACCTCCTCCTCGCCAACCCGCTCCTCCTTCTCTTCGCCGTCGCCGCCATCGGGTATCCCCTGGGGCAGATCCGCATCGGCGGCTTCTCGCTCGGGGTCGCGGCGGTGCTGTTCACCGGCCTCGCGGTTGGGTCGCTCCATCCGGATCTGAAGCTGCCGGAGATCGTGTATCTGCTCGGGCTGGTCGTATTCGTCTACTCGCTGGGGCTTGCCGGGGGACCGGGGTTCGTGGCGTCGTTCCGGCGGCGGGGGGTGCGGGACAACCTGCTGGTGCTGGGGATGATCGTTCTGGCGGCGGGGATGACCGGGCTCGCCGGGCGGGTGTTCGGGATGGCCCCGGCGCTTGTGGCGGGGCTTTTCGCGGGGAGCCTCACGAATACCCCGGCGCTCGCGGCCGTGCTCGAATCGCTGCGCGGAGCGCCGGCTCCTTCCGACGAGCTTCTGGCGCTGCCGGTCATGGCCTATTCGGTCGCGTATCCCATGGGCGTCGTGGGGATGATCCTCGCCATTTTCCTGCTCCAGCGCCGGTTCCGGGTGGATTACGCGGCCGAGGCGGCGGGCCTCGCGGATCTCGGGGCGGTGGGGGAGAACCTGATGGACCGGACGATCCGCGTGACCCGGCCCGAGGCCGCGGGCGCGCCGGTGGGGGAGATCATCCACCAACATCGCTGGCGGGTGCTCTTCGTCCGCGTGGAGCGGGACGGGGAGGTCTCGATGATCGACGATCCCGGCGCGAGCCTCCGCGTGGGCGATCGGGTCAGCGTTGTGGGGTCGGAGAAGGATTTGGACGCGGTCACGGCCTTCCTGGGCGAGCCGGCTCCGATGCGGCTCTCGTTCGACCGCCGGCAGGTGGATTTCCGCCGGGTCTTCGTGTCGAGCCCCGAGGTGGCCGGAAAACGGCTGGCCGAGATCGCCCTGCCGCAGCGCTTCGGCGCCCTGGTGACGCGGGTGCGCCGCGGCGACGCGGACCTCCTGCCCCGCGGGGACACGGTGCTGGAGCTCGGAGACCGGGTGCGCGTCGTGGCGCCCCGGGCGCGCATCGAGGAGGTCGGCCGTTTCTTCGGGGACTCCTACAAGGCCGTGAGCGAGCTCGACGTCGTGACCTTCAGCCTGGGGCTCGTCCTCGGGCTTCTCCTGGGCCTGCTGCCGATTCCCCTGCCCGGCTTTGGAACCTTCCGGCTCGGCCTCGCCGGCGGGCCTCTTCTCGTGGGGCTCACCCTCGGCGCTCTCGGCCGCACCGGGCCGCTCCTCTGGCAGGTGCCCTACGGCGTCAATCTCACCTTGCGGCAGATCGGGGTCGTCCTCTTCCTCGCGGGGATCGGAACCCGCTCGGGCTGGGCCTTCGCGAGCACTTTCCGCCAGGGAGGAGGGCTGACGATCTTCCTCTGCGGCGCGGCGATCACCTGCGTCACCGCCTTTCTCACGCTGTGGATCGGCCACCGTGTCCTGAAGATCCCCATGAGCCTCCTGACCGGCATGCTCGGCGGCCTTCAGACCCAGCCCGCCGTCCTCGCCTACGCGGGCGAGCAGGCGAAGAACGACCTGCCGGCGATCGGCTACGCCACGGTGTACCCGGTGGCCACGATCGGGAAGATCCTGATCGCGCAGCTTCTGCTGCGGTGGTGAGGGATGGCCGCGGAACGCGGCAGGTGTAGTAGCCTCTAGACGCCGAGGATGGACTGATCCGGCTTTTGGAGCTCCGGATGCTTACGAGAGAGACGATCACCCAACGACTGCGGGAAAGCTATCCCTATCTGGCGGCTGAGTTTGGCGTGCGGCGGCTCGGCTTGTTCGGTTCCTTTGCCAGAGGGACAGCCAACGAGGCGAGCGATGTCGATGTCGTCGTCGAGTTTCAGAGACCGATCGGCCTTCGATTTGTCGAGCTCGTGGATTACCTGGAGCAAATCCTGGGTAGAAAAGTCGATGTGCTGACGCCCGCAGGTGTCCAAGCCATACGCGTCAAGGATGTGGCCCGCCAGATCAGCGAGAGCGTGGTTTATGTCTAGCCGTACCGACCGTGAGTTTCTCGCCGATATTCTGGAAGCCATTCGCCGCGGCAGGATGTACGTGGATGGGATGGACTATGACCAGTTCATGGCCGATCTCAAGACGCAAGACGCAGTGGTTCGAGCGCTGGAAGTGATCGGCGAGGCGGCGAAACGCCTGTCTCCTGCTGTGCGGGAGCAGCATGCCTCGATCCCTTGGAAGAACATGGCGGGTTTGCGCGACAAGCTGATCCACGACTACTTCGGCGTTAATCTGGACATCGTCTGGCAGATTGTGACTCAGGAGTTACCGCCGGTTGCCTTGCAATTGGAGCAGATGCTGGCCGAAGGGGGTTGATTCGGCCGGTTCAGGCCCCGCCCCCCCCAAAAACCTCACCCCGACCCTCTCCCATCGCCCTCCCTTCCCCCGGGAGAGGGCGCCCCC
>DATHUD010000912.1:0-4927 GCA_035462575.1 Thermoanaerobaculia bacterium | reverse complement strand
GGGTCTTCCCCCACCCAGGGCGGCCACATAGGGCCGCCCCTACAAGAACAAACCTACGCGGCCTCGGACTGCGGGCTCCGGTGCAGGCGCAGGCAGCGGCGCACCCAGCAGGCCACGACCGACCGGCCGCCCTGGAAGTAGCGGTCGCAGTGGTGGGCGCGGGCGTAGTCCGGCACCGCCATGAAGATCTCGTGGGCGGCGTGCAGGCGGTGGAACGGCACCTTGGGCGCCAGGTGGTGCGTCAGGTGGTAGTTGTTCTGGTGCGGGTGCAGGAAAAAGCTCAGGAACGGCAGGTGCGGGCTGTTGCGCGTGAAGCCCAGCACGGACCCGGGCTCCAGGCCCACGTGGTCCGAGATCTCGCGGAACGTGGTGATCCCGTGGAACACGGTCGCCCGGGAGACCATCCAGAGCCCGGCGAACACCAGGACGCCGACTCCGCCCGACGCCAGGAAGAGGACCCCCAGGAAGACGCCCCACCAGAGCGCGCTCATCGCGAGCTCCCGGCCGGTCATCTTGGGGAGATGGGCCACCAGGTTGGTCCTGAACATCGCCCCATCGAACGAGTGGCGCAGGAAGAGCTGCCAGGGCGTGCCCTGGAGGTCCTCTTCCGCGTGGATCAGGTCGGGGTCCAGCTCCGTAATCCCCAGATGGGTGTGGTGCTTGCCGTGCTGATCCCGATAGTTGTGGATCGGGCTCCACAGCGGATACCCCAGGAAGAGGTTCGACAGAGCGTCGGAGCGCAACGTTCCAGGAAACAGCATCTTGTGCCCCGCGTCGTGAAGGAGGTTCCCCAGGGCCCGCTGCCGGCTGCCGATGAGCAGGACGGCCAGCGGAGCAAACCACGGGGAGACCCGGATCACCAGCGCCCAGGCGGCGACGATCAGGCCCCAGTCGAACGCCAGGGCGGCGATGGAACGGCTCAAAACCGGCCCTTGCAAGGCGCGCAGCCGGTCGAGCAGGCCCTGCCGGCGCAACTCTTCATAAACTCCCTTGATATCGTGCAAGGGTCCAGCACTCGCGGCCACGCTCATTCTTTCCCTCCACCCCTCTCCAACTGGGGTTTGATGTCCCCTAGAAAGTGGGGCGAGGAGGGCAATGCGGGACAGGGCCGGGGTGGTGAGGTTCTTAGGTCTCCTCTTCGAGGAGCGCCCGGATCTCGTCCTCGGAGAGGCCGTCGAGCTCCGCGAGCAGGCCGTCCCCCTGCTCCGCGAGGAACCTCTCGCCGATGGCGGCGGCGAAGCGGTCGAGCGTGGGCGATTCGAACAGTGCCTGGAGGGGGAGGTCCACGCCGAGCGCGTCGTAGAGGCGCGAGAGGGCCTTGGTCGCGAGGAGCGAGTGGCCGCCCAGGCTCCAGAAGCTGTCGTGGCGCCCCACCCGGTCGATGCCCAGGACTTCCGCCCACACCTCGGCCACCTGGATCTCGAGCGGCGTGCTCGGCTCGGCGTACTCCTCTCCCAGGTCCGGCCGCGACGACTCGGGCGCGGGGAGCTTCTTCCTGTCCACCTTGCCGTTGGGGCTGAGCGGCAGGGCTTCCAGGAAGACGAAGAGGGAGGGGATCATGTACTCGGGGAGCCGGTCCCCGAGCGCCGCGCGGAGGGTGGAGACCGTGGCCGCTTCGCCTTCCCGGACCACGTAGGCCACGATCCGGCGGTCGCCGGGGACGTCCTCGCGGACGACGACGACCGCGGCCTGGACGCCCTCGGTCGCCAGGAGAGCGCTCTCGATCTCCCCCAGCTCGATGCGGAAGCCGCGCACCTTGACCTGGTGGTCGATGCGGCCGAGGAACTCCAGCGCGCCCTCGGGCCTCCGCCGCACGAGGTCGCCGGTGCGGTAGAGGCGTGCGCCCGGCTCGTCGGAGAAGGGATCGGGCACGAACCGCTCGGCGGTGAGCGCGGGAACGCCCAGATAGCCCCGCGCCACGAGGCCGCCCAGAGAGAGCTCTCCCGGAACCCCGGCCGGGAGCGGACTCCCGCCGCGGTCCAGGACCCAGGCCGACCGGCCGGGCAGCGGCACGCCGACCGGGGCGGTCGGCCCCGCCGGCTCGAAAGGCTCTCCCACCTCCTGGATCGTCGCGGTGACCACCGTCTCCGTGGGGCCATAGACGTTGAGCAGCCGGACCTTCCGGAGCGGCGTCCGGCGCACCAGGCGGACGACCTCGGCCGGCATCTCGTCGCCGCCCACGATCACCAGGCGGAGCGACGCGGGCGCCGAGGCGGCCCCCTCGAGGCTCCGGACCCAGTCGATCCAGAAGGCGGGCGGAACGTTGGCCACCGTCACCCCCTGCTCGCCGAGCCGTCGCGTGAATTCCTGGGGCGTCAGCAGCTCGGAGCCGCGCATCACGATGGCCGCCCCCGAGAGGAGGGGGCCCAGGAGGTTTTCGACCGACACGTCGAAGCTCGGGGAGACGAAGAGGAACAGCCGCTCCCCGGGCTCGAGGCCGTAGTACCGGCCGGCCGCCACGGCGTGCGCCGCCGCCGGACCGTGGGCGACCCCCACCCCCTTGGGCTTGCCCGTCGAGCCCGAGGTGTAGATGACGTAGGCGAGGTTCGCCGGGGCGAGGAGCGGGAGAACGAAACCGGCCTCCCCGCTCTCGCCGGGCCGCAGCACCGGGACACCGTCGGCCGCGCCCTCGGGCAGGTCTTTGGCCGCGATCACCGCGGCGCAACCGGAGTCCGCCACCATGAAGGCGATCCGCTCGGCCGGATAGGCCGGGTCGAGCGGCACGTAGATCCCGCCTGCTTCAAACACTGCGAGGAGGGCCGTCACGAGCGCGGCCGAGCGCTCGAGGCAGACGCCGACCGGCACCTCGGGCCCGACGCCCAGGGCCTGGAGACGGGCGGCGAGCCGCAGGGCCTTTTCGCGGAGCTCCGCGTAGGTCAGCGTCCCGTCCGCGGCGACCACGGCCAAGGCATCCGGGGTCTGCTCCGCCTGGGCGTCGAAGAGGTCGCGCAGCGTGCTCCCCTGCCGGAGGTCGCGGCCGAGGGGGAGCCCGTCGTTCCAGGCTTCGAGCTGGGCCCGCTCTCCTTCCGTCAGGAGAGGGAGGTCCCAGATCCGCGCCTGGGGGCAGGACGCGGCCGCCTCGACCAGGGCCTCGAGATGGCCGAGCAGGCGCCGCACGGTTCCGGCCTCGAAGAGGTCGGTCGCGTACTCGGCGGCTCCGGCGATCCCCTCGGGGACCTGCTGAAGGGCCAGGGTGAGATCGAACTTGGAGGTGGCCGTGCCCACCGGCTCGCCCGTCACGGTCAGGCCGGAGCCGAGCACGAGCGGCGGCATGGGGGCGTTCTGGAGCATGAAGGAGACCTGGAAGAGGGGGCTCCGCGAGAGGTCGCGCTCCGGCGCCAGCTCCCCGACCAGCTTCTCGAAGGGGAGGTCCTGATGGGCGTAGCCCGCGAGGGTCGCCTCGCGCACGCGGACGAGGAGGTCCTCGAAGGACGGGTCGCCCGAGGCGTCGGTCCGCAGCACCAGGCTGTTCACGAAGAAGCCGATCAGCCCCTCGGTCTCCACGCGGTTGCGGTTGGCGATGGGCGAGCCCACGACGAGGTCCTCCTGGCCGGTATAGCGGGCGAGGAGGACGTCGAAGGCGGCGAGAAGCGTCATGAACACGGTCGCCCCGCGCTTGCGGCTCACCTCCTCGACCTTCCGGGCGAGGGAGGCGGGCCAGAGGAGGCGCTCCGCGGCGCCCCGGGAGCTCGGCACCGCGGGCCGCGGCCGGTCGGAGGGGAGGTCGAGCGCCGACGGGCTCCCGGCCAGGCGCTCTTTCCAGAAGGCGAGCTCCGCGGCGAGGACGTCGCCCTGGAGCCAGCCCCGCTGCCAGACCGCGAAGTCGGTGTACTGGACCGGCAGCTCGGGGAGCGGCGACGGCCGCCCCGTGGAGAAGGCGCCGTAGAGGGTCGCCATCTCGCGCAGCAGCACGCCGACCGACCAGCCGTCCGACACGATGTGGTGCATGGAGAGGAGCAGCCGGAAGGCCTCCTTCCCCAGCCGGACGAGGGTCCAGCGGAGGAGCGGCCCCCGGGAGAGGTCGAAAGGCCGCTGTGCCTCTTCGGTCGCGAGACGCCGGGACTCGTCCTCCCGCGGCGATTCCGGCAGCCCGGAGAGGTCCACCTCGGCAAGGGGGCGGGGCTCCGGCGGGGCCACGAGCTGCACGGGCTCGCCGTCCACCACCGCGAAGGTGGTGCGCAGGGCCGCGTGCCGGCGGACGATCTCCGAGAGGACCGCTTCGAGAGCGGAGACGGAGAGCGCGCCGCCGATGCGGAACACCGCCGGGATGTTGTAGACGGCCGTGCCGGGCTGAAGCCGGTCCAGGAACCAGAGGCGCTGTTGCGAGAAGGACAGCGGCGGCACCACGGCCGGCGCGGCCGGCCGGATCGGCGGCACCACGAGGCCCCGCTCCCGCCGCCCCATCTCCTCGACGTGGGCCGCGAGCTCCGCGACCGTGGCCGCGTCGAAGACGCTCCGGAGCTCGATCTCGACGCCGAAGACCTCGCGCACGCGGGAGACCATCTGGGTGGCGAGGAGCGAGTGGCCGCCCAGGGAGAAGAAGTCGTCGTGGACGCCCACGCGGTCGAGCCCGAGGAGCGACTGCCAGATCCCGGCGAGCGCCTCCTCGAAGGGGGTCCGCGGCGGAACGAGGTCCGCGATCGCCTCCACCTCGCGGTCCGGGGCCGGGAGCGCGCGGCGGTCCACCTTGCCGTTGGGCGTCAACGGGAGCTCGGGGAGGGAGACGAAGCGCGCCGGCACCATGTAGGACGGGAGGAGCTCCTCGAGGTGCGCGCGCAGCTCCCGCTCCCCCACCGCCGCGCCTTCCCGCGGGACCGCGTAGGCCACCAGCCGCTTGTCGCCGGGCACGTCTTCGCGCACGAGGACGACGGCTCCCGCCACGTCGGGATGGGAGGAGAGAACGGTTTCGATCTCTCCCGGCTCGATC
>DATHUD010000911.1:0-16084 GCA_035462575.1 Thermoanaerobaculia bacterium | reverse complement strand
TTCCGCCGGTCCGGCGTCATCATGTGGTCGATGTGGCCGAACGCGGGCTTGACCCGCAGGGTCTTGTCCGTCGAGCCGAACAGGTCGAGCTGGTCTTCCATGTAGGCGCCGAAGCCCCGGCCGCCGCCGATCATCAGCACTGCTCCGGTGTAATTCTCGAGGTTCGAGACATAGTCGGTCTCCGACCCGGCCAACGAGCAGGAGATATCCCGGACCACGGCGTTCGGAGCGTAGTTGACGAACCGGGAGATGTTCTCGAACGCGAACGGCTCGGAGGCGAAGAAGAGCCGGTCTTCGGCGAAGCTTCCGTTCATCTGGATGTAGTTCGGCACCGGCATGGTCACCGGCCCCGGCTGGGGGACGGACAGGAGCAGCACCATCACCTGGTGGTTGGTGAGCTGGGGCGGGAAGAGGGGGATCGGGGTCAGCCCCTCCGGAGCGAGCCGGGCATTCCGCATCACCTCCTTGAAGACGTTGACCCCGACTCCGTCGTAGACGGCTCCGGCGGCGAGTTGGGCCTCCCCGGCCGCGCAGTAACCCTGGTTGAGCGCCCGCACCGCCGGGTCCTGGCTGTGGAGGATCCCCTCCCAGACGATCAGGCCGTCATAGTCCTCCGGGTGGGCGTTGCCCACGGCGATGGCGAGCATGCCGCCGAGCGAGGCGCCGCCGGTGACGATTTTCGTCCCCGGGTGGAGGAGCTCGATCCGGGAGCGGATGAACGTGATGTCCTCCACCATGGAGGCGAGGTCCCATCCTCCCATCACGGAGCAGTCGAAGAGGCCGGCCTCGCAGGTGCCGGCGGGGATGCCGTCGAAGCGCGGCGAGTAGCCGTAGACGTCGAAGTTGCGCAGGGCGAAGTACTCGGCGATCGAGGTGCCCACGGCGCCCGAAAGGTCGCGCTGCTCGTAAAAGCTGAAGGTGGGACCCAGCGGCGGGAGGAGGAGGATCGAGCCCCGGAGGCTCTGCGCCGGGACGTCCTTGGTCAGACGCACCATCTTGAACCGGTCGAGAGGATGACTTCCGGCCTTGACCGTATACTCAGTGCGCACAAGGTTCCCCACTCGGCCCTCGGCGGTGCCCACGATCTCGTAGGGCCCGGAAGCGGCGGCGGCCATCTGCGTGGCGAGAGCGGCTCCCAGGGCCGCAGAGAGGACGGTGCGTCGGATCTTCATGTCGTGCCTCCTTGGAGAGGGAATCCCCCGGCGTCCGCGCCGGTCCGGCAATAGTAGATGTAGTGAATGCTATCTACCAACCGAGGACAGGCCATGCGAAACCTCGCGAAGCAGCTCGGAATTACGATCAAGTCGCTGGTCCGGCGGCCGGCCCTGCCGGCGATCATCGTGCTGACCCTCGCGCTGGGGATCGGGGCGAGCACGGCGCTTTTCGCCTATCTCTCGGCCCTCCTCTGGCCGGCGATGCCCGCTCCGGAGCCGGACCGTATCGTCTGGATCCACGTGGGGACGAACGAGGAGCCGCGGCTGACCGCCTCCCATCCCGACTATCTGGACCTGGTGCGAAGCCAGACCGCCGTCCCCCAGCTCGCCGGCTTTTCGATCTTCGGGGCCTCCCTCGGCCACGACCAGGCCAACACGTACGACTGGGGACAGTTGGTCAGCGGGAACTATTTCTCCCTCCTCGGCGCAACGCCGGGCCTGGGGCGGTTCCTGACGCCCGGAGACGACGAGCCGGGCTCCGAAAACGTGGCCGTGCTGAGCCATCGCCTCTGGAAGAGCGCCTTCGGGGGAAACCCCGGGTTGCTGGGCCAGCAGATCCGGGTCAACGGCGTGCCGTTCACGGTGGTCGGCGTAACGCGCGAGGGATTCCAGGGGCACGGCCACCCGGCCGGGATCTACGTCCCCCTGGGCAAGTCCGACGTGGCCACGGGCATCTCCCGGATGCCTGAGCGGGAGGCCCGCTGGGTGATCCTCCTCGGCCGGCTCGCCCCCGCGGTCACCGTCGAGCAGGCGCAGGCCGCCTTCGAACGCCTCGGAAAGTCGCTCGACGAGACTGTCCCCTTGGAGGATGGCCAGCGCCGCGTCTCCGTCGTCCCGGCCACCACTCACGACCCGGAGAGCATCGACGAGAATTTCACCAAGGCGGCGCAGATCCTGATGGCCGCGGCCCTGCTCTTCCTCCTCCTGGGCTGCGCCAACGTGGCCAACCTCCTCCTCGCGCGGGCCACGGCGCGGCAACGCGAGATGGGCATCCGGGCGTCGCTCGGGGCGAGCCGCGCGCGCCTCGCGGCGGGGACGCTCGGCGAGAGCCTCGTCCTCTGCGTTGCGGGCGGCGTCCTGGGCCTCGCCTTCGCCGCCCTCCTGGCCCGCCGCCTCGAATATTTCATGCTGACGGCGCCCGGCGGCCTCGGCGGCTGGGCCGAGGGAGGCGAGTTCATCCGGTTGAACGTCCGGGTCTTCGCCTTCGCTCTCGTGGCCTCTCTGGTCTGCGTGGTCCTCTGCGGCCTTGCCCCGTTCTTCCAGGTCCTCCGGCGCGACATCCTGACGCCATTGAAAAGCGACGCCGCGGGATCGGGGACGCCCTCCTCCGCCCTCCTCTTCCGCAAGCTCCTGGTCGTCGCGCAGGTGGGGCTCTCGGTCGTCCTCCTCCTGGGCGGGAGCCTCCTCGTGCGCACCTTGAACAACGCCCAGAGCGTCGACCCGGGGTTCCGCTCGGACGGGCTCGTCTTCGCCACCATCTACCTGCCGCGCAGCGCCTCCGCGAGCGGGGACGTCGCGCCCATCTATCAGAAGATCGTGGACGCCGCGGCCACCGTGCCCGGGGTCTCCGCGGCGAGCCTCTCCCACACCGGCCCTCTGGCCGGCTGGAGCCGGGAGACCGAAGTCGCGAGCAGCGAACGGCCCGAGGAGAAGATCGGCACCCAGTACAACCTCGTCGGCCCCGAGTTCTTCAAAACCCTGGGCATCTCCATGCTTCAGGGGAGGCCGCTCGAGCTCCGCGACCGGCGGGACGCCCCGGCGGCCGCGGTGATCAGCCGCGAGCTCGCGCAGAAGCTGTGGGGAGATGCCAACCCCATCGGCCGCCGCCTTACCGTGTCCGAGCCTCCGCGCCCGGGCGAGTCCGGCCCTGACTTCGAGGTCGTCGGCATCGCGCCGGGCACCCGCGTGGCCTCGATCCTCGATCCCCGGGGAGAGTTCCTCTACCTCTCCTCCCACCAGCGCATCACCGCGCGGATGACTCTGATCGTGCGCGCCTCCGTTCCCCTGGGCACGCTCGCCCCGGCGCTCCGGGAGGCCATCCGCTCGGCGCACCCGGACGCCTCCGTCATCGAAATCGCCACCGGCGAAGAGCAACTGGAGAAAAGCCTCGTCGCCCAACGCATGCACGCGGAGATCGCAGGCCTCTTTGCCCTCCTCGGGCTGGGCGTGGCCGTGATCGGCCTCTTCGGCCTCCTCTCCTACATGGTGAACCTGCGGGTCCGCGAGTTCGGCATCCGCATGGCCGTGGGCGCCGACTCCCGGGACCTGCTGCGCCTCGTGCTGCGCCAGGGGATGACGCTCGTCGCGATCGGCGCCGCCCTGGGGCTCGCGGGCACCCTGGCGCTCGGAAAGCTCCTGTCGAGCCTCCTGATCGGCATCGAGGCCACCGACCCGCTCACCTACGTCAGCGTGCCCGTGGCCCTCGCCCTGGTCGCCCTCGGCGCCTGCTACCTCCCGGCCCGCCGCGCCGCCCGCCTCGATCCGCTGAAGGCGCTGCGGCAGGCCTGACCCCGCCGGTCCCGAACCGGACGGGGCGCTGACACATCCGCCCTGTGTCAACTGACACAGCCTTGACACGGGCTGACAGATCTTGACACTCCGGGCTTCCGGGGAGTTTTGAAGAAACCGCAGAGAATCCTTCTTCTACTTGGGATTCTTAACGTTTTCCGGGCCGGGCCCGGACCTCGCCTCCGTGGCACGGATCTTGATGTAGGGATACCGCGAAGGGCTCCACCCACCAACGCTCCCCCTGGCCTGGTCGATCAAGATCCCAGCAGGGGGGTCACCCCCTCTCCCGGTGGCGGCGGCGCTCGACGGGGTCGCTCCCCAGAGAGGCGCAGTCCCTCACCACAAAGCGGGTCGGCCGTGCCGCCCCGCTCTTTTTTTGTCTGCTCGGCTCGTGACCGTCGCGCGGTGAGGGGGCGGCGGGGGATGGTTCGTTCTCTTGCACAGACAACGGCTCCGGAGCCTCAGGAGCCGATCCCAAGGAGAACCGAGCCAATGTCTTCCACTCTTGCAGCGCCACAACTCGTCATCAACAGCCGCATGATCTATTCGAGCTGGATCCCCGCGGACCCCCAGGCCGCCGCGGCGCTCCTGCCGGGCCGTCTGAAGCCGGCCGCCAACCAGGCGATCTACATGAACCAGTACGTCGTCGACTCCGAAGAGCAGACCTCCGGCTTCGGCGCCTATTCGCTCACCTATCTGGGCCTCGACCTCTCCGGCATCACCGCCCCGGACGGCGTCACGCCGGGGCGCTTCTTCACAAACTATTTCAACTCGTCCCCGGTTATGCGCGAGTACGTGGCCGAGCGCGGCGTGCCGGCCTCGCCGGGCACGACCACCGTCGAGGTGACCGGCCACGATCTCGTCGCCACGACCTCGGTGGACGGAGTGCCGATCATCCGCACCCGCGCTCGGGTCGGCCACAAGATCGGCGTCGTGGCCCGCGGCCACCTGACCTACCTGACGCAACTGGGCGGAAAGATCATGGCGGGCAACTACGCCTACATCGGAGAGCTCGTCGATCCCTTCGAGCTGCAGTCCGTCGAGTTCCTCGCCAAGGACCACCCGGTCTGGGCGATCCGGCCCGCGACGCCGTTCCAGCCCGTGACCGCCTCGTCGTGGTTCGCCCCGCGCGATTCGTTCGTGTACCCCGGCGGCGAGCGGGAAATCTGATGGGTTCGGAAAGGCCCCGGGCGGTCTGGAGATCCTTTCAGATCGCCCGCAGCGCCTCCCCCAGAAAAGCGAGCTGCAGCCGCATCTGATCCCGCAACGGCATCCCGCGAACCCCCACCCGCGCCGCTTCGGCGCGAACCTCCTCCGGGCTCTTCCCCACCAGGCGGCCGAGGAAGGCCTGGAAGCGGGGATCGTCCGGACGGCCGGTCTCCCCTTCTTCCAGGGGGCGCAGGAAGAGGGGCATCTCGGAGACGAGGGTGAACGGATCGCCTCCCAGGGAGCGGACGTACTCCATGGAGCTCGGACGGAACTTCGCAGCGGTCTCCGGGTCCCCCCGCTCTTCGAAGTACGCCACCATGGGGCGGGAGTCCGGGCGGGTGGTGAAGCCTTCGTCGATCCGAAAGAAACCTTTTTCTCCGCCCCGGTCCACGTCGAACGGTCGATACCCCATCTCCCGCACCCGCCGGCGCAGAGCGTCGCGCAGGCCGGCCGTGCGGTCGATCCACTCTTTTTCGATCAGGAACCAGGGGCCGGACGCGAAGCCCATCCCATGAAAGCTGCCGTGGAGATGGAAAGGCGCTCCTTCGGCCAAAAAGGCGGCCACGGCGCGGTTCTCCGGACGCGCTCCGGTGTCATCCGCGTTTCTGGGGAAGCCGAACTCCATGTCGTCCCCCGGCTTCTCGCGGAGGACGTGGCGGAGGTAGAGCGCCAGATCGTACGCCCGGTCCTCGCGGCCGAGGTGATCGGTCGTGGGGAGGGTGACGTCGCTCCAGGCGGCGTTCCGGGCTTCGCCGTCCGGGTTCACGTGGGGGACGATGAACCAGGTCAAGCCGGAAAGGAGAGGATCGTTCTCTGGTAGTGCGGTGAGGTGCGCCACGAGCTTGCGCAGCATCGCGGGCCCCACGGGCTCGTCCGCGTGGCAGCCGCCGATCAGGCTCACGCGCCTCCTGCCGTTCCCGATCACGTAACCCGTAATCTCCCGCCCCTCGCGGGACCGGCCGATCGCGCGGCCGGGCGGAGCCGGCGCCCCGGACGAAAGAATGTCTTCGATCGACAGCATCAGAGGCGCCACATGTCGAGGGCGGCGGTCTTATGATTCCAGAAGAAGTGGACGGCATCGCACTCGCCGGTCCCCAAATTGAGCCCCTTGCACTTCCTGGATCTCTCGAAACCCGGCAACTTCCCGATCTCCTTCCCCGGGTCGTAGTCCAGGCTCTCCAGGGTGAGGGCGATGGGGTCGCCGCACAGCTCGTCCGCCGGAAGCTCCTCGACAGCGACCTTGGACTTCTGCGTCGCCGGCCCGAGGATGACCATCACGAGGACGTCCTCGCCCTTGCGCCCTTCGAGGGCGTAGTCCTCCGTGCCGTCGCAGTCGATGTCGGCCGTGAGGACGCCCTTCCCGTTCCACGTGACCTTGGGCTCCCGGGTGGCCGCGATCTTCAGAGCCTCTGCCCGCGACCCTCCGGAGCGGCCGGCGGTGTTGGCGCTGCAGGCGGCCAGGACCAGCGGTCCGGCCAGGACGACGCAGACGACGAATCTCTTCACGATCGGATCTCCTCTCAGCCCGCTTCCCGGGCCTCCGCGAGCGCTTCCCGGGCGCGGGCGAGCGTCTCGGTAGCCCAGTCGGCGCGGCGGCGGGCCTGCTCGGCTTCCTCCTCGGCGGCCTCCGCGCGGCGGCGCGCCTCCTCGGCGGTCTTCTCGGACTGCTCGGCCTTCCTGCGGAGGAAGTCCTCCTCGGCCGCGGCGCGCTCGACCCGCTCCTCGGCGCGCGTCACCCGCTCCCGGCGCTTCGCCTCCTCGCGCTCCCGCCGCGCGCGCTCGGCGGCTTCCCGCTTCTCCTCCGCGGCCCGCCGGCGCCGCTCGGCCGCCTCTTCCGCCTTGGAGACCTTCGCGGCCTTCTTCTCCGGCTTCCGCGGGGGCTCGGGCTCCGGCGGCTTGAGCTTCTTCGCCGGCTCGGCCGGTTCGGCGGCCGGTTTCCGCCGGCTTTCGATGTTCACGACGCGTGCCGGGATCCGCATCCCGGTGAAGACCTCGAAGCCGGGCGGGTCGAGGTCGCGGCTGAGCCATCCGCGGGAGGCCTCCTCGGCGGCGGCCGGGCTGAAGGCCAGGGCCTGGAGGTTGGTCGCGACGCGGTCCAGCATGGCCCGGCTCGGGGCCCGTCCCTCCTCGGAGAGGATCGCCGCCGCCCGCTGCCGCATCTCCTCCGCCAGGTCCCGCGCGGCGGCCATGGCCTCCCGCAGCCTCTCGGCCCCCGCCCCGGCCACGGCCTCGCGCTGAGCGGCCCGGGCGCGCTCCCCGGCTCCGAGCAGCCGGTCCATTTTCCCGGTCTCGCGAGCGAAGAGCTGGCTCACCACCCAGGAGGACGGCGTCGGCTTCGCCAACGCCCTGACCTCATCCCCCTCCTTCTTCTTCCCGGCCTTGTCCAGTTGCTTGGCGAGAGCATTCCGGGCCGCCGTGAACTCCCCGAGCGGCCCCCAGTACAGCCGTTTCAGCTCGTCGTCCAGCTCCGCTTTGCGAGATGCCATCCCGTTCCCTCCGAAGCCGAAGACCGGGGACATGGTACACGGGACGGGGTGGATAGTATCCGCTCGCCCCGCCATATACTCGTAGAGAGCGGAGACACTACGAGACCTCCACATGAAAAAAGAATACGACTTCTCCAAAGCCGAGCGAGGTAAATTCTATCGGCCCGATTCGACATTCAACATTCCGGTCTACCTGGATGCAGAGGTCATCTCCTATCTGCAAGAGAAAGCTCAATCCAAGGGTATCGACCTCAGCCAGTTGATCAATGACATCCTTCGTAAGGACATCGCGCTGTTTGAAGCTGTGAAGTAGCCACTCTCCCCCGAGTCGGTCTCCTGTCCCCACGTGGCGCTGGCCACGACCTGATCCCACCGATTGAGCGCGCCGGAATGAACCCCGCGCCGCTCTTCCTCGTTATTGAGATTGGCATCCAGTTGCCTCGGGTCGCCACACCCTCAGAGCCTCATCCGCCGCTTTGGACAGGAGACAGGACATGAACGCCCGCTTCCGCCGTCTGCCGCAGGTCCTCGCCGGGATGGCCCTGGCCGTCCTCACCGCCGCACTGCCGGCTTGGGCGCAACCCGCCCCTCCCACCGTGACCGTCCGCCCGCCGATGCTGCTCGGCGGGGTGACCGCGAGCCGTACACACGTCGTCTTCTCCTGGGCCGGGGATCTCTGGAGCGTGGAGCGCGAGGGCGGCGAGGCTCGGCGGCTCACCGACCTCCCGGGCGACGAAGACGGCCCCTGGTTCTCGCCGGACGACGCCTGGATCGCCTTCAACCGGGACACCGGAGGAGGCGCGGACCTCTATGTGATGCCTGCCCAGGGGGGCGAGGCCCGGCGGCTCACCTGGCACCCCAAGGAGGAACGGATCCGCGGCTGGACGCGGGACGGCAAGGCCGTGCTCTTCGCCGCGAACCGCGAGGTGGACGGAGTCTGGCGGCTCTACACGATGGCCATGGACGGCGTGGCGATGGAGGCCCTCCCCTTTCCCGAGGCCAGCCAGGGCGCCCTCTCGCCGGACGGCTCCCGCATCGCCTACGTCCCCTTCGGCTTCTCCTGGGACGGCTGGCGCCACTACCGCGGCGGCATGACCTCTCCCATCCGGATCGCCCGGCTCGCGGACAGCAAGGTAGAAAAGATCGACGCTCTCGCCCGGCCGGACGCCAACAACCGCTTCCCCATGTGGGTCGGCGACACGCTCTGGTTCGTGTCAGACCGCACCGGCGTGGCCAACCTCTTCTCCTACGACCTCCTGAGCGGACGGGTCGAGCAGCACACCCGCTTCCCGCAGCACGGCATCCGGGTGGCTTCGGCGGCTCCGGATGCGATCGTCTTCGTGGCGGACGGGCGCATCCACCTCTTCGACCTGGCGAAACGGGAGGACCGGACTGTGGATGTCCGGCTCACCGCGCCCGCGCCGGAGCTCGCGAAGCGGACCGTCCCGGCCGCGCGCTTCCTCGAAACGGCGGCGCTCACTCCAACGGGGGACCTGATCGTCTCCGCCCGCGGCGAGGTGCTGTCTTTCGATCCGAAGACCGGGCAGGGGCAGAACCTCACGCGGACCTCGGGCGTCGCGGAGCGGTCCGCCGCGGCGTCTCCGGACGGCCGCTCGATCGCCTGGTTCTCGGACGCTTCGGGAGAGTACGAGCTTCACGTGGCGCCCGCGGGCGGGACCGGAGAGGTCCGGCGGATCGCCGTCGAGGAACGCCCCTCGTTCTACCGCGAGCCCACGTGGTCTCCGGACGGCCGGCGGATCGCCTTCTCCGACAAGCGGCTCTCCCTCTGGGTGGCCGACCTCGAATCCGGCCAGGCGCGGAAGATCGCGACCTCGTCCCACATCGGCCAGGGGCTCTGGCATCCTTCCTGGTCGCCGGACGGCCGCTGGCTCGCCTACGCCCAGGCGCTCCCCAACCGCATCCGCACGGTCTTCCTGTACGACACCGCGGACGGCCGCTCGCACCCCGTGACGGACGGCCAGGTGCAGGCGGATCTCCCGGCCTTCGATCGCTCGGGCCGGTATCTCTATCTCACCACCAGCGCCAACGCCCGCACGGCGGCGGACGACCTCGATTGGGGCGTGATGTCGAGCGTGCTCGCCCGGCCTCTCGTGACCGGGCGGTTGAACGTAGCGGTGCTGCGCAAGGGAGATCCGGCGCCCCTCCTGCCCAATCTCGGCCAGCCCCATCCGGCGGCAAACTGGGAGCCGGCCGGGGCCGTGGAGGTCGACCTCGACGGGATCGGCCGGCGCATCGTCCCGGTCTCGCCCGAGGACCGGGACATGGAGGACCTGGCGGCCGGCAAGCCCGGGGTGCTCTTCGCGCTCGTCAACGAGTGGCCCCCCACGCCGGGAGCTGGCGGGAGGCCCAAACGGGTGCTCTACCGCTACACGCTCGGCAAGAGCGCGCAGCCCGAGAAGATCGCGGAGGGCGTCGCCGACTTCCGGCTCTCCGGGGACGGTGCCTCCCTTCTCTACGGCACGGACGGCCAGACACTGACTCTGATGCCCGCCGATGCTCCGGCCGGGGCGGAGACAAAGCCCCTCGATCTCGCGGGCCTCACGATCGAAGTGGATCCCGGGGAGGAATGGAAACAGATGCACCGGGAAACCTGGCGCCTCGCCCGCGACTGGTTCTACGACCCCGGCCATCACGGGCAGAATCTCCCGGCTTTGGAAACCTATTCTGGTGGATACCTGCCGGGGATCATCCGCCGGGCGGACCTGAACGAGCTGTTCGGCCGGATGCTGGCCTACCTCTCGGTTTCCCACTTGGACGTGGGCGGCGGCGATATCCCGCCTCCGGCCGGGAAGCCGGAACGGATCGGGCTGCTCGGCGCGGACTTCCGAGTTGACCAGGGCCGCTATCGCATCACCCGCATTCTCCGCTCGGCCCATCCGAACGCGGGCCACCCCCTGCTCCGGGCGCCCCTCGACCAGCCCGGGGTGGACGTGCGCGAGGGCGACTACCTCCTGGCCGCAGACGGCGAGGAGATCCGGGCAGACCGGGACGTCTACAGCTACTTCGCAGGCAAGGCGGGGAAGCCGGTGGAGATCAAGGTGGCCGCCGGCCCCGACGGTCGCGAATCGCGGACGGCGATCGTCGTGCCGCTCCCCGGCGACCACACCCTCCGCCGCTTCGACTGGGCGGAGCGCAACCGCCTCAAGGTCTCAGAGCTCTCGGGCGGCCGGATCGCCTACGCGTACATCCCGGGGCACGGAGGCCCGGGGTATGACGAGATGCTGCGCGGAGTCCTGGGCAACCTCGGCGCCGAGGGGATCGTCATCGACCAGCGCTTCAGCCCGGGCGGGGTCGTGTTCGACTCCGTGATCGACCTGCTCCGGCGCCGGCCGCTCTACGCCTACACGTGGCGCGAGGGGGACGACCTCCCGATGCCCACGAATGCTCCCGTAGGGGCCAAGGTGCTGATCACCAACCGCCAGAACGGCTCGGCGGCCGAAACCTTCGCCCTCATGTGGAAGCTCGCGGGCGTCGGCCCGATCGTGGGCACCCGCACCGGAGGCGGAGGCATCGGCGGCGCCCTCTTCACCCCGGACCTCCTCGACGGCGGCGGCCTCACCATTCCCAACCGCGCCGCCTTCTCCCCCGACGGCACCTGGGGGATCGAGAACGACGGCGTCTATCCGGACATCGACGTCGACCTCGACCCCGAATCCTGGCGCGCCGGCCGCGACCCGCAGCTCGAAGCGGCCGTGAAGGCGGCGCTCGCGGAGATCCCGAAGACGAAGAAGTGGGAACCAAAGAAACCGGCGTATCCGAAGTACCCGTAGGCGTATAGTTGTATGCAGTGAACCTCAAAGCGACCTCCGCCGCCGCCCTGCTCGGGGCGGTCCTCCTGGGCTCCGCCCCCGCCCGGGCCGCCGATCCGGTGATCGCGGCGGCGGGGGACATCGCCTGCGATCCGGTGAACGATCCGAGCTGGAACGGAGGGGCGGGAACGCCCACCGCCTGCCGGATGAAGGCCACGTCGGACCTGCTCCTCGGAGGCGGTTTCGACGCGGTGCTCCTCCTGGGGGACAACCAGTACTACGACGGCACCCTGGAGAAGTACAACGCGTCCTTTCATCCCACCTGGGGACGGCTGGGGAAGCTCCTGCGCCCGGCCCCGGGCAATCACGAGTACGTCAGCCCGGGCGCCGTCGGCTATTTCGCCTACTTCGGGACGACGGCGGCCCCCCAGGGCCGGAGCTACTACAGCTACGAGCTCGGGACCTGGCACGTGGTGGCGC
The DNA here is from genome assembly GCA_035462575.1 of Thermoanaerobaculia bacterium. GTDB lineage: Bacteria > Acidobacteriota > Thermoanaerobaculia > Multivoradales > UBA5704 > DATARR01. Next base: position 4,417 of record DATHUD010000911.1, on the reverse strand, counting down.
TCGATTCGAACTGCGCGGACGTGGGCGGCTGCGGCCCGGGCTCCCCGCAGGCGCAGTGGCTCGCCCAGGATCTCGCCGCCCATCCACGGGCGTGCACCCTCGCCTACTGGCACCACCCGCGCTTCTCCTCCGGCGCCCATGGGGACGATCCGGCGTACGACACCTTCTGGCGGCTGCTCCACCAGGCCGGCGCGGAGGTGGTCCTCGTCGGGCACGACCACGACTATGAGCGCTTCGCGCCGCAGGACCCGGCCGGCCAGGCCGACCCGGAGCGCGGCATCACCGAATTCGTGGTGGGCACCGGCGGCCGGGAGCTGCGCGCGTTCGCGACGATCCGGAACAACAGCGTGGCGCGTAATGCCGAGGCGTTCGGCGTCCTCCGGATGGCGCTGCGCCCCGGGAGCTGGGACTGGAAGTTCCTCCCCGCCGCCGGCGACCACTTCACGGACCAGGGCAGCGCCCTCTGCCACACGCCTCCGGACGCAACCGTCCTCTTCCTTCAAGGCGGCCGTTTCCGGGTGGAGGTGACCTGGAAGGACTTCGAGGGCAACACCGGGCCCGCGCACGCCGCTCCGCCCGCCGGGGACGACTCCGCCCTTTTCTGGTTCTTCGGCCCGGACAACTGGGAGCTCCTCGTCAAGGTGCTCGACGGCTGCGCCGTCAACGGCCGCCACTGGGTCTTCTCCGCGGCCACCACGAACGTGGGCTACGTCCTCACCGTGACCGACACGCTGACCGGCCGGACGGCCCGGTACGAGAATCCCGCCGGGCGGACCGCTCCCGCCATCACCGACACCTCCGCCTTCTCCTGCCTGTAGTCCTGGGACCCGGACTGGGTTATGATTCCCTGAAGTCCGGAGATCCTTTGTAGTCGATCTTTTCATTTTGTGCCGAGCCGTTTCAAAGAAACTCGAAGCGAGGGCGGAACCGGGAGGTTCCGATGAGATCCGTACGACTTCTGTCTCTGGTGGTCCTGGCCGCTTCTTCCCTCCTCCTCTCCGGCGCGGCCGAGCTCCCGGTCCGCCGGACCCAGGAGTTCAAGGGCGAGCGGGAGAAAGCCGATCCCCGGGTCATCGAGGCTCTGATCCGAAGGGCGGCGACCTGGCCCGCGCTCCCGGAGGCCGCCCGCACCGGCCCTCAGGACCTCCTGGTGAGCACCGACTTCCTGGTGACTCCGGACGAGACCGGCTACCAGCCGGAGACGCAGGCGGAGCCCCACGTGGCCGCCAACCCCGAGCGGGACGGCCATCTCGTGGCCGGTTACCAGGAGGGGCGGTTCTACGACGGCGCCGCCCGCGCTCTGGGTTTCGCCGTGTCCACGAACGGGGGACGCCAGTGGCGGCGGGGGCTGCTCCCCAACCTGACCTCGTCGGCCTACCCGCGAGCCAGCGATCCCTGGGTCGCCTTTGGGCCCGGCGGGCGGGTCTACTATGCGTCGCTCCTCGCGAGCGGCGGCGTCCTGGGCGACACCCAGCCAACCTCCGCCATCGCGGTCTCCGCCTCGAGCGACGGCGGCGAGACCTGGGGCGATCCCGTGACGGTCATCCGGGACACCAACGGCTTCCATGACAAGGAAGTGATGATCGTCGACACGCGGGACGACAGCCCTTACAAGGGCCGCGTCTACGTCGCCTGGATGACCGTGTCCGACAGCAGCTACAACCTGCGCGTCTCCTCCTCCTCGGACGACGGCCAGACCTTCTCGCCGCCGTCCACGGTCCGCGGGGATGGCTTGAACTTCGGCATCATCCCGCTCGTCGGCCCGGGAGGCGTCGTCCACGTGTTCTGGCAGCACGCCACGCGAGGGACGAACCGCTACACCGACTTCAGGATCACGAGCGCCCGGTCCGAGGACGGCGGCGCCACCTGGAGCGCCCCCGTCGACATCGCCGTCCCCAGCAACTTCGACGTGCCGGACCTGCGCACCGGCAGCGGCCTCGTGGCAGCCGCCATCGACTCCAGAAACGGCAATCTCTATGTCACCTGGGAGGACGACCGCTTCTCGCCGGGCGTCAGCCAGGTGGTCCTCTCCCGCTCGCTCGACGGAGGCCGGACCTGGAGCGCGCCGAAGCTCGTCTCCCGCGGCCCCAAGAAGGCGCCGAGCTTCACCTCCGCCGTGGCCGTCAACGGCAAAGGAGAGGTGGGGGTCTCCTTCTACTCCCTGAGAAACGACCGGAGCCGCCGGTACCTCGCCGACACGTTCATCGTCTTCTCGAAAAACGGCGGCCAGACCTTCGGACCCGTGCGCCGGGTGAGCCGGTCCACCTTCGACACGCGCTTCGCGGCGCTGACGTTCAGCGGCTTCTTCCTGGGCGACTACCAGGGCCTGGCCGCCGGCCGGCAGACGTTCCACCCGGTCTGGGTGGGGACCAACCGGAAGTCCCAGCTCGACCCGGCGGACAACCAGCCGGACGTCTTCACGCGGGCGATCAAGCCGTAGAACATCGGAGGGTAACGACATGATCCAGGGACGACATCTCTTCGCACTGGCCCTCGGCGCCTCGGCCCTTCTCCTGACCGGCGCGACCGAGCTCCCACGCCCCAGAAACCGCGGGTTCGAGGGGGAACGGGAAAAGGCCGATCCCCGGGTGATCGCAGAGCTGATCCGGCGGGCGGCCACCTGGCCCGCGCTGCCGGAAGCCGCCCGCACGGGCCCTCAGGACATCCTGGTGAGCACCGACTTCCTGGTGACTCCAGACGGAACGGGCTTCCAGCCGGAGACGCAAACCGAGCCCCACGTGGCCGCGAACCCCGAGCGGGAGGGCCATCTCGTGGCCGGCTACCAGGAAGGCCGGTTCTTCGACGGCGCTGCCCGCGCCCTGGGCTTCGCCGTCTCCACGGACGGAGGAAAACAGTGGCGGCGGGGCCTGCTCCCCGGGCTGACCTCGTCCACCTTCCCGCGGACCACCGACCCCTGGATCGCCTTCGGCACCGGCGGCCGGGTCTATTACTCGTCGCTGATCCTCAGTGGGGGTGTGCTGGGAGACGCTCCCCCGTTCGGCGCCATTACCCTCTCCTCCTCCGGCGACGGTGGCGAAACCTGGGGAGATCCCGTCATCGTCTACCGCGGCAACAACGAGTACAACGACAAAGAGGCCGTGGTCGTCGACACGCGGGACGACAGCCCCTACAAAGGCCGCGTCTACGTGGGATGGTTCACGCTGCTCAACGGCAACTGGAACCTGCGCGTCTCCCGCTCGGACGACGAAGGCCGGTCGTTCACGCCGCCGGCCACGGTCCGCGGGGATGGCATCAACGTCGGCATCACTCCGCTGGTCGGGCCGGGAGGCGTCGTCCACGCGGTCTGGCTGCACGCCACGCGGCTCGGGCTCAATCGCTTTGAGGACTTCAAGATCGTCTACGCCCGCTCGGAAGACGGCGGCGCCACCTGGAGCGAAACCCTCGACATCGCCACCCTCAACACCTACGAGATCCCGGACCTGCGCACCGGCACCGGAGTTCCCTCCGCGGCCGTCGATCCCCGAAACGGCAATCTCTACGTCGCCTGGCAGGACGACCGCTACACGCAGGGCACCGCCCAGGTGCTCTTCTCCCGCTCCACGGACGGAGGCCGCACCTGGAGCACGCCCAGGCTCATCTCCACCGGCCCCAAGAAAGCGCCGAGCTTCACCCCCGCCGTGGCTGTCAACGGCAAAGGCGAGGTCGGCGTCTCCTTCTACTCCCTGAGAAACGACCGGAGCCGCCGGTATCTCGCCGACACGTTCATCACCTTCTCGAAAAACAACGGCCAGACCTTCGGCCCCGCCCGCCGGGTGAGCGGAGCCACCTTCGACACGCGCTTCGCGGCGGTGACCTTCAGCGGCTTCTTCCTGGGCGACTACCAGGGCCTGACCGCCGGCCGGCAGACGTTCCATCCGGTCTGGGTGGGGACCAACCGGAAGTCCCAGCTCGACCCGGCGGACAACCAGCCGGACGTCTTCACGCGGGCGATCAAGCCGTAGAACGCCCGTCAAGGCAATTCTGGTCTGTAGGGGCGGCCTGCTTGACGCCCCCCGCCGACTGTGTATACTCAGTATATGGATATGCACAGTGACATCGTCCTCTCCCAGGCGGATGCCCGGCCGATGTACGTGCAGATCATGGAGCAGATCAAACAGCGCGTAGCTGTGGGCGACTGGTCCCCCGGCCAGGAGATCCCGTCCATCCGCCAGCTTGCCGTCGCCCTGCAGGTCAGCGTCATCACCGTCAAGCGCGCCTATCTGGAGCTCGAGCGCGAAGGCGTGATCCTGACCCATCACGGCAAGGGCTCGTTCGTGGCGGAAGGCTCGGGGCTCGGCCCGAGGCTGCTGGATCAGGAGTTGGAGACTCTCCTCGGCGAGGCCATCCGCCTGGCCGCTCGACTCGGGCTTTCGTTCGAGGAGCTCGTGTCCCGGCTGCTCGACGCCGCCAACCGACA
>DATHUD010000910.1:0-28576 GCA_035462575.1 Thermoanaerobaculia bacterium | reverse complement strand
GTCCTTTTCGTCGGCGAACGCCAGGGGGACGTGTAAAATGCCCGGCATGGAGCTCGAAGAGCGCCTTCGGCAGGTGGCAGCATCCTGGCCCGAGATCCGGCTGGCCGTCCTCTTCGGCTCGATGGCTCGGGGAGAGGGCCGGCCGTCGAGCGACGTCGACATCGGGTTGATCCTGGAGCCCTATTCGGCCGAGGTCCGCTTCCGGGTGGATGCCCAACTCGGGCGCGCGGCCGGGCGGGAGGTCGACACGGTTCTGTTGGACAAAGCATCCCCTCTCCTGCGCTTTGAAGCCACCCGGGACGGCGTCCTCCTCTTCGAGCGGGAGGAAGGGCTCTGGATCGCATTTCAAGCCAAGGCCATGGTCGATTGGTGGGACTGGGCGCCGACGGCGCGGAAGATTCAACGGGCGATCATCGAGGACCTGAGAGAACAGGTGAAGTATGGTCAAACCTGACCTCGTCGCCGGCAAGGTGGCCCGGGCCAAGGATTGGCTGGACCGCGCCGAACGGCTGGTCTCCGTGCCCGTCGAGGAGCTCGTGTTGGACGCGGATCGCCGGGATCTCGCAAGCTTCTGCATCTTTCTCACGATCCAGGAATGTATTGATCTGGCGGCCCACTGGATCGCGGATGCGAGGTGGGGCTCGCCGGAGGACGCCGCCTCGACATTCGATGTCCTGGCCGACCATCAGGCGATCGACCGGGATCTGGCGGAACGCCTTCGCGGCGCGGTCGGCCTGCGCAACCGGATCGCGCATGGCTACTCCACGGTGGACCACGCGCAGCTCCGGAGCGAATTCCAGAGGGGCTCCCAAACGCTACGTCAATTCCTCGCTCGCGTGTCCTCCGAAGCCGGCCTTTGAGAGCCCGACTCCGCCTCCCGCCGGGGCCACGGCTTGCCCCGGCGGGAGGTTTTTCGAATCCTGTGCGTTGGGCGTGAGGCTATCCTTCGGCGTTTCGCGGGGTTTCGAGAAGCGGTTGGGTAATCTCCAGGATGGGGAGCGACACCTCGCCGGAGTCCTCCGCGGGCTCGACCGGGATGGCGTGGATCACCAGAGCGGGCTCGAAGAGAAGAGGCTCGGGGCCGTCCTCCTGGTCGGGGGTGTCCCGCCCCTCGAGCAGGTCGACCGGCACGTAGGCGGTCACGATCTCGACGCCGGCAAGGTCCCCCGGCGCGAAGCTCTCGGCCAATTGGGCGGCGATGCGGCGGGCGACCTCCTCCCGGGAGAGCACCTGTTCCGCCGGGAGGCCGGGCCGCAGGGCGAAGTCCGGCCAGTCGGCATGCAGCCGCGCCACCTGGCCGCGGGCGTCGATGACGGCATGGAAGCGGGACCCCAGGACGTTGAGGCCGGCGACCTGCCGCGGCACACGCACGTGCATTTCCGCCCGCAGCGACACAGAAGGCTCCCGGCTCTCTCCATCGGCGGCCCCGAGGCTCAAGCCCCGGACCTTGAGGCGGGAGGTCAGGATCTCGGACTGCGGGAGCGCGAGCTCGGCGGCCAGGCGCAGGGCCTTGGCGCGCGCCTCTTCCGGCGGCACGGAGTTGGGGATTCCGGACTGCCAGTCAAAGCGGCGTTCCGGGTTGATGTAGTCGATCTTGCCTTTCCGCAGGTCGTGGCGCAGGACGCTCCCTCCCGGGCCCCGGTGCAGGCAGGGAGCCTGGACGGCCAGGGGCGCCACGGGGCCCGTCGGAGCGCAGCCCGGATCGGGGACGAGGGTCTCGCCCACCGCCTGCTCGAGGGCCTGGATCCGGAACCCCTCCGAAAGCTGGGGACGGGAAATCTCGGGGGAGAAGAGCCGCTGGACCGCGGTCGGGTCTCCGACGGTGGAGGGCAGCGCTTCGGTGACGAGGCGTAGGAGATCCGGCCGGTCCTGAGCCGAACCGGCGGCGGCGATGCCGAAGAGCAGAAGGGTGAGGGCTCTCGATTTCATGATCTGTTCCTTTTTTTGAGAAGGGATCGGTCAGGGTTCAATTCGGGAGGTTGAAGGGGTCGTCGGCCAGGGGATCGCAGCCCTCGTAGAACTGGACGCACCAGTAGTTGATCGAGGTGGGGTCCGCCTGGAGAGCCGGATCGAGGTTCAGGTAGCTCTCGGTCGTCAGGCGATGGAGGCAGTTGTTGAGGCTCGGTCCGACCGAGTAGGCGACCGGGCACTGCTCGTAGCTGCCGTTGACGCCCCAGTCGTACATCTCGTCCATCCAGGTGCTGCCGAGGAGAAAATGGCCTCCCCAGGCGAAGTCTGCGTAGTCGCCGGCACGGCCGCTGCTGATCCACATGACGCCATGGAAGCCGGTCGCCAGGTGCAGGCGTTGACCGTTCACCGGCGAGTCGACGGGGTCCTGAAACCAGCGCCGGGTCTGTTTCAAGTTGTCATCGTCCATGCTGTTGCACGAGGACAGGTGCAGGTACTCGAGATCCGTGTCGCCGACGAACATCTCGCCGCCGTTCGCGTCCGCGGCGTCGATTCCGCAGTCGGCAGTGTTGGCGGGAGAGCCGTCGTGCCGGAGCGAGCCTCTCCAGTGACTGCCGTTGTCGCTGCCGTGGAGGTCGATCATGGCCACATCGGCGTCGTCGAGCCTCGCGCCGTCGTTGCAGCCTGGGATGGCGTCAGGATCGCAGAGCAGGCTGCGGTTGAACCAGCCGTCAACCTGCCGGCCGTCCTTGGCATAGATGCCGAAGTCGTCGATCCCGTTGTACCAGCCGTCCACCATGTCATCCCAACTCCCGATGTTGTTGCCCGTGCAGAATCCGGGGAGCCCCAGGTTGCCCAGGCTCCAGTCCGTAATGACGTACATCTTGGCCTCGCCAGCCGCCCAGGCCGGCGAGGCGAGGGCGGCCAGGGTGAGCGCCAGAAGCAGGCGCACTGTCGACTTGTTCATGATCGATCCTCTCTTTCATGGTTAAGGTCCTTCTCGGACTGATTACAGATCGCTGCTGGATTCCTCGAAGGGCAGGATCGATGCCAGGGCTCGAACGGCACCGGAAGGAGCCCGCAAACCGTTGAAAAGATGGAGAATTCAGGGTGCCGCGCGTACAGCGGGGCCTCTATCCGATCGGATAGCCCTATCGGATCGGCTGGATAGGAAAAGGGTTTCTATCCCTTGATCCGGTCCCGCAGACCGAGATTGCTGATCAACCGGTGCAGGTAGTTGGGATGCAGCCCAAGGAGCTCCGCCGCTCTGGTCACGTTGCCGCCGGCCTGCTCGACGGCATCTAAAATCAATCGCTTTTTCGTCTCGCCGACGGTGTCGTGGAATTTTGTAACCGGAGCCCGTCCTCCCGCGGGCACGGCGTCGAGGATGGTCTCCGGCAGATCCTCGGGCCGGATCAACTCGTCTTCGCCGAGCACCACGGCGCGCTCGACGGCGTTCGAGAGCTCGCGCACGTTGCCGGGCCAGGCGTAGCGCTCCAGACAGGCGCGCGCCTCGGGCGTGAAACCCGCGATCCGCCGCCCGAGCTTGCGGCCGAAATGGGCGGCGAAATGGCTGGCGAGGAGCGCGATGTCCTCGCGCCGTTCGCGCAGGGGAGGCAGGGTGCAGGAGATCACGTTCAACCGGTAGAAGAGGTCTTCCCGGAACGTGCCCTCGCGGATGCCTTTTTCGAGGTCGCGGTTGGTCGCCGCGATCACGCGCACGTCCACGCGGATCGGCCGTGGGCTGCCCAGGCGTTCGAGCTCCCGTTCCTGGAGCACGCGCAGGAGCTTGGCCTGGAGCTCCGGCGGGATTTCGCCGACCTCGTCCAGGAAGAGGGTGCCGGTGTCGGCGGTTTCGAACTTTCCGATCTTGCGCTCCAGGGCCCCGGTGAAAGCCCCCCGCTCGTGTCCGAAGAGCTCGCTTTCGAGAAGCGTGGGGGAGAGGGTGGCGCAGTTGATCGCCACGAAGGGCCTCTTGGCCCTCGGGCTCTGGCGGTGGAGGGAGCGCGCCGCGACCTCCTTGCCGGTGCCGCTCTCTCCCCGCAGGAGGATCGTCGAATCGCTCGCGGCGGCGCGGGTGAGGAGGCGCCAGGCCTCGCGGATCCGCGGGCTCTCGCCCACCAGATCCCTGTCGAGCGACGCCTCCAGGCGGCCTTTCTCTTCTTCGAGCCACTCCAGGTGGAGGGTGTTGGCCAAGGCCAGGGACGCGATGCCGGCGAGAGCGGTCAGCAGGTCCAGATGGGGCTCGTCGAAGCGGATTCCGGGCTCCCGGGTGTCCAGGTAGAGGATCCCGAGCGGCCCCGCCGGGCCATGAAGAGGGGCGGCGAGAAGCGACTGGATCCGGGCCGTCCGCAGGCTCTCCGCCTCGCTCAGGCCCTCCACCTGCAGGAGGTCGTTCGACAGCACGGCCGTCCGCTCCCGCACGAGGCGCTCGACCAGTGTGCGGGAAAGAGGAAAGGTCTTGCCTGAGCCCGCGCGGTCGAGGGCGAAGGCCGAGGAGGGTTGGCCGGCACGGTCGAAGAGAAGGAGAGCGGTCCGCTCGGCGGGCATGATCTCCACGAGCAGCTCGAGCAACCGTCTTGCCAGGGGCCCGGTGGCCCGGAGAGAATGGAGCTCCTGGCCGATCCGCAGCAGGGCGCGAAGGTCGCGGGCGATCCGAGCGCCGGGGGGCAGCTCTCCACCGGGCTGCAGGTAGGGCGAGCCGTCCACCGCTCGCCGGACCGTGCTCTCGGCCGCGAACGTCCCGTCGTCCAGGAAGAGGTCGCCGGCCGGGCCTGGGCCCGAGCCGTCCACCAGAAGGAACAGAGAGTCGCCGACGGCGATCCGGTCGCCCGGCTGCAGGTCGCGTTCGCGGACCGGGATGCCGTTGACGAACGTCCCATGCCGGCTGCCCAGGTCGCGCACCCGGAATCCACCCCCGGCGGGCTCGATCACGCAGTGGTGACGGGAGACCGCGAGGTCGCGCAGCGGTATGCTGCTCTCCCGGTCCCGGCCCAGGGAGAGGTTCTCTGCGCCCAGCGCAAAGGTCGTGCCCCCCAGGGGGCCGGAAAGGGCGACGAGTCGCAGCGGCACGGGTTTTTCTCTATCCAGAAGGATAGAGTCTATCCGACCGCTCTTGCAGGACGCCGGGAATCCGGCGCAACAAGGAGAAATCAAATGGCCAGCAACGACACGACCGATCCCGCGTCGCCGATGGGCTCCGGGACCGAGCCCGAGAAAACGGAGGCGGAGGCGGCGCGGGTGGGCTCGGACTCAGGCTCGGGCGAGGACTCGAGCTCAGACTCGGACTCGGGCTCGGGTTCCGGCTCGGGCTCGGGCTCGGGCAGCGGGGGTGGAAGTGAAGCCTACCCGGGGAACGAAGGAGCCTCCTCCCGATCCTCCGATCGGAACCCCGCCGCCCAGGGGCTAGGGGGACGCGGCCGGCTGGAGGAGCGGCCGGAGCTCCGGATCTTCGCGCAGCGAGCGGAAGGCCGAGCCTGTGAACCAGCGCGGCTGGATCCCTTTTTCGAGAGCCGCCTGCGCGTTGTTGAGGGCGGAGCTCCGGTCGCCGGCCAGGTGATGCACGAAGGCGGAGAGGAGGAGGATCTGGGGCTCGTCGGGGCTGCGCCGTACGGCATCCTGGGCGATCTCCACCGCTTCCCGGGTGCGCCCGAGGCGGGCCAGGCACTGCGCCTTTTGAATGGATTCCCGGGGCCCGAGCCCGTCCTCCGGCGCGCTCTCGGCGAGAAGGGCGAGGGCACGGCGGTAGAGGGCCTCGGCCTCCTCGCGGTGGCCGAGCTCGACTTCGGTGTCGGCGAGGTTGAGCAGGCTCGCGACGTCGCCGGGATCGTTCTCGAGGGCACGGCGGTAGGCCACGGCCGCTTCCGGGTAACGGCCGCGCAGGAAGCGGACGACGCCCAAGTTGTGCCAGGCGCGATCCGGGGCCACGCGGACAGAGTCCAGGTAGATCTGCTCCGCCCGCGCCAGGTCGCCGTAAAGCAGCTCCAGATGCCCGAGCTGCTCGCGGGCCCAGAGATTGTCCGGCGCCTGGCGCAGGATCTCGGCGATCCTCTCCCGGGCCTCCTCGATATGGCCCAGTTTCGCCTCCAGCGCGGCGAGCCGGTACAGGTTCTGCCAGGAAGGCACCTGTTCGGCGGCGGCGCGCAGGGCTTCCAGGGCTTCGAAGGGCCGGCCCTTCTGCTCGGCGAGCAGAGCCTTGAGCGGCAGGACCTCGGGATCTCCGGGCAGCAGCCGGTCGATCCGGCCCAGGAGCTCCTCGGCCTGCTCCTCGCGCCCGGCGGCAAGGGCGATCCGGACCTCGAGCAGGAGCGGGCGGGGATCGTCCGGGGCCAGCTCCAGCGATTGCCGGACCAGCCGGGAGGCGCGGTCGAGATCGGCCGGCTCGTGCCCGGTCTGGTACAGGCTGTGGGCGACCCGGGCCGCGAGGATCTGTCCCTCCAGGAAGCGGGGAGACCGGCGGATGACCTCTTCGAGCCGGGCGAGCTCCGGCGCGAGCGGTGCGCCCCCCTGGTCGATCCGCTGCCGGATCTCCAGGAAGGCGGCATAGTCCTCATCCCGCACGTCGAGCGCGGGCGCGCCGGGGCGAGGATCGTGGCCGGGATAGGCCCGCCGCAGGCGAACCGAGACGGCGTCGGCCAGCAGAGGGAGGCTTCCAGGGTCTGAGGGGACGCGGAACGTCTCGGTCCACAACACGGCGCCGTCGTTCCCCCGGACCCGGCGCAGCGACACCCGGGCCAGGCCCCCCTCACGTTCCAAGGTGGCGATCAGCACCTCGTCCGCCGCGGCCGTGTGCGCCATCTCGACCGGCGAGGTCCCGCCCCGGCTCGCCTCGCGGGGATCGACCGGCGCGATGTCCTCCAGGGCGGCGAGGCCGCTTAAGCTCGCGGCGAGCACGCCGGAAGCGGCGAGCCCGAGCTGCTCGTCCCCTGCCGCGGGACGGACCTCGGGACGCGCGACCGCCACCCGGAGCGGAGCCGCCGGCCGTCCCAGCCAGGCGGCCGCCGCCACCGCGGCGAGGAGGACCACGGCGGCGCCGGCCAGGGCGGTCCGGCGGTGGGAGCGGACCGCCGGGACCGGCTCCTGCCATCGCGGCTCGGCGCTCGTCGGCAGATCGCTCAGGCTGTCGGTGCCGCCGGCGGCGCCGGCCACCAGGCTCGCGGGCAGGCTCTCCAAAGCCGCGATGACCTCGCGCGCGCTGCCTGGCCGGAGCTGCCGGTCCTTGGCCAGGAGCCGGTCGAGCAGGCTCTCCAGCTCGGGCGCCAGATCGGGCCGCAGCGACCGCAGGTTGGGCGGCGGCTCGTACACCACGCGATGGAGGACTTCGACCGGGTCCTTGCCCTGGAACGGGGAGCGGCCGGCGAGCATTTCGTAGAGCAGCACTCCCAGCGAAAAAAGGTCGGAGCGCTCGTCCAGCTCCAGCCCCCGCGCCTGCTCGGGAGACATCGAGAGAAGAGTGCCGACGACGATCCCTTGCCGGGTGAGAGACGTGTCATCCGACAGGCCCATTGGCCGGGCCAGCCCGAAATCCAGAATCTTGGCGTGGCCGTCTCCGGTCACGATGACGTTCGCGGACTTCAAGTCGCGATGGATCAGCCCGGCCTCGTGGGCGGCGGCGAGACCGGTGGCGATCTCCAAAGACAACCGCAAGGCCTCCGCCGTCTTCAGCCGTCCGCCTGCCAGACGCTGCGCCAGGGTCCGGCCCTCCACATACTCCATGACGATGGCGTCCTCGTCGCCCTCGGTGACCAGGTCATGGATCTGGACGATGGCCGAGTGGCTCAGCCGGGCCGCCATTCGGGCCTCGCGGCGGAACCGCTCCCGCTGCTCGGGGGACAGGTCGGAGTCTTGCCGGATCCGCTTGATGGCGACCCGCCGCTCCAACCGCTCGTCCCAGGCGAGGAAGACCTCGCCCATGCCGCCGCGCCCAAGCCGGCCTTGGACGCTGTAGACGCCGATCCGGTCGGGGAGAGAGGGCGAACGAGGGCCGTCGGCGCTCGTCCCCGCGTCTTCGGGCCGGGGCTGCCACTGCATGGCGATCCTCCTGTTGATTCACAAACTATACGTCCAACGCCCGGTGGCGGACGAACACGGACGGAGATGGACGAACACGGACGGCAAGGACCAGGGTGCCACCTGTAATGCCCGTGTAAGGTTCACTCCCTTATCTTGTATTCTCGGAATGGATGAAGGAGCGAAGCCTATGAGCCGTACTGACACGTGTGCGTGGATTCTGGCGGCGGCCCTGATGGGGGCCGTCCCTGCAACAGCTACCCCGCCGGCTGGGGCTCCGGCCGGACCGGTTTCCCAGAAGGCCGTCAAGGAGGGCATCGCCGTCGAGCTGGAGATCGAGCCGCTCCAGGGCGGCGTCCTTCGCGAGGCCGAGTACGCCCGGGTGCGCCTGAAGTTCAGCGACACCGCGACGGGCAGCCCGCTCTCCGGCCTCTATCCGGGCGCCTGGATGGACCGCCTGGGCGCCAAGGCCGGGATGATCGAGTCGCCGGAGGGCGCTCCCCCGGACTGCAAGAAGAAGGTGGAGTCCTTCGTCGGCGGGTCCCTGCTCTCCCGGCCGGAGCTCGATCTCAACATCTACTACGTTCTGGCCTTGAACCAGGACGCCACGATCTCCGTGGTCGATCCGCTTTTCGGCTACGGCAACAGCAAGCTCCTCACCATGGTCTTCCTGAAGAGCCCGGGGGAGGACTGGGCCGTTTCCGAGGACGACAACCGCCTCTTCGTCTCCATGCCGGAGGTGAACCAGGTCGCGGTCGTCGAGACCGCGGGCTGGAAGGTGGAGAAGGAGATCGACGTGGCGGGCAAGCCCCGGCGGGTCGTGCTCCAGCCGGACGGGCAGTACCTGTGGGTGGCGACCGACGCCGGGGTCACCGTGATCGACGCCCGCAAGGCCGAGAAGGTCGCCGACATCGCGACCGGCAAGGGCGGCCACGACATGGTGATCTCCGACGACAGCCGTTTCGTGTTCGTCACCAACACGGCCGACGGCACGGTGTCGGTCGTCGACGCCGGCAAGCTCGCCAAGGTGCGGGACCTCCCGGTGGGCAAGGACCCGGTCTCGATCGCCTGGTCCACCCAGGCCAGGGCGGCCTACGTGGTGAGCGGCGCGGAGGGCGCGATCGTCGCCGTCTCCGGCACGAGCGAGAAGCCGGTCGCCCGCATCGTGGATCAGCCCGGCCTGGGGATGATCCGTTTCGCCCCGGGCGGGCGGCTGGGGTTCGTCGTGGTTCCGGGCAAGGACGAGGTCCACATCCTGGACGCCGCGAGCAACAAGATCATCCAGACGGCCGACGTCGAGGACCAGCCGGACCAGATCGCCTTTTCGGACGAGCTCGCCTACATCCGCCACAAGGGGAGCGAGACGGTGCTCATGATCCCCTTGAAGACCGTGGGCGAGGCCGGCCGGCCCGTGCCGGTGGTCGATTTCCCCGGCGGGCAGAACCCGCCCGGCAAGCTCTCCCGGCCGACGCCCGCGACCGGCATCATCCAGGCCCCCGGCTCTACGGCCGTGCTGGTCTCGAACCCGGAAGACAAGGCCATCTACTTCTACAAGGAGGGCATGGCCGCCCCCATGGGCCACTTCGCGAACTACGGCAAGAAGCCGCTGGCTGTCGAGGTCGTCGACCGGAGCCTCCGGGAGAGCCGGCCGGGCGTCTACGAGACGATCGCCAAGATGAGCCGCGCGGGCGACTACGAGCTCGCCCTGTTTCTCGACGCGCCGCGGATGACCCACTGCTTCCCGGTCAAGCTGGCCGAAAACCCCGAGCTCGCCGCCGCCCGGAAGCTTCCGCTCACGATCGAGCTTCTGACCGAGAAGAACACGGTCGGCGTCGGCGAGAAGACGGCGGTCCGCTTCAAGCTCACGGATCCCGACAGCGGCGCCGCCCGGAAGGGTCTGAGAGACGTCCGCGTGCTCACCTTCCTCTCGCCCGGCATCTGGCAGCAGCGCCAGTGGGCGGACGAGGTGGGGGAGGGGCTCTACGAGATCCACTTCACGCCGCCCGAGTCCGGGATCTACTTCGTCTTCGTCGAGGTCGCCTCCGAGGGAATGCCGTTCCAGAAGTCGCCGTTCCTGGTGATGACGGCCGCCGCGCCCTCCGCGCCCATCCAGGAAGCCCGGGAGAACGGGAAGGAGATGCCATGAAGAAAACCTTGTGGATGGCCCTGGCCCTCGCCTTCGGGGCGACCTGGACCGGGCCGCTCTTCGCCCAGCACGAGCACCACCAGCACCAGGCCGCCGCCGCGGAGCCGGACAAGCTGGAGGCCCAGCCCGTCGCCGGCCTGGACATCCCCGACGTGCCCGTGATGGATCAGGACGGCAACACCGTCCGCTTCTACAGCGATCTGGTCAAGGGCAAGGTGGTGGCGGTCAATTTCGTCTTCACCACCTGCACCACGATCTGCCCGCCCATGGGGGCGAACTTCGCCAAGCTCCAGAAGGTCCTGGGGGAGCGCGCCGGCCAGGAGGTCCACCTGATCTCCGTCTCCGTCGACCCCGCGACCGACACGCCCGAGCGGATGAAGGCCTGGGGGCAGAAGTTCGGAGCCGGCCCCGGCTGGACCCTCGTCACCGGCGACCGTAACGAGATCACCCGTCTCCTGAAGGCTCTGGGCGTCTACACGCCCGACATCAACGACCACTCCCCCCTGGTGTTCGTCGGCAACGACGCCCAGGGACAATGGACGCGGGCCTACGGCCTCGCCGCTCCGGCCAAGATCGCCGAGTTGATCGACGGCGTGGCCGCTCCGGCCGAAGCCGCCCACGCGCACCACCAGTAAGGACGCGACCATGACCAAGAAACTCGCAGCCCTGGCCCTTCTGGCCGCCCTGCCGGCTCTCGCGCAGCAGCCGCCGGCCGACCCGCACGCCGGACATCACATGCCCGCGCCGCAGGCCGAGCCGGCTGAGCCCTCGCCCGCGCAGAAGTATTTCGGGGACATCCCCCTGGTGAACCAGGACGGGAAAGAGATGCGCCTCTATTCCGACCTGATCAAGGACAAGATCGTGGTCATCGACGTGATGTTCACGAGCTGCACCGGCGCCTGCCCGATCATGAGCAGCACCTTCGCCAAGATCCAGGACCGCCTGGGCGACCGCATCGGCAAGGACGTCCACCTGATCTCGATCTCTGTCGACCCGGTCAACGACACGCCCGCCAAGCTCAAGGAGTACGCGGCGCGCTTCAACGCGAAGCCCGGCTGGTATTTCGTGACCGGCCCCAAGGAGAACGTGGACGCGGCGCTCAAGCGGCTCGGGCAGTACGTCGAGAACCGGGAGGCCCACCAGAACCTTTTCCTGATCGGCAACGACAAGACCGGCCTTTGGAAGAAAGCCTTCGGACTCGCCAAGCCCGAGGAGATCTTCCCCGTGGTCGACAGCGTCGTTAACGACAAGGGATGAGAGCCCTCAGGCTCCTGGGACTCATCCTCCTCGCCCCCGCCCTGCTCCAGGCGGGGGCTCCGCCATCTGCCGACGAAAAGAAGGCGCAGATCGAGCGCGGCAAACGGATCTACCTCGAGGGCGTGAGCCCCTCGGGCGCGGAGATCACGGCCGTGATGAGCGAGGCGAGCGTCGAGGTGCCCGCCTCGGCCGTGCCCTGCGCCGGCTGCCACGGGCGGGACGGCAAAGGCCGGCCCGAGGGTGGCGTCTCCCCCACGGACCTCACCTGGCAGGCGCTGACCAAGCCCTACGGCGTCACTCTCGCAAGCGGCCGCAAGCACCCGGCGTATGACGAAAAAACTCTGAAGCGGGCCATTGCGATGGGGCTCGACCCCGCGGGCAATCCGCTCCACGTGGCAATGCCCCGGTTCCGCATGAATCAGGCGGACATGGCGGACCTCGTGGCCTACATGAAGCAGTTGGGGACCGAAAAGGACCCCGGCGTGAGCGAGAGCGAGCTCCGCATCGGCGTCCTCCTCCCGCCCGCGGGTCCTTTGAGCCCCATGGCGCAGGCGATCCGCTCCGCGGTCTCGGCGCGTTTCGATCAGGTCAACAAGAACGGGGGGATCTACGGGCGGCGCCTCGCGCCGCGGTTCCTGGAGGTGTCGGGCCCGCCCGAGCAGCGGCGGTCCTGGACCGCGGATTTCCTGGCGCGCGAGCAGATCTTCGCCGGCGCCGCCTCCTTCGTGGCGGGCGCGGATTCCGAGCTGGCCGGGCTCTTCGCGGAAAAGGAGATTCCGCTCGTGGGGCCCTTCACCCTCCACCCGCGGGAGAGCGTGCCGCTCAATCGATACGTTTTCTATCTCCTCCCCGGCGTCGAGGTCCAGGCCCAGGCGCTGGCGCGTTTCGTCAAGAAGAGCCCCGGCGCGGGCGCACCCCGGCCCGCGATCGTGGTCCCGAACGACAAGGCCCTGGACGAGGCCGTGAAAGCCTTGCGGAAGATCGCGGCGGCAGAGAAGTGGCCGGAGCCCCTCCTCGCGCGCTCCGGCCGGCCGGGTTTTACGCCGGACGACGTGGCCCGGCTCGCCCGGGAGAAGGCCGATCCGGTCTTCTTTCTAGGCTCCGGGCCGGACGCCCGCGTCTTTCTCCAGGCGGCCGACCGCCTCGGCTGGCGTCCGCGCGTGCTGGTGACCGCCCCCGCCGCCGACGCCTCTCTTTTCGACGTGCCCGCCGGCTTCGACGGCCGCGTCTTCGCCGCTCTGCCCACCACGCAGTCCCCCTCCGGCCAAGGCGCCGCCGCCTACCGGGACCTGGACGCCGCCGCCAAGCTCCCCGAAGAGCACCTCTCGGCCCAGCTCTCCGCCCTCGCTTCGGCCGACATCCTGATCGAAGCCCTGCGGCGGGCCGGCCGCGACGTCTCGCGCGACAAGCTGATCACCCAGCTCGAAGCCCTGCGCAAGCTCGACACCGGCTTCGCCCCGCCCGTCACCTACGGCCCCAACCGGCGCCTCGGCGCCCGCGGGGCGTACGTCGTGAAGCTCGATCTCCAGAAGAAGAGGTTCGAGCCGGTGGGCGGCTGGGTGGAGGTGGAGTAGGGGCAGTCTGCACGGACTTACACGGACCGACACGGACAGACACGGACTCTCACGGACAGGGTCCGTGGTGTGTCCGTGAAAGTCCGTGTTGGTCCGTGTCTGCCTGTAATCCTCCTGTAAGGCACGCCTTTCTAGACTCTCCTCACTTCTCGCAGTTCCTCCCGAGAGCAGCACCCAGAACAAGCTCCTGACGGTCCCGCGGCGGTCTTGCGCCGCAAGCGATAAAGGAGGAAGTCATGGAAGAGCTGTTTCGCAGGTGGAAGACTCTCGCGGTGACGGTGGGGCTGATGCTGGCCGCCCTGCCGGCCGCCGGGCAGGACGCGAGGACGTGCGCCCGTTGGGTGAGGGCGGACGTGGTCGCTCTCGATCAGCCCTGGTCCTGGAACCGGTACGGGGCGCTCGAGCCGCAGGGGATGATGTACGCGCTGCGGCGCGACGTGGTGAGCCTGGACGATGCGGACGGACTGCCGCCGAGCGACAAGCCGCTCGTGGCCGGCAACGTCCGCCTGCGCACGGACAAGCGCCCCCGGCCGCTGGTGCTCCGGGTCAACGAGGGCGACTGCCTGGAGATCCGGTTCCAGAATCTCCTCGACGCGAACAGCTTCGATGACGAGGCGCCCCACACCCGGGCGGCGTCGGTCCACGTGGGCGGCCTGCAGCCGTTCACGATCGACGACGACGGCTCGAACGTGGGCACGAACGTGTCGTCCGTGGTCGATCCCGGCGGAAGCGCGGTCTACCGCCTCTATGCCGAGCGCGAGGGGACGTACCTGCTGCACAGCATGGGCGCGGTCGCGGGCGGCGAGGGAGACGGCGGGAGCATCTCGGCCGGCCTGTTCGGCGCGGTCAACGTGGAGCCCGCGGGCTCGGTCTGGTACCGGAGCCAGGTGACCCGCGAGGACCTGGCGGCGGCCTCGACTTTCGAAAATGGTTATCCCAGGATCGACTACGAGGCGCTCTATCCGAGCGGCACCTACGCCGGTCAGCCGGTGTTCGCGATGCTTTCGGGCGGCGAGATCGTCTACAGCGATCTGACCGCCGTGATCGCCTACGGCGCGAACCCCGGATCCACCAAGGTCTACCCGGACCGCAACGAGCCGTTCCGCGAGTTCACGATCATCTTCCACGACGAGATCGGCGCGGTGCAGGCGTTCCCGCATTTCTATGACAAGCAGCTCGCCTTTACGCTGCACGGCGCCCGCGAAGGCTTCGCGATCAACTACGGGACCGGCGGCGCCGGCGCCGAGATCCTCGCGAACCGCCTGGGCGTGGGCCCGGTGTGGGACTGCGTGGAGTGCAAGTACGAGGAGTTCTTCCTCTCCTCCTGGGCCGTGGGCGACCCCTCGATGGTGGTCGACATCCCGGCCAACGCTCCGTGCGATCAGAACCCGAGCGCCTTGAAAAAGGGCTACAACTGCAATCCCACGCCCGGCCCCAAGGCCACCAAGGCGTTCTATCCGGACGATCCGTCGAACGTCTATCACAGCTATTTGAATGACAACGTGAAATTCCGGAACCTCCACGCGGGGACGGACGATCACCACATCTTCCACCTGCACGCCCACCAGTGGCTCCACACGCCCAAGAGCGACCTCTCGTCCTACAAGGACAGCGAGGCGATCGGCCAGGGCGCGGGGATGACCTACGAGATCACCCACGGCGGCAGCGGAAACCTGAACAAGACGGCGGGCGACTCGATCTTCCACTGCCATTTCTACCCGCACTTCGCGCAGGGCATGTGGAGCCTCTGGCGCGTGCACGACGTGCTGGAGCTGGGCACGGAGCTGGACAAGGAGGGCCGTCCCGCTCCGAAGTCCCGGGCCTTGCCGGACGGCGAGATCGCGACGGGCACGCCGATCCCCGCCGTGGTGCCGATGCCCACGATCGCCATGGCACCGCTGCCCACGCCGGTGTGGATCGAGAACGGCCAGGTGGTGGCGGCCAACGATCCCGCGAAGATCCAGGCGCTCATCGCGCAGATGGGGCTCAGCGGCTGGTACCCGGGCTATCCGTTCTTCGTGCCCGGCTGGTCCGGCCACCGGCCGCCGCAGCCGCCGCTCGACACGATCCACGACGGCGGCCTGGCGCGGCACGTGGTGCTCGGCGGGACCTCGCACCACGTGGAGACCCGCTTCGACATGCGCAAGGAGCTGTTGACGCTCGGTGTGGCGTGGATTCCCGAGACCGGCGACCTGATCGAGAAGTACGCCATGGACTTCCACGCCCAGGCGAGCCACGCGACGGTGACGCCCGAGGGGAACCCCGGGGCGTTCGCGACCAACGGCAAAAAGGAGATCCGCGGCGCGCCGTATGCCGATCCGTGCCCGGTGGGCACCGTGCCGCGCGTCTACAAGGCGGCCAACATCCAGATCGACGCCGTGCTCAACAAGGCCGGCTGGCACTTCCCGCAGCAGCGCATCATCACCCTGTGGGAGGACGTCGCGTCGAGCCTCTCCGGCACCCGCCCGCCCGAGCCCTTCTTCTTCCGGGCCCACAGCGGCGAGTGTGTCGAGTTCTGGCACACGAACCTGGTGCCCAATGAATATCAATTGGACGATTTCCAGGTGCGCACGCCCACGGACATCCTGGGCCAGCACATCCACCTCGTGAAGTTCGACGTGCTCGCCTCGGACGGCGGCGGAAACGGTTTCAATTACGAGGACGGCACGATGTCGCCCGAGGAGGTGCAGGAGAGGATCTGCGCTATCCGGCGGGCGAACAACTGCGGCGAGCCGGCGACCGGCCACTGCACGTTCGCCGGGCCGGTGACGCAGAGCTGCCCGGTGCCCAGCGTCCACCCCTTCTTCCAGGGGAAAGAGGACGTGGATTGCGATGAGACCAACGACTGGCTGGGCGCCCAGACCACGGTCCAGCGCTGGTACGCCGATCCGATCCTGACCAGCGACAACAAGAAGCGGACGCTGCGCACCGTGTTCACCCACGACCACTTCGGCCCCTCGACCCACCAGCAGGTGGGCCTCTACGCCGGCCTGATCGTGGAGGAGCCGGGGACGGTGTGGAAGCACAACGAGACCGGAGCCCTGCTTTCGACCGGCCGCGACGACGGCGGCCCCACCTCCTGGCAGGCGGTGATCAGCAGCCCGGACGTCAAGAGGGAGTTCCGCGAGTTCATGATCGAGTTCGCCGACTTCCAGCTCGCCTACGAGCCGGGCGGCCCCAAGTGCCCGGACAAGGAGAAGGGCTGGATCGACACCGCGCGGGCCATCAATCCCCCGGGGAGGAAGCTCGTCGGACCGCATTCCATCTATGAGAAGCCGGACGTCTGCCCGACCGTCAACGACGTGCAGCCGTTCCCGGCGACCGCGGGAACCCCGCTCGCCCCGTGCCCCGAGTCGGTCTCGGCCGACGACCCCGGCACGGTCTCGGTCAACTACCGGAGCGAGCCCGTGGCGCTGCGCGTCCGCGATCCGCTCACGAACGACCAGGCTTCGGGCCTTCCGGGCGACCTCTCCTTCGCGTACGAGACGCGGACCGACCGCGCTGATCCTGAATTCAACGTGCTTCCGTACGCACCGTTCCAGACCCATGTTCCGTACCCCGCGCTGACCGGCGGGCTGCACGAGGGAGACCCGTATACGCCTCTCCTCCGGGCCTACGAGGGGGACCGGGTGGTCGTCCGCACGCTCGTGGGGGCGCACGAGGAGGAGCACAACTTCACGATCCACGGCAACAAGTGGCTTTTCGAGCCGCACCGGCAGGACTCGGGCTGGCGCAACTCCCAGAACATGGGGATCTCCGAGTGGTTCGACTTCGAGATCGGGCGCGTGCCTTCTCTGAAAGACGGCCAGGAGGTGGACTTCCTCTACAAGCCCACGGCCGCGGCCGAGTACCAGTGGAACGGCGCGTGGGGGCTCGTCCGCGTGTACCGGGACGTGACCAGGGATCTGGTCGTCCTCTCCAATCTGAACCCCGACGCCAAGGTGGTGGAGGCTTCCGGGGACACCTACGCCAGGATTCCGCAGGAGGAGGCGGAGGATCTGAAGGTACCGCTCGGCCGGGCTACGGTCTCGACGGGCACGATCACCGGAGCGGCCACCGTTGGCGATGCCACGACGGCGGGCGACACGGCGGTGGACGCGGACGGCAAGGTCCCGCTCCCCTGCCCGGCCACGCTGCCGGACGACAGGACCAACTTCCGCATCTATGACATCACCGCGGTCGCGGCGGCGGAGGTTCTGCAGAACGACGGCTTCCCGGTTCCGGGCCTCGTCTACAACCGGCGGCCCGACCAGGTTTCGGTCTGGCCCGGCCCCGGCACCCAGGCCGGCCCTCTCCACGACCCGACCGCGATTATGTTCGTCTACACCTCGGACCTCGACTACTCGACGGGCCGCCCGCGGCTTCAGCAGAATGTGCGCCGGGAGCCGCTGGTGATCCGCGCGAACGCCGGGGAGTGCATCCGGGTGACGCTGCGAAACGACATCTGGAACCAGTATCAGGACCAGGACGGCTGGAACGCGGTCCCGATGATCGTCCCGGATTTCAACGCCAACGACGTCGCGCCTTCGATGGAGGTGGGCCTCCACCCGCAGCTCGTCTCCTATGACATCCGCATGGGCGACGGCGCGAACGTCGGCATCAACCCCGTCCACTTCGGCAAGCAGACCGTGGCCCGGGGCGAGAAGATCACCTACTTCTGGTACGCGGGCGACTACGACCCGGCCACGGATATCGCGACCCCGATCGAGTTCGGCTCGACGGGCCTCTCGTCGTCCGACCCGGTCAAGCACACCAACAAGGGGGCGATCGGCGCCCTGATCGTCGAGCCGCCGGGCTCCTCCTGGGCGGAGGACGTCATCCCCGAGCCGCACCCGATTCTGGACGTGATGGTGCCGCGGATCTCGCGCGCCTCGGTGACGGTGACGACGCCGGACGTGGGGCAGTTCCGCGAGTACGTGCTGCTGTTCCAGGACAACGTGAACCTCCGCTACCGGAGCGGCCGGCCGGTGCCCAGCATGGCGGTCGACGAGGACCCGGCGGAGTCGGCCCAGAAGGGAGTCAACTATCGGACGGAGCCGCTCTGGTTCCGCCTCGGCCATGCGCCGGACACGCCGGTGGAGGAGACCCGCAACATTCCGGATTACCACCTGGTGCTGTCCAACAACTGGATCAACGGCGCCGACCCCGAGACGCCGGTCTTCACGGCCCAGGCGGGGCAGGACGTGCGGTTCCGCCTCGTCCACCCGGGCGGCCACTCCCAGGCCCACGTGTTCGACGTTCACGGCCATATCTGGGAGGAGACGCCCTACAACCCCAACTCCACCCGGATCGCCGCGAACCCCGACTCCGAATGGCAGGGGACGCGCGGTGGCCACGGGCCGAGCAACCACCACGAGGCCGTGCTCAAAAACGGTGCCGGCGGCAAGTTCAGGGCCTTCGGAGACTTCCTCTACCGTGACTACGCGGGGTGGCTGCTCGACGACGGGATCTGGGGGTTGTTCCGGGTGGAATAAGAGCCTCTGAAGTCACACCTTGCTCGAGAGGCCCGGCTTGCGCCGGGCCTCTTTCTTCGCATCGGAAGGAGAAGGATCTAGCGGCGCTTGTCCGGGTTGCGGACGACGTCGCCCTGTTCGACAACCTCGGCCCGCTCTCTGCGGACGTCGGCTTCGACCAGCTCCTGATCCTGGACCTGGTGCTTCTTGATGACCAGCTCTTCCTTCGGGACCACCCGCTTCTCCATGACGACCTCTTCCTTGGTCAGCGGGACGTGGATCTCGTCGGCCTCGATCCGCGCGGAAGCCGACGTTCCGGGAGCCACGGGACGGCGCTCCACGGTGACCTCCTCGCGCATCACGGGCACGGACTCGCGGACGTGCTCGGTCTCGACACGCTTCTGGACCTGGACCTCGCCGGCCGACTCCCGCCGCTTGCCCACGGCCAGCTCTTCCTCGGAGAGCGTGAGGTGCGCCTCGCCCTCTTCGCGGTCGAACCTCTGCCGCGCCGAGGTCTCGGTGCCCCGCGACGCGGAGCCGCGCTGCAACAGGCTCGAATCGTAGGCGGACAGGCTGGAGAGGTTGGTGCTGCCGACCGAGCTCACGAGGACCTTGTTGCTCCTGTCGTCCAGCCGCACACCTTCGACGGGGATGAGGACATGGCCACTCTGGCCCGCGCCCGAGCGCAGGCTGCTGTCCACGTCCACGACCAGATAGCGCACCCGCCGGGCGGCGGTGTCGACCAGCAGCTCTTCGACGTCGCCGATCTTCCTGCCGTCGCTCGCGACCACGTCCCAGCCGCGGACGTCCGAATCATTGTCGGAAACCTCGAAATCATTGAGCGAGCTCAACGGGCTGAGGCCCGAGAGGTCAGCCCCGGCCTCCATCGTGCCGGTGCGGTTGGAAAGATTGTCATTTCTCTGATTCATCATAGGAGTGCTCCTTGTTGTTTTTACCGCCGGATCCGGGTCCGGGCTGTGGTTTTCTTCCTGGAAGCATCGATTCGATGCCGTGCTCGTCAAGCCGCGAGCCGAAGCTCGGCCGTTGCCGCGCTGCCGTTCGGCTCGATGGACTCGATGGACGAGGTCTCGCGGACCCCTTCGTCCCGATCGTCGTCCATCATGCGGGAAATCCCCCAGAGCGCGAGCGCCAGAAGGGCCAACCCGAGGATCCACGGCAGGATGCTGCGTTTGTGCTCGACTTTGTCTACCTTGATTTCGGCCATGTGACTTCTCCTCTCGTTCCCGAGTGATACAAAGCGTCCCCCCCTCCGGCTCGATCGCGCCGCCGCGTTTCCAAAGCTGGTTTTCCTGAAAGGTACAACGGCTACTACCCGGGGGGATCAGACGCCGCTACAACCGTAGAGGCGGCTCTGCAAGGAGCGGGCCGGTTTTGTGATCGTTTCGGTTTTTTATTTGGATTGGAGGACCCGTCCCGCCACCCCGTCCTCCGCGAGGCCGACCAGATCGACCTCGGTGAACCGGTTCCAGAGGGCCGCGCCGTCTTCTGAAAGCACGCGGATGTAGTTGTCGGTGAGCCCCTGGCCCATGCCGTCTCTGGGTTTTTCCCACAGCACCGTGGCCGTGGTCCCCAGGTGGAAGCGCCGGAATCCCTCCTCGGCGCGGGCGGCGAGATCGAGCATCCTCTCCATCCTCTCCTTCTTCTCGCCGGGGGAGACGGGGCCCGGCATCCCCGCGGCTTCGGTGCCCGGGCGGGCGGAGTAGGGAAAGACGTGGACCCGGGCGAAGCCCGCGGCCACGACGGTCTCGAGGCTCGCGCGAAACTCGCCGTCCGTCTCCCCGGGGAAGCCCACGATGACGTCCGTGGTCACGGCCACGCCCGGAATCGCAGCTCGCACTCGTTCCAGGAGCTGGAGATAGCTCTCGGCCGTGTAGGGGCGGCGCATGCGGCGGAGCGTCTCCGTAGCGCCGCTCTGGAGCGAGAGGTGGAGGTGGCGGCAGAGGCGCCGGTCCTCCCAGAGATCGAGGAGCTCTTCGTCCAGGTCCCACGGCGCGATCGAGGTGAGGCGCAGGCGGGGGACGTCCGTCTCCTGAAGGATCGCGCGGGTGAGCCCGGCCAGGCGCACCTCCCCGGAGCGGTAGGCGGAGATCTGGACGCCGGTCACGACGATCTCCCGGTAGCCGGTCCGGACGAGGCCGCGGACCTCGGCAACGACCTCGGCGACCGGGCGGCTCCGCTGCCGGCCGCGGGTCGCGGGGATGATGCAGAAGGAGCACCGCATGTTGCAGCCGTCCTCGACCTTGACCAGGGCGCGGGTGTTGCCGAAGGGGAGGGGGACGAAGGGGACCGGCAGCTCGGGCTCCGGTATCTCGGGGACGGCCTCCGGGAACGCCGCGTGGACGCGGGCCACGAGCTGGTCCTTCTCATGATTGGGGACGACGAGGTCCACCCCCGCGATCCGCGCCGCCTCCTCGGGGTTTTCCGAGGCGTGGCAGCCGGTGAGCACGGTGCGCACGGGGAGCCCGCCGCGCCGTGCCCGCCCCGCGGCCTTGCGCGAGCTCTTGGCCGCCACGTGGGTCACCGTACAGGAGTTGACCACGTGGAGGTCCGCCTCCTCGAGCGAGCCCACCACCCGGTGCCCGGCCGCGGTGAGCTCCCGCGCCAGGCGCTCGATCTCCGCCTGGTTGAGCTTGCAGCCGAGGTTGGTGAAATGGACGCGCATTCCGTAAATTCCTCGTAAAACTCTCCACCCGGGGGAATTCTAGCCTCTCTCCGGGAAGTTGCCCCCGGCGGATAGAATTGCGCGTATGAGATCCCCGAAGACCGCTCTCCTGCTCCTCGCCCTCCCGTTCCTCCTGGCGCCGTCCCCGGCCCGGGGGGCCGCGAGCGCGTGGTCGGAAAACGAGCAGTCGCGCGTGCGGCTGGTCACGGAGTACGCCGCCGCCCCGCGGAGCGGTCCGGTCCGCATGGGGCTCCAGTTCACGCTCTCCCCCGGCTGGCACGTCTACTGGAAGAACAGCGGCGACGCGGGATTCCCGCCCGCCGTCACCTTCAGCGCCCCGGGGGGGACCCTGACCGATCCCCAGCTCTTCTGGCCCGCGCCCCGGCGCTTCGAGCTGCCGGGCGGCCTCGTGGCCTTCGGATACGAAAAAGAGGCCGTCTACCCCATCCAGGCGACCCTCCGGACGAACGCGGAGGCGAACGGCGACCTGCTGACGATCGCGGCCGACGTCGACTATCTCGTCTGCGAGGTGGACTGCATCCCCTACCGCTACACGCTGACCCTGGACCAGCCGCTGGCGGACGAGGCCGCGCCGGATCCCGAGGCCAGGCCTCTCCTCGATGCCGCGTGGGCCCGCCTGCCGGCCCGGGCGAGCGAGGTGGCGGGGTTGCAGACGGGCGGGGTCGTCCATGCCGGGAAGCCCGAAGAGCCGGTGCTCGAGGTGCGGCTGCGGGGGGTGAAGGCCACGGCCGGGACGACCGACCTCTTCCTCGAAACGCACGAGCAGTTCGACACGGGCAAGCCCCAGCCCAAGGTGACGCCGAACGGCGTGGTCTTCCGCATCCCCCTGAAGCCCAGGGAGGCCGGCCAGGAGCTCCCCGAAAAGACCGTGTTCGTCTGGACCGTGACCGGCCTCGAGAAGGACGGCGAGCCGCTCGCCCTCGAAGCCCGGCGGGAGGTCCCGGTCGACAGGACGCCCGAGGCCACGGCCGGGGGCGCGGCACCGGCGGGAGAGACCGAGGCCGCCTACCGCGAGCGGCTGCTCGGGCTCCTGCTCCAGGCGCTCCTGGGCGGCCTCCTGCTCAACGGGACTCCCACGGTGCTCGCCGTGCTCCTGGGCGGGTTGCTCGCGATGCGCGCCGATCCGGCGGGGAAGCCCACCGTGCGCGAGCGGGCCGCGGCCGCGGCCACGGGCGTGCTCGGCGGAATCTTCGTGGCGGCGGCCCTCGCGGTGTGGGGAGTGCGGGCGGGGTTCCCCGTGGGCTGGGGCGCGCAGCTTGAGGAGCCGGCGGTGGCGGCCGTCCTCCTGGTGGCCGCCCTGGTTCTCATGTTGAACCTCTGGAGCCTGGTGGAGGTCCCGCTGGCCGTGGCTCCGGAGGGCGGGGCGGAGCGCCCGGGCACGGCCCGGCACCTCCTGACCGGCCTCTTCACCGTGCCGCTCGCCCTCGCCTGGACGCTCCCGGCGCTCGACGAGCCGGTGGGGTTCGCGGCCGGGAAGGGCCCGGCGGTGCTCTTCGCGGTCTTTGCGGCCCTGGGGGTGGGGCTCGCGCTCCCGTACCTGCTCCTCGTCTTCGTCCCCTCGGCCCTTCGCGCCCTCCCCGCTCCCGGGCGGTGGTCCCGCATCCTCCTCGAGGGACTGGGGTTCCTTGCCGGGGCGAGCGTGCTCTGGCTGCTCTACTCCCTCTCCCGCCAGGTCACGCCCGAGGGGCTCGCCTGGATCGAGCTCACCCTGATCGGAATGGCCCTCTTCGCGTGGCTGCGCCACCGGGCCGTCCACAAGAATGCGCTAAGATTCGGCCTGGCCATGGCGCTGGCGGCGTGCGCCGCCGCCGTCCTCTGGCTGGCCGACGACAACCGTCTGACTCCGCGGCCGGGAGAGGCCGCGGAGCCACGGATCACCACCCGACTCACAGGAGATTGAGATGCGTAGAAACTGGATCCTGTCCCTCTTGGTGGCCGCCCTGGTGGTGGCGTCCGTCCCCGCGAACGCCGCCGGCACCGTCGGCGAGAAGGCCCCGGCCTTCTCCTTGAAGGGCATCGACGGCAAGACCTACTCGCTCGCCGACTACAAGGGCAAGGTCGTGGTGCTCGAGTGGGTGAACCCCGAGTGCCCCTTCTCGGACCGCCACGCCCGCGAGAAGACCATGTCCGAGCTGGTGAAGAAGCACGGCGAGGTCGTCTGGCTCGGCATCAACAGCACGAGCGCGAGCCACGGGAACTACCTGAAGCCCGCGGAGCACCAGGCGTGGGCGAAGAAGAACGGCGTCAACTACGCCATCCTCTACGACGAGACCGGCAAGACCGGCAAGGCGTATGACGCGAAGACGACGCCCCACCTCTTCATCATCGACAAGGACGGCACGATCGCCTACAACGGCGCGATCGACGACGATCCTCCGGGCCGCAAGGCCAAGGACCAGCGGTCCAACTTCGTGAACGCCGGCCTGTTCGCCGAGAAGTCGGGCAAGAACCCCGACCCGGCGAGCACCAAGCCGTACGGTTGCAGCGTCAAATATTGAATTTTGCACCCGGTAAATAACTGGGAAAAGGCGTCCCGTGACGAGCGGGGCGCCTTTTTTCTTTCCGGAAAGGTTGACCGTTTCGCCTCCTCACCTTATATTCAGGATGATCAGATTAAATGATGTCTGAACATCGACCCGCGCGGTCAAGGGAGGTTTTCATGCCGACTCAGAGCGAGATCCTGGAGCAGATCGTTCGACTGGTGGGGGATGGCTCGGGGGCGCCGGTCACGGCGGAGGTCGAGGCGGCGTTGCGCACGCGCTACTCCGAGTGGGTCGTGACTCCCGGGAAGAAGGTCGCGACGCGGCCGATCGACATCTGGGAGGAGGAAGACGGCCGGAAGATCCAGAAGAAGTTCCACGAGATCGGCCGGTTGGCGGCGAAGAAGTCGAAGGACAAGAACAAGGGTAAGATCGAGGCCGTGGATTGCACGGAGGCCTGCCGGGAGGTCGAGTCCTCCGTGACCTCCGAGTGCCCGCACTGTCCGGACCCGAGCATCTAGCCGGGGACTCTACGCCAGGAGGTCGGCCACCGCTTGCGAAGCCAGATCTGGGAACGCCTGCTTCTCGCGCTGGTCGGCCTGAAGCTCCTCGTCGCGCTCTTCGGCTTCTTCTGGGGGCTCCCGTCCTCCACGGACCGGGCCGTCGCGACGATTCTCCCCCAGCTCCTGCTCCTCCTCCCCCTGCTCAGCTACGCGGTGGGGGGAGGTCTGCTCTGGGCCGGCGGCCGGGGGGACCGGCGGTCCGCCCATCTGGGGATCGCGTTCCTCCTGCTCGCGACCTCGTTCGCGAACCGCCCTCTCCTGCGCCTCGCGACGGCCGAGTGGGGCGGTCTGGGCCTGCCGGCCCTGGTGCTGTCGAGCCTGCACGTCGACGCCTTCCTGCCGTACTTCTTCTGGCGTTTCGTGGGGGAGTTCCCGGCGAGCCCGGTCTCTCGGCGCCTGAGGCGGCTCGTCGAAGCCGGGGCCCTGGCCTCCCTGGTCCTGGGCGTGGTCCTGTTCGCCGTGGAGCTCGGCCAGTTCGTCCTCCGCCTGGCGGTCCTCCTGGAGCAGCCGGGGGTCCCTCTGGGCACGGTCGCTCCGCTCAAGCCGAGCTACCTCTACTACGGGCTGGTCCTCAGCCTGGCGACGCTCGCCCTGGCCGTCCTCCTCGGCCGGGCGCGCACCGCGCCGGAGGAGGAGAGGCGGCGGATCTGGGTCTTTGCCGCGGGCCTGGCCGGCATGGCCCCGCTGTTCCTGTTCATCCTGGCGGACGCTGTCGCCACCTGGCTGGCGGAGCCGCTGCCGATCCCCCAGCCGTTCCATCCGCTCTACGTGGCGATGTTCCTGGCGTTCTGCTCCGTCCCCTTCACCACGGGCTACGCCGTCCTCGTCACCAAGGTGCTGAACGTCCGGCTGATCGCCCGGCGGGCGGTCCAGTACGCCTTTGCCCGCTATACGGCGATCGGGCTCGCCGTGGTGCCGCTCGCCGCGATCTCGGTCTATCTCTACCGCCAGCGCGAGCAGCGGCTCGAGGAGATCTTCTCCGGCACCCGGCTGCCGCTCCTCGTCTCCGCCGCGATCGTCGGGTTCTCGGCGTTGCGCTACAGGAAGACCCTCCTCGACTCGATCGACCGGCAGTTCTTCCGCGAGCAGTACGACGCGCGGCGGATCCTGACCCTCCTCGTCGAGCGGATCCGCGCCACGAACGGGGTGGACGACCTCTCTCTCCTGATCACCCGCGAGGTCGATCTGGCGCTCCACCCCGAGGGGGTCTCGCTCCTGGCGTTCGACCCCCGCTCGGGGGTGCTCGCCGACCCCAGGAACCGGAGCCGGCGGCTGGACATCTCCTCGGACCTCGCGAACCTGATCGCCGCGGCGTCCGACCCGCTGACGGTCGATCTCGAGGACGCGCGCTCCCCTCTGGCCAAGCTCCCGGAGAAGGAGCGGCACTGGCTGGTCGACAGCGGCTACCGGCTGATCGTGCCGATCCTCGCCCGCGACGGCTCGCTCCTGGGGCTCCTGGGGATCGGCGAGAAGAAGAGCGGGCTGCCGTTCCTCAAAGAGGACCGCCAGCTCCTGCGCGCGATCGCCAACAGCGCCGCCTGGGCCCTGGAGCTCGAGCAGAGCAAGTCGCTGGGATCGTCCCGCTCCTCCTCCTGGCAGGACTCGAAGGGGAGCGGCGCCGGGGCGGCCGACTCGGCCGAGGCCTCGTCGCCGGCGGCGGCCGAGCTGGCCAAGGAGTGCCCCAACTGCGGCCGGCTGTACCAGGCGTTCACCGTCTTCTGCAGCTCGTGCAGCCGCAAGCTCGAGGCCTCCCACGTGCCCTTCGTGTTGCCGGGCAAGTTCCGTTTCGAGCGGCGGATCGGCGTCGGCGGCATGGGCATCGTCTACCGGGGCTCGGACCTGTCGCTCGGCCGGCCGGTGGCGGTCAAGACCCTGCGGCGGGTCTCGCCGGAGGACGCCATGCGCCTGCGCCGGGAGGCGCGGACCGCGGCGGCGGTGTCGCACCCGCATCTCGCGCCCGTCTACGGCATGGAGACCTGGCAGGGGACGCCGATGCTCGTGATGGAGCTTCTGGAGGGGGGGACCCTCTCGCAGAAGATCGAGAAGGGGAGGCTCGATCCCATGGAGACGGTGGAGCTGGGCCTCGCCATGGCCGAGGCGCTGGCGCAGCTCCACGCCGCGGACATCCTCCACCGGGACATCAAGCCGAGCAACATCGGCTACACCCGGTCGGGCGTCCCCAAGCTCATGGACTTCGGCATCGCCCGCGTCATGTTCGACCTGCGGCGGGACACCGACTTCGCCACTCCCGCGGACCTCGACGAGGATTCCGTCCTCCTGCCGCCGACCTCCCTCTGGAACCGGACCCCCACCTCGCTCACGGTCTCCCGGCAGCTCGTGGGCACTCTGGGCTATCTCTCCCCCGAGGCCCTGAACGGCCAGCCGGCGGACGCCAGCTTCGACCTCTGGAGCCTCGCGGTCGTCCTCTACGAGTGCCTGCTCGGCCGGAAGATCTTCAGCGGCGGCGACATGCAGCAGCTCATGAACCGCATAAGGCACGGCCGCGTGCCGGAATTCTCCCAGGTGCTTCCCGAGTACGAGGAGGCGCTGGGAGACTTCTTCCGCTCGGCGCTCCACAAGACGCTCTCGCGCCGCCCCGCGACCGCCCGCGAGCTCAAGGAGCGGCTCGCCGCGACCCGCTCGCGCCTCGCGGCCTGATTCCTCCAATAGAAATATTTATTGCCAATCGGGTATGCCGGGATGCTTGACCTCCCGGGGAATCTCGACTTATAATCAAGTTACTGCAACATTTATGATGTCTTTCTTTTGTTGTGAACTGTCTGGCGCCACCGTTGAGGTCGTCCTCGCGGACAGAACCGACAACCAGGGCAGCGCTTTCTCAAAAGGAGGGGCAGATGGCTTACACAAAGGATGGCATCATGGCGCAGATCTACGTGGCGTTCGGCCAGGGAGCCGGAGCGATCCGCGTCACCCAGGAGGCCGCGCTGGAGCTCCATCGGTGGTATTACGACGCGATCACACCTCGGATGGTGGACGTGGAATGGTCGGTCTGGGCGCTTCAGATCCTCGACCGGATCCGGGCGATCGGGAGCCTCGCCGCCGTGAAGGCGACGACCTCCGGCTCGGTTTCGATCACGCCCGGTAACGTCTACGAGTCCGCGGTGCAGGTGCAGGCGACGTCCGACACCGATTTCTGTCCGCCGCCGCCGCCGCCGATCTGATCGCTCTCTCTGGCGGACCGACGCGTGAAAAACTGGTTCTGGACGCGGCTGGTTCCCTCGCTCGCCTCCCTGAAGGTGGCGCTGGGGCTTGCCGCGTTCTTCCTGACCTACGGCGCGTCGGCCGGTCGCGACCCTCTCTTCCCCTACGTCCTGTATCTTTTCTTCCTCCTTGCGTTCGGGGTCACCGCCGCCCTCCTCCTCGTGGGAGGGCGTGGCGACCGGAGGGCGGTGGCGCTCGGGGGGTTCTTCCTCACGGCGGCCACGGCCTGGAGCAACATGCCTCTGGGGAGGCTCGCCGAGCTCTGGGCCGGCTCGGAGGTGTGGCTTCTCCAGGCGGTCGACGCCCTGGAGCTCGACGCCTTCATGGCGTTCTACCTCTGGATGTTCGCCCGCGACTTCCCCCACCCGCCGTCGGCAGAGGTCCGGAGCCGGATGAACATTTTCGTCCGGGTGAGCGCGGCCGCGGGCCTCGTCCTTTTCGGCTTGAACCTCCTGCGGTTCACCGTGGGGCAGGTGCCGGGTGGAGAGGCGTGGTGGGAGGGACTGGGCGGGATCGTTCCCCAGCGGGGCCAGGGCGCGTACTACAGCGTGATCATGGTGCTCACCGCCGGGGCCTTTGCCGTCCTCCCCTGGAAGGCCCGGGCGTTGAAAGGGCTCGATCAGCGCCGCGTCCGCCTGTTCCTCCAGATGCTCGCCCTGACCTTCGGGCCGATGTTGATCCAGATCCTTCTGGAGCTGTTCATCGGTCCCTACAAGCAGTTGATGCGCAGGCATCCGGACGTGAAGCTCGCGATCATCATCGGGTGCAGCTCGCTCGTCCTCACGCTGCCGTTCACGGTCCCGTACGCCGTGCTCGTCCACCGCGTTCTGGACGTGAAGCTGATCGCCCGGCGGGCTCTGCAGTACCTTCTCGCCCGGTCCTCGGTCCTCGCCCTCGTGGCCGTGCCCGTCGTCGCCCTGTCCGGGTATCTGTACGTTCACCGCGACGAGTCGCTGGTGGATCTCTTCTCGGGGGCGCGGGTGTTCCTCCTGCTGTCCGGCATCGCCATGGGCATCGTCACCCTGCGCTACCGGAAGATGCTGCTCGACGCGATCGATCGCCGCTTCTTCCGCGAGCAGTATGACGCCCGGCAGATCCTGACCCTCCTCGTTGAGCGGATCCGCTCGATCAACGAGGTGGCGAGCCTCGCGAGCCTCGTCTCCCGGGAGATCGACCTGGCGCTCCACCTCGAAGGGGTCGCCATGATGGTGCTGGACCCGCGCTCGGGGATGCTCGCAGATCCCCGCAGCCGCGCGCGGC